>JBGQGH010000005.1:0-52049 GCA_041497315.1 Terriglobia bacterium | reverse complement strand
GAGGTCGGGATCATCGAAAGAGCAGCAGCGCGCGCGCGGCGCAGATCCTTGTGCGGCAGATCCAGCAGTTTTTGATCGTTGGTGTAGGAGTGGATCGTGGTCATGGTGCCGACGGTGAAGCCGAAATTATCGAGGATGACCTTGGCGACGGGCGCGAGACAGTTCGTGGTGCAGGAAGCGTTCGAAACCACGTGGTGCTTGGCCGGGTCGTAGGTTTTTTCATTCACGCCGAGGACGATGGTGTGGTCAGGATCTGCGGCTGGCGCGGAGATGATCACTTTTTTCACCGGGCCGCGAATGTGTTTGCGCGCGTCGGCGCCCTTGGTGAACAGTCCAGTGGACTCGACGACAATTTCGGCGCCCACCGAAGCCCAATCCAGCTCGGCAGGGTCCTTCACTTTGAACACGCGAAAGCTTTTGCCGTCCACGGCGATGGAATCGTCGGTGTGGGTCACCTTGTTCGAAAGATTGCCGAGGATGGAGTCGTACTTCAGCAGGTGCGCCAGCGTCTTCGAATCGGTGATGTCGTTCACGGCGACGACCTGGATCTCGGGGTTGCCCAGCGTGGCGCGCAGGATGTTGCGCCCGATGCGGCCAAACCCGTTAATGCCCACTTTGATCGACATGCTTCCTCCGGAAAATGAGTTGCGCGCGACGTCTACAGTTGGGATTTCCCTCAGCGGCAGGAAAGATGCTAGGGCGCAGGTGGGAAAAAGTCAAACGAGGGGATCAATTCAGTTGTTGTACTCGCGGACGCGGACGACTTTGTCGCCCAGGAAGGTGACGAAGGTCATTTTGTCGGGCGGGCGGCCGTAGATCCAGTCTTCGACCTCGTTGCCGGTGGCATCGCGCTCGCGAACCTTGCGCTCCGGCTTGCCCACTGCGGCCACCACTTCTTCCTGGCTCATCCCCGCGATCACTTTCTTATCCTTGATAGCCTGCTGGACTTCGGGCGGGAGCGTCTGCACCCATTGCACCGCAGCAGAGCGCTGCTTGGAAAAATCGAGAATGCCCGCAAGCATCTGCTTCAGCTCGTCCGGGGTCATGTCCGGCAGGGACTTGCCGAATTCGAGGTAGAGGGTCGAGCCGTTGCCCTGATAGCCGGGCGCGGCGGAGCCGACACCGCCGGCGCTCACGCCGGGCGTGGGCCCACTGCCGCCGAGGCTGACCTGGACGCGGTCACGCCAGCGAGTTTTCTGCCGGCCGCCGCCGTTCAAATCGAAAACAATTTCGTGGTCCTTGAACTCGATGCGTGTGATCTGCACTTGATCGCCGGTATTCACTGCGGGACCACTGCGCGAAACGGCCACGCGCAGCGCCTTATCGTCCACCGGTTTGCCTGCAGCCATACGAAAACCCTTTTTCCCCGACGGGAGCGGGCGAATGGCTTTTGCGAATTCTCCGGAGACGAAGCGCACGATGGCCAGCCGCGATTCGGGCTGGAGCGGGGCGGTCTTCGACGCGGACTTCGGGTCCGTTTTGGCGTCGGTCTTTTGTGCGGGGGGCGCGGAGTTCTGGCCAAGGTCGGGCAGCAGGGGAAGATTCTGATCCGGGGGAAACTCCACTTGTTTCTGAGACGGGGGTTTCAGGTGCAATACGACGGGGACATCCGCTTCACCCATCAGGAGCACGGAGAAGGCGATACATGCCCAGCGGAACATACGTCACCCGGTCTTTATTCTAAGACTTCTTGCATCGCAGGGGAAGGGGCAAGTCGCCTGGTGCGGGCCAGCCAAAGGATTCCGGCCAGGGCGACCACGGTGACGGCCAGGCCGCCTTCGGGGCCATAATCTCCACCGGTAAACCAAGCGGGGCCGACGGCGACGGCGCGCAGCAACGGCTTGGCAAAGGGGATGCCGCTCACCGGAAGCGAGAAGATTTCGCCCTGGAAGAAATTCCAAGCCCAGTGCAAGCCGATGGGGAGCCACAACGCGCGCGTGCGCAAATAGGCCAGACTGAGAATCACGCCGGCGAGGACAGTGTTCGCCGTGGAGAGAGCGGTGGCCGAGCCGTTGCCGATATGCACAGCTCCGAAAAACGTGGACATCACGGTGACCGCGCCGATCGCGCCGATGGAATCCACCAGTCGCTGGAAACCGTACCCGCGAAAGAGGACTTCTTCGGCAGCCGCGCCAACGAGAAAGAGGGCGAGGGTGCGGAGGAGAATGAGGGACAACTGCGCGGCGCCATGGTTGAAGCCGAGGTAGTGCACGCCGCGGCCCGCGACGAGAGCCGCCACCGTCAGCGCCATCATCGCGAAGCCTAATGCGCAGCCCCGGAAGAGTTCCCTGCCCCATCCGCGATAAAACCACAGGCCCAGGGCGCGAAAGCTACGGCCGTCCATACCCCGGAGGTACGCCCAGCTCAGGAGCAAAAGTACGAGAGTGATCAAGCTACGGGAGATTGTCAGCGCGGTAAGAAAAGAGGTCCGATGGATCAGCACCCCGTAGATGAGAGCGTGCAGCAGGACGAAGATTACGAAGCCGGGCAGGAGGAAAAAAAGCGCGCGGAGGCCGGGGCGAAGCCGCCCGCGGGGATCGAGAAAAAACGTTGACTGTTGCTGCGGGCCGCCGGGGCTGCCGGAAGGGAGCGGCGGCGCGCTCATTTGCGGACGCGCACGCGGACGCCGGCGCGATCAATGCGGATGGGGAGCAACTGGCCGCCGGCGTCGGCGACGGCGGTCTCCACACGTTCGCGCGCGTCGGGCTCTGTCCAAATTGCGACGCAGCCTCCGCCGCCCGCGCCGCAGACTTTGCCGCCGAGCGCTCCCTGGCGGCGCGCCGATGCGATGATGCGGTCAATCACGGGAGTCGAGATCGTGGCCAGGTTGCGGCGGCGGAATTCCCACTCCTCGCGCATCAGCCGGCCTACTTCCTCCCATTCGGCGCGGAGGAGCGCTTCGCGCATGCGGCGCGCAACCATGGTGATCTGTTCGAGATTGAGCCAGACGCGGCGATCGCCGTTGATGTGCGCCTTGAAGACTTCCCAGTTGTTGATGCCGGATTGCCGCGGCTTGCCCGAGTAACAGAGCACCAGGCGGCGCTCGAGCTCGTCGAGGTCCACGAGCAGAGGTTCGCGGCGTTCGCTGCCG
The DNA here is from genome assembly GCA_041497315.1 of Terriglobia bacterium. Lineage (GTDB taxonomy): Bacteria > Acidobacteriota > Terriglobia > Acidiferrales > UBA7541 > JBGQGH01. Next base: position 48,958 of record JBGQGH010000005.1, on the reverse strand, counting down.
GGCTCGAGGTGAATCGCGTTGGCTCCGCCAAACGCCGGCGGATAGTGATCCTGCGTGCCGGCGGGGACGCGGATGACGATGGCTTCGGCGTCGCGGCTGAGATGTATCCACTCGCGCGGCGAAAGCCCGGCGCCGGTGAGGCGATCGAGCGCAGCGCATATCGCCACGGCCATCGCGCTCGAGCCGCCGATGCCCGCGCCCGCGGGCGCTTCGGAATCGGTGATGAGCGAAAAGCCGGTCGCGGGGCGGAAGATGCGCACGAGATGAGCGAGGAGAGGGAGCTTGTAGCGGCCGGCCTGCGCCAAGCGTTCGAACGAGGAAAACGACTCCTGCTTGCCGGTATCGCGGGAGACGAGGACGATGCGACGGTCGCGCTTGCGCCCAGGCCGCGGCCAGCCGTGCGTCTCGATCATGCACGAGGCGTAGCGGCTGATGGCCACGTTCACCGTGAGGGCGCCCTCATGGAAAAGATAAAGCGGCCAGATATCCAGCGTGGCGCCCGCCAGGTCGATTCGCGTTGGCGCACGCGATTCGATTCTCAACTTTACGCTCCTCCGGAATGACAGTAGTCTGGGCGCGCGAATCATAGCAGATGGCCGCGAAGCCGCAACCCGATTCGAGCATCCTGCGCCACTTCTTTCTCGGATTTGGCGGCACTTCCGTGCCTGCGGCGGGCCTGCCACGCGAACTGCGCGCGCTGCTGGCGCGCGGGCTCGGCGGAGTGGCGATTTTCCGCCGGAACTGGACGGACGTTGCGAGCCTCCGCGCTCTGACGACGGAGATCCGCCGCGCCGCAGGACGCCCGGTGATCATCGGGATCGATCAGGAAGGCGGAACACCGTTTTCGCTGCCCGAACCGTTCACGCAGTGGCCGTCGCCCGCAGAACTCGGTGAACGGGGAGACCCAAAGCTCATCGCGAAGATGTCGCAGGCCATGGGAGCGGAATTACGCGCGGTGGGAGTGAACCTGGACTTCGCGCCGATGCTCGATCTGCATGTGAATCCCGAAAGCCCGGTGACAAAGGTCCGCAGCTACGGCGCCGATCCGAAACGAGTGGGCGAATTTGGCAAAGCGTTTATTTGGGGCATGGCACGCGAGGGAATTTTGACTTGCGCGAAACATTTTCCCGGCCACGGTGATGCCGTGGTGGATCCGCACGAAGACTTGCCGGTGTTCAACGGAGACATGGATCGGTTGAACGCGCGCGAACTGGTTCCCTTTCGAACAGCGATCCGGGCGGGAGTGGCAACGGTGATGACTGCGCACATCCTGCTGCAAAAAATTGATCGGGCGAATCCGGCGACGCTCTCGCGAACGGTGCTGCACGGAATCCTGCGGCGGCGGCTGCGCTTCCGTGGCGTGATTCTCGCCGACGACTTAGGCATGGGCGCCATTTCGCGGCGCTACGGCGCGGGCGAAGCTGCGGTGGAGAGTTTGCGCGCGGGAAGCGAACATGGTTGCACTGTGCCACGATTGGTCGCTGGTGGGGCCGGCGATTGAGGCGGTCGCCGAGGCGCGGCGGCGCGGCGCGTTCGATGAGCGCGAATGGCGCGCGAGCGAGGCGCGAATCGAGCGCGCGCTTCGGCTGGCTGAGCGCTCGCGGGGCACCGGGTCACTCAAAATAATTGGCTGCGCGAAGCACCGCGCCCTCGTTGCAAATCTCCGCGCGGAATGTTCTGTTTAGGGGAGTGTAGCCCGCCTCTTCGTAGGCGGGGTTTCTCGGAAACGGCTGCAAGAGCCCCGGGTCTGAAGACCCGGGCTACAAGTGCGTGATGATCCGGCGCAGACTCTATTTGGGGATTTTTCAGGGCAAGACCTAGCTCGTCGCGGCCCGGGCCTTCTCAGGTTCTTTTTTTTCGGCTTCCACCTTTTCGTGCGCGAGTTGCGGCTCAAAGCAACGCCGGCAGCGCGCCTCGTACATCCCGCCCGCACCGACCACGATCAGGTCTTCCGAAGCCACCAGGCGCTGCGTGTGCACCGCGGGGTTGCCGCAGCGCACGCAGATGGCCAGCAGCTTGGTGATTTCTTCCGCGATGGCCAGCAGGCGCGGCATGGGCTCGAAGGGGCGGCCCAGATAATCGGTGTCGAGGCCGGTGACGATCACGCGCTTGCCCATGTCCGCGAGTTTCGTGCAAACGTCGAGCACGCCTTCGCCGAGGAATTGCGCTTCGTCAATTCCCACCACTTCAGTGCGCGCTTCGACGCTCACCAACACGTCGGCCGCGGTCTTCACCAGGTCTGAGCGGATGCCGTGGCCAGAGTGAGAGACGATTTCCGTGTTCGAATAGCGCTGGTCAATTAGCGGCTTGAAAATCTGCACGCGCTGCCGCGCGATCTCCGCGCGCCGCAGACGCCGGATCAGTTCTTCGCTCTTGCCGGAAAACATCGGTCCGACGATGACCTCGATCCAGCCCATGTTGCCCTTGACGATGTCCACGCTCGCTCGCCTCCCAGTTTATTGTACCGCCGCCGCAAAGCTAACACACTCGCCTGTGGAAATTCACTGTGCGCCACATTTTGCCTGCCTAATTTTCGATTTTCCGTTTTTCGATTTCTGCCTACCGCCGACTGCCACTTTTTGGTTCACGGATAGAGACTGGCATTGTAGAACGGGGCGAACGCGCTGATCACGGCCGTTCGAAAGGCGTCCTGGCGTGTGATCAAATCGAGCGTGAGCACGCCCCAGGCGCCTTGCGCGTCGCGAATACCGTGACCACCGGCGTAGGCGTCAATCGCGGCGGCCAGCTCCACGCCGCGATCAAGGACTTCGGCGGCCAGCGGATCGGGGATCAGTATGCCGCCGGACTGGCCGTAGGCGCTGCGCCCCGCGGTGTCGCTGACGTAGGCCCAATTCTCGAGGAAGACGAGGCGGCGGCCGTTCTCGCGGATCACGTCGAGGCCGCCCTCGAGACCCACGAAATAGCGCCATCCTGCAGCTTCTGGACGCTCACGCGCCATGCGCGCGAGGGCTTCCGCGCGCTGCCGCGCTCCGGTCATCAATTCGGCGCGGGTAGTAGGCGTGTGGCCCACGCCGCTTTCGACTTCCACGCCAACAACGTCGAACTGCACGTTCGAATCGAGCGAAGGCCCGAAAACGCTCAGGGCTTCGCGGACGGCGTTCAATTTCGGCCGCCGCGTGCTCCCCACCGCTATCAAGATCTTTTGCATGAGAAAGAAAATAGAAAAGAGAAAATGGACAATAGCCACCCGCAGCGACCTGAGTTGCGCCACTAACTTCTATTTTCCATTTTCTAGTTCTTCATTCTTTCCACAGCGGAGTCTGTTTTTCTCGGCTGTAACGCGACTGCAGGGACTTCTTGAGCTCGTCCACTGTTGCAAACACGTGATCGGCGCAGGCCAGCATCCAGCCGCTCACTTCCTCAGCAGGCATCGGCGTCACCAGATACACCGGAATGCCTTTGCGATGCGCCGCGGTCAGCTCCGCTGGGGTGCCGCCGCTTGAAACGCCCGCTGACGTCCCTGTGTCCAGATGACAAATGAGGTAGTCGGCTTTGTTTTCGATCAGGTCGAGATCGAATTGGATGATTTTGCGCACCACACGGCGGAAACGCTCCACGTCGGTCTTTTTCCATTCGCGGAAGTTGGCCGTTTCCTCATCGGTGAGGTTTTTCTTTTCGTCCTCGGCGGGATCGTAGACGCGGTGGCCCAGCTCTTCGCGCAGGAATGGCGTCAGCTTGCGGCGCCACATCTTGCCGCCGTCCGAAGCGAATTCAATTGGGCCGCAGAGGTATGCCAGCATCAGAGTTTGAAACCACGGATGCACACAGATACACACGGATGGGGGTGAGGGCCGGATTCTTGCGTTCCTGGCATTCTCTTATCTGTGTCCATCCGTGTGAATCCGTGGTTGCTATTTCTTTTCCACCCACTCGACGAGGCCGATCTTTGCCAAGCGATCGAAAATGCCTTCGATCAAGCCCGCGGGCAGCTCGCCATATTCCGCCGAGACACAATCCCGAATTTCGGCCAGCGTGCGTTTTCCATCGGCAAAGTTTCCGGCTTCATACACGATCAATTCGAAGAGCGGCACTTTATGCGACTGTTCCTGCCACCAGGAGTAGTCCGCACCCATGGTTTGTCGGAACCACGGTGACGACGGCCCATCGTTGATCGGCCCGAGAAAGTTCTTCTTCGGCACTCGATCCATGGGGCTCACCGCCTGTGTCGAGTCTCGCTTGCGAAGAGTCGGCTGGTCCCCGGGCCACTCGGGAGCCTCTGCTCTCACCCACTGTTCTAAGCGCGCGGCTGCAGCCGGCGTAAGCAGCGAACGCACTGAACGCAAGGTGGCGGCTTGCAAACTCACTTGATTGATTACAGTTAGCAGAAATGTTTTCGAGGCTGGGTAAATCATTGGGGCTGAGTGGCCGCCAGGGCCCAGGACGGGTTCCACTTCGACGAGCTCCTTCGCCGTAAGCCAAGCCACTCCTTTCTTAGTTGCGCCCAAGATCGGAAGTTTCTCAATGTATTGTGCGAAACGCATTCCATCGGTATCCCCCGCCGTGGCCATCCAGGCCGCCGCACTCGTCGCCAGCACGCCAGAGCGCAACAGCGTCGTCGTATCCACTTTGTCGAGCGTGTCTTCATTCGTGTGGTGCGTCCAATCCGGCCAGTGGCCGATCTGCACCGCGGGCACGCGCACGTTGCCGTCGTTGAACATGTCGTGGTCACTGCCCGTGCTGTACGGCGTCATGCGCCAGAAGAACAAATGATGCGAGCCGTTGGGCGAGACCAGCTCCGCCGCTTCCACCTGCTCGGCGACATCTTCCATCAGCACATTGATGAACGACGGCAGCGATTCCGGCGTGCGCGAAATGTTCATCCGCGAATTCGTCTTGACCAGGTCTTCGCCCACCATGTCCAGATTGATGGCGGCAATCGCGCGCTGCGAAACTTCCGGATGCTTTGTCAGCCAGGCCACGGTGCCGAAGTGCTCCGGCACCCACAGAAAATGGAGAGTGCGCGTCAGCGGCGGAATCTTCTTTTGCTCGACGAGCGTCTTCACCGTGCGCGCGATCTCGATGAGCGAAGCCGAACCGGACGCATTGTCGTTCGCGCCAAAGCGGTAGTGATCGAGGTGCGCGACCAGCAAGATTTCTTTCGACGGATCGCTGCCGCGCAGGAAAGCGCTGGTTACTTCGAGCGCGCCCGGGCCCAGTTCCGCGTCCACCTTGGCGTGCAGAGTGAGCTTTCCCGCGTGCACCTGCGGCGCGAGGCGTTCCCACTGGCGGCGCGAAATCTGGAAACCGAAACCGGCCTTCTCCTTCTCGTCGGCCTGCACCCACAGGCCGTTGTAACTGACCAGGTCCGGGTACTCCGGCCGGTCGTCCGGCGCGGGATAAATGACCACGCCCAACGCGCCGCGGCGAATTACCGCTTCGCGATGGACGATGCCCGCGTAGCTCGACGCGAAGACGATCTTGCCGCGGACGTCCTTGCCTTCGTAGCTCGCGGCGTCGGTGCCCGCGCCAACGTCGATGGCATCGCCGCGCCACTCGCCGCCATTCGAAAGCGTGGAGAGGCACACGGCCTGATCCGTAAAGCGGCACAGCCGCTCGCGGAACGGCGCTTCGACCCAGAGTTCCCCTTCGCGCACGGTCCACGACATCGGCCCGACGTGCGTCGAGTAGCGCGTGCGGCCGTCGCTCGGAAACTTTTCCACCTCGACGTCAGTGATGCCGTAGCTCTTCAGACGCTCGACCACCCATTCACGCGCCTGCGAAAATCCCGGGGACGCCTGGACGCGATGGAACCGCGTGATGTTGCGGATGTTTTCGAAGGCGTGCTCGCCAGAGTATTCGCCGGCGATGGCCTGAAACATCGGCTGCGGCACGATGTAGGAATCCGGCGCGCGCGTGGCCATATCCTGTGCCCGCGCGACGGAAAAACACAGGAGAGAGACAGCGACAACTGAAACGGAAAGTAATCCTCGGGAGTACTGAGACACCGCGCGACCTCCCTGGCTGGCCGGAGAAGGCGCGACTCTAGCACGCCGCGCGAAAGGACGCAAAGCCGGCCTCGCGACTCCGCAAACTGCCATTCCGAGCCTGCCTAGCGCCTGCCTGCCGAAGGAATGGCAGGCAGGCGAAGCGAGCAATCTCTCTTGCTATCTCAAGGCGATGGAATCGGGGAAGAAAAACGGTAGAAATCTGGAGCGGCCGAGGGGACTCGAACCCCCGCCTACAGCTTGGCAAGCTGTCGTACTACCCCTATACTACGGCCGCTCACGACTCTCTTTTTATAGCACGCCCCAAACAGCCCAGCAAGGCTTGCCCGCGCGAGGCGAGCAGCCTCCACGGCCTCGGACCGGTCACCGCGGCGCCGCTGACCGCAGACACCTCTCCGCACGAATCCAGCTCCCATCACAAGGTAGAAAAATGTCGGGGAGTGGCCCTAGCTGATCTGCACGACGCGCGCGAGCTTCACGACCGGCGACTTCCGCTGCCGCTCGGCAAACTTCACCGCCTTCACTTTGTCCGTGTAAACGCGCGCGAATTTCTCGCCGTCCGCGTAGAAGACAGTCACTTGATAATGCCGGTGCTTGCGCCGCTTGTCTTTTCCGTACTGCGTTCGTTTTCTCATTTTCAGACGTTTTCCGAAGTAGGTCTAGAGACCCGAGCAATATGGCAAGTTATCCCCTGGGGCGCAAGCACGAACTTTCAAATTCCCGCTACGCCGGGCTGTCCGCTTTTTTGGCGTTACGGTGACGCCGGGGTTCCGTATTGATTGTTTATCCACAAAGTGGTATGTATCGCGAGCCGTTCCCGCGGTGGACGCGCTCCTATGAAAAACGCAGTGAACTGGATCCTGGTGTCGATCGGCGGAATCCTGATCGTCGCTGAAGTACTTCTCGGCGCGGCCACGGGGTTTGACCTCGTCTTGATGGGCACGGCGCTGATCGCGGGCGGCGTGCTCGGTCTGGTTTTTGCTTCCACGAAAGTCGGATTGCTCTCCGCGGGAGTGCTGGGCTTCCTGTACATCGCCGTATTGCGCCGGCGCATCCGTTCACGGCTGCTGGGCAAGGATCGCCCCAGCAATGTGGACGCATTGATCGGCAGCAAGGGGATCGTCACTGCGCGCATCGCCGAGCACGCGCCCGGCGCCATCAAGCTCGGCGACGAACTCTGGCGCGCTTCGCTCTCTCCCGGCGCCGCGGCTACCGCGCGCGAACCGGGAGAACAAGTGACAGTGGAATCAGTGGACGGTGTAACTCTGATCGTGAGGTGAACCATGGAGCCCGGCCAATTCTTCATTTACGTCGTCCTGGTGATACTCGTCCTGCTCGCGTTGGTTACGCTGGCGAAAACGGGGCGGATTGTGGCGCAGTACGAGAAGGGCCTGATCATGCGCCTGGGGAAATACCACGCCATGGTCACCTCCGGGCTGCACATCCTGCTACCGTTTGTGGACCAAATTATCCGCGTGGACATGCGCGAGCGGGTGATCAACGTCGCGCCGCAAAAACTGATCACCAAGGACAACGTGACGGTGGAAGTGGACGCGGTGGTTTATTACAAAGTGGTGGACCCGGTGAAGTCGCAGTTCGAAATCCAAAATTTCGATTACGCCTGCACCACGCTGGCGCAGACCAACCTGCGAAACCTGATCGGCGACCGCACGCTGGACGAGACGCTGGTGGCGCGCGACATGATCAATACGAACCTGCGCGAGAAACTCGATGAGGCCACCAACTCGTGGGGCGTCAAGGTGACGCGCGTCGAAGTACAGAAAATCGAGCCGCCGCGCGATATTACCGATGCGATGTCCCGCCAGATGAAGGCCGAACGCGACAAACGCGCGGCCATCCTCGAAGCCGAAGGCGTGAAGAAGAGCCAGATTCTGCAGGCGGAGGGCGTGAAGCAGTCCGAGATCCTACGCGCGGAAGGCGACGCGCAGGCCCGCGTGACGCGCGCCAACGCCGAGGCGGAAGCGATCAAGATGGTTTACACCGCGGCGGAAACCTACTTCAAGGAGCGCGCCGAAGTGATGCGACGTTTGGAAGTGCTGAACAACACGCTGGCGCAGAATACGAAGTACATCGTGCCGGCCGATTCGAATCTGGTGACCGTCCTGGGCCTGGATTCGCAGACGAGAGTGGTCCCCATCAAGACGGAAAGCGCCATGGGCGCCGCGACCACTCCACCGCCGCAACCGGGCCGGTGAAGAATTAGGTTTCCAGAAACTGGAGGCGGCTGTCAGGCCGACCCACTGTATGAAACTTCCCTCTATGCTTCTCCTGATCTCCTTTTTGTGGGCCCAACCGGCCGGATCAGGTGCGCAGTCCGCGTCTTGTCTGACTCAGACGATTACTGCGAATCTAGTGAGCGATCTAGGCGAGCCGTTTTCCGGTTGTGATCCGAGTTGCTTCCGAGCCACCGTTCGCGGCAAGCCAGTAAGAATCCTTGCCGTTCAACTTACCACCTTGTACGCCAGAGTGGTCGTGGTACTCGACAGTGGTCATCCGATGTTTGATGAAACCCTCCGCCGCGGCCGATGGCCCCTCGCCCTGCGACTCGCACGCGATTTCTTCGAGCACGCGCCACCAGAGAGTCAATTGGCATTGCTTCTCGTCACCAACAAAGTCGAAGAGAGATTTGATTTCGGCGAGCGCTCGTTAGCGTTGGAAAGGTTGCGCGAACTCGAATCCGGTCGGGGAAAATTGCCCGGCGGCTTCCGAAAAAGCGCCTTCTACGATTCTGTGCTCGCGGGGATTGCCGCTCTTGGCCGCCCACGTCTTGGAGACGTGGTGTACGCCATCACCAATGGATCGGAAGCGCATGCCCGCGCTTCGGCGCGGCAAGTGGAGGAGGGTCTGCTGCGGTCTGGCGCGCGCCTGTTTGTTGCCGCGATCTTCTCCGATCTGGTGATGGGACGGGGATCGGAATCCATGAGCACCGGCCAACAAGTTAGCGATCTCGCAACAAACACGGGTGGAATCTATTTTTCCGCGATTACGACAGGGATAGACGCCACCCGGCGCAAACTTCTGGAAATCATGGACTGGCAGAAGTTCGCCGAATTACTCGATCGAGTCTACCGGCACATGAACGAGTTTTACGCGCTGGAAGTTGAGTTACCGCCTCAGTCCGTAGGGCAGAAATGGAAGATTGAGCTGGTTTCCACGCCGCGCAGACGTCTGGATGGGCTGGAACTTGCCTACCCGCACAAGGTCCCGCCGTGCATCCGGTTCGAGTAAAGGCCCGGTAGGGCTACTCGTAGCGCAGGGCGATGATGGGATCTACCCGCATGGCGCGGCGCGCGGGAACGTAACAGGCCGCGAGCGCGACCATCACCAGCAGCGCTGCCACTGCCGCAAACGTAATCGGATCGGTCGCGCTCACGCCGAAGAGCATCTTCTTCATCAAGCGAGTCATGCCGAATGCGCCGACGAGCCCGACTCCCACTCCGATGAGGGCGATTCGCGTCCCTTGCCCGAGGATCAGACGCAGCACGTCGCCGCGTTGCGCTCCCAGCGCTATGCGCACGCCGATTTCGTGGGTGCGCTGTCCCACCAAGTAGGAAATCACGCCGTAGATGCCCACGGCGGAGAGCACCAGGGCGAGCGCGGCAAATACATCGAGCAGCACGGTCGAGAAGCGCCGCGTGGCGAGCGAGCCGGAAACGATTTCGTCCAGGGTGCGGGCGCCAAAGACGGCGTGCTGGCTATCTACTTGCCCGACGCGGCGGCGGATCTCGCTCTCCAGCGCCTGCGGATTCTGGCCCGAGCGGACAACAAATGCTCCGCCCCTGGCGATCAGCGGTGTGAATTTTTCCGGGAGTTGCAGGAAGGCCAGGTACATCTGCGCCTGGATGGTGTGCTGGGCGTCGGAGTCGAGTCCCCAGTGTTTGATGTGGCCGACCACCCCGACAATTTCCGCCTGTCCCACCAGGCCGATGTTGATGCGCTTTCCGATGGGATCGTCGTGCGGAAAGAATTTGTGCGCGAACACCTCGTCGATCACCATGACCATCGGGGCGTGCTCGTTGTCATGTTCGTTCAAAAACCGGCCACGCCGCAGCGGAATTCCCATGGCCTTCAGATACGGCGGGTCCACAAGATAGAATAATGACCAGCTCATGTCGTTGTCGGAGGCCGGCTTGGGCTGCCCTTCGATCCAGAAGGGCAATTCCGAATCGCCGTCCATGGGCAGCGAACCGCCGTTGACGGACACGGCTTCAACGCCAGGGATGGCGGCAACCCGAGTTTCCAGTTCCCGATACTCCGCGCGGATTTGGGCGGGCGGTCTCTTGGCCAGCGAGGGCGCCAACGCGACATCAAAGGCCAGCACGTTGTGCGGATTGAAGCCGGGGTCCACGCCCCACAGGAGGGACAAACTCCGGATCATTAGCCCCGCGCAAATCAGCAGCACGAGCGCGAGCGCCATTTCCGCGGCCACAAAAACGTTTTGCACACGATGCCGCGATCCGCTCGAGCCGCGGCCGCCTTCCTTCAAAGTTTCCTGCAAGTCCGGGCGCAGAGCCTTCAGAGCCGGCGCCAGGCCAAAGAAAATTCCCGCCAGCAGCGAAATACCCAGCGTAAACAGCAGGACGTGCGTATCCACACCGATTTCACCGGAGCGCGGCAGCGCGTCCGGGAGCGTGCGCAGAATCACCCGCGTGCCCCAGCCCGCCAGCAAGAGCCCCAACCCCCCGCCGGCCATGGAAAGGAGAACGCTCTCGGTCAACAACTGGCGAATCACGCGCCCGCGGCTTGCGCCCAGGGCCGCGCGGATGGCGAATTCCCGCATCCGCGCCGACGAGCGGGCGAGCAAGAGATTGGCGACGTTCGCGCAAGCGATGAGGAGCACGAATCCCACCGCGCCGAGCAAGACGAACAGGTACGGCTCGACATCGCCGACCATGTCTTTCTTCAAGGGAATCAGGCTTATGCCCGTTTTCGCGTCCGCCTCGGGATAGGCGGCCGCGAGGCCGACGGCCACGGCGGCCATGTCCGCGCGAGCCTGTTCGAGTTTCACTCCGGGCTTGAGTTTACCCAGGACTTGCATCCCCATGCTGACGCGGCGGTCGCGAAACGTCACGTCGTTCCATTGGCCGAGGGGCACGTACACTTCATTCTCGCGCTCGAAGTGGAAACTCGCGGGAATCACCCCGATGATTGTGTAATCCGTTCCGTTCAACTGCATGGTTTTTCCGAGGACCTCACCCGAGCCGAATTTCCGTTTCCAGAGTCCCTCGGTCATGACGGCGACCGGCGTTCCGCCTACCTGATCCTCTTCTCGCGAAAACGTGCGGCCAATGGCGGGCTGCACGCCCAGCAACTCGAAATAACCCGCGGAGACCATACCCGTGCGCACTCGCTCGGCCGTGCCGTTTCCCGTCAAATTGAAGTTGTCGCCTCGCCGGCCGGCCAGGATTTCAAACGTGCGATTGTTTTTCTGCCAATCGAGGAAATTCAGATAGGTGACGGAGGACTGCTGGAAATTGGCCGTCCGCGTGTAAACAGAAATGATTTGATCCGCGTGTGGATATGGCAGTGGGTTCAGCAGCACGCCGTTGACGACGGAAAATAGCGCCGTGTTCGCGCCAATCCCCAGCGTTAGCGTCAGAATTGCGATCAGAGTGAATCCCGGAGTCTTCGCCAGCATCCGGATGCCGTAGCGGACGTCCTGCCACAAGGTTTCCATCAAGATTCCCTCCCCCGATTGTCCCCCATCCCCGAGCGCGTCGAGGGCCATCGGCCACGTGCGCCGCCGGGCGGAGACGCGCGCAACTCTCCCTCATCCGTCATCCTCAGATACGCAATGGGACGCCGATTTGTTCATGAAAGATCTCCCCATTGACTTGCGCGCCGGGGATGCATAACGTCTCCCCCGTCGCATGGCTCAAGATCCCTCCCGGCGCCTACAACGCATCGCGCTCGCCATTACTTTCTTGGGTGCAACCGTCGCTGCGTTCATCTGGCTTGCGCAGCGGTCGGGCGCCGCATCGTCAATGAACACCCTTGCGCTTGCGGCGCGTTGGGTCGCGATCGTAGGGATTGTCCTTTTCGGTCTCGCGCGGCGCTCGCTGACCACCTGGATCCTGATCAGCATGATCGCCGGCGCCGCGATTGGCCACGACTTCCCTCATGCCGCCGCGAATCTGCGCGTGCTGGGCCTCGTTTTCCTGCGCCTGATCAAGACGATTATCGCGCCGCTGCTTTTCGGCACGCTGGTGGTGGGCATCGCGGGTCACGCCGACCTGAAAAAAGTCGGCCGCATGGGCGTGAAGGCGTTGATTTATTTCGAAGTGGTCACCACGCTGGCGCTCTTCATCGGGCTCGCCGCTATCAACATCAGCAAGGCCGGCGTGGGAGTGCAGTTACCGCCGCCCGCGCCCGGCGAACAGATCGCTGTCCCGCAGCATCAATCCGCCAGCGACATCATCCTGCACATTTTCCCCGAGAACATCGCCAAGTCCGTCGCCGAAGGCCAGATCCTGCAGGTCGTCATTTTCAGCATCTTGTTCGCCATTGCGCTCTCGCTGATCAGCGAAGCCAAGCGCCGCCCCATGATCGCTTTCTGCGAGAGCCTCTCTGAGGTGATGTTCAAGTTCACGAATATCATCATGCTCTTTGCGCCCATCGGCGTCGGAGCGGCCATCGCCTACACCGTCTCCACCTCCGGCGCCGGTGTCCTCACCAGCCTGGCCAAGTTGCTGATCACCTTTTACGTCGCCATCTTCATTTTTGTCGTGTTGATCCTGCTTCCGGTTGCGCTCCTGGCCAAAATCCCGCTCAAGAAGTTCGCCGCCGCCATCGCCGAGCCGGTTTCCATCGCATTCGCCACGACCAGTTCGGAAGCCGCGCTGCCTCGCGCGATGGAAGCGCTCGAAGGCCTCGGCATCCCGCGCCAGATTGTGGCGTTCGTGATGCCCACCGGCTACAGTTTCAATCTCGATGGCGCGACGATGTATCTCTCCATGGCCACTCTATTTGTCGCGCAGTCCGCAGGCATCCATCTCAGCTTCGGCGAGCAGCTCGTGATCATGTTCACGCTCATGCTCACCAGCAAAGGCGTGGCCGGAGTGCCGCGCGCGTCGCTCGTGATTCTCCTCGGCACTGTGGCGTCATTCCACTTGCCCACTGAGCCGGTCTTCATCCTGCTGGGAATTGACGCCCTCATGGACATGGGGCGCACTTCGTTGAACGTGATCGGCAACTGCCTGGCCACCGCCGTCGTCGCCCGCTGGGAGGGCGAATACGGCACGGCTGTCCCCTCCCTTGTCGTCCGCGAAGGCCTCAACGGTTAACCAGGGCAGGCACACCACTGCACTGATTCCAATTTGCAACTGAACAATCGATGAAAGCCGGGCGAGGGTTAGTTTAGATGACCGATCTGGCCGCGGCCCACAGCTTGCCGATGCAGCGCAAGCTCTGGGAGTTCCTTGAGACCACATCTCCCCGGTGGAAGTGGAAGCTCAGGCTCACACCATAGCTCTGGTCCGGGTAGGGCGCCCAGACGCCGGGATGCGATTGCGAGGTAACTCCCCAGGCTGGCAGAGATCCCGCGCCCGGCAGACCCCAGAGGATGTTTTCCGTCGCGCGAACGCGGAAGAAACCGCCGATTTCGAACTTGCCACGCGAGCTGGAGAGCAGTGGCAGTGCCACTTCCTGCGCAAAGGCTGTGTCATTCCGCGAGGTCATCTTCGTGAGGGAAGAAGCGCGGCGGCGGGAGAAGATTTGCACGTCCGTGGGCGGCGTCTTGCGGTCCCTCGTATAACTCAAGCGGACCGTGGAGTAGGGTTCCACCCGCGCGGAATAAACCGGCTCCGCCGCAGGTCCTGCAGTGGAGGGTTGAAAGTGCTCCTGTGCCGCCGCGGGCATCGCGGCCGCCAGAAGACCCATCGTCAGCATCCATCTCGTTCGCATCACGCGCCTTCTTTCCCGGGGACTTGCCGGGGCTGATGCGTACAAGGCTATGGCCGGACACGGCCGCAAGGCGACTGTCCAGAGGGTCAGTTCTCGAACAGTGCCTTTCCGCCCGCGCGTACCAAGAATATTTTTTCCACCGGGCAGCGGCTGGGCGCGCACCTGCATCCAAAATGTTCGAACAGGGGACGAGACCTTTTTCCGGGGCCTTCGTCTAAGTATTTGAAAGAAGATTCAGGGATCACACGTAGCGGAGCTGGGGCACAGTTGAGAAATGAACCGAGCGCGGCTCCAAAACAGGCAACCCGCCACATAAAATTGAAACTTTTTCCGCCAATTTGCGTTACACAATTAGGAGCGGGGATTCAAGGAGAAACGAGGGGCTTTATGGTACTCCGGGTCGACAACCAGCCAGAAATTCAAGACCTGCGGAACCATTCCGCAGAAACCGTGGACAGACTGCGCCATTTGCTGGCTTCCGGAGCCCCGGCGGTGCCCGATCCGCATCGCAAGGACTTCTTCGAAGTTCAGAACGGCTCGCGCGTTTTCTACATCCATATTTCACCCGTGAGCGGGAAAGTGATGTTGCTGGCGACCTGGTTCAAGGAAGCTCAGCCCGCTCCTCTGGTCTCTACCCACCAGGCCGCTTGAGTCTTATTCAGGCGCGTCCTGTACCTCCGTTGTTCACATAACACCCCACCCGTCCCGGCGTCCGCCTATCTGCGGACGCCGGAGACCGAACTCCCCGACTTCACCACACAGATCACGTCATTCTTGCTTGGATCTTGTTGAGAGGTAGTGTGCCGCGAAGGATTCCGAGCGGCAGCCGGCGGTTCAGCCGGCGTCTTCGTCCGCCAGCAGGGCGAGGAATTCGGGGTCGTCGTGCAGGCAGGCGAGATCAGGGTCGCGGCGCGCCCAGTCCAATTGAGAGAAGCCGTTCTCCTTCATCTTCCGCAACAAATCGAGGGCTTCGGCCTTGTTCTCCATGAGGCCATAGGTGCAGGCGGCGTTATAGAGGATATTGGCGTCGTTCGGGCGCAGCGTCAGCGCCTTCTTCACTTCGCGCATCGCGGCGTCATTCTTTTTGAAGTGAGCGTAGTTGGTGGCCAGCAGGATGCGTGCGCGAGCGTCTTCGGGCACCATCTCAAGCTGGCGTTCCAGGGCGGCCACCCGGCCTTCGCGCAAACCATCCGCCTCGGCGACGCGTCCCACGCGATCGAGCGCCATGATGTAGGGCACGAAGACGTTGTAATCGTCGCCGCCCACTTCGATGGCGCGCTGGGCCAAATCGGCGGCTTCCGCCGGCCGGTCGCCGCGGAATAGCGCGCGGCCGAGTGCGAAGTACGCGTTGCCGTAGTTTGGATTGAGTTCGAGCGCCCGACGCGCCGATCGGATGGCCTCGTCAAATTCTTTGCTGGCTTCCTGAATCGTGGCCCGCGCCGCGTAAGCCTCTCCGAGTTGCGGATCCAGCTCCAGCGCGCGCTCGCAAGCCCGGCGGCCGCGCTCCACCCACTTCTGCTGGGCTTCGTGAAAATAAAAAATCTCCGAGCAGGCGATGGCCATCTCCGCATGCGCCAGCGCAAAGCTGGGGTCCAGCTTGATCGCGTGTTCATACATCTGCAGCGAGAACTCCAAGTCGGTGCGCGTCAGCCGCCGCGCGTAGCCGCGCCCGCGCAGGAAATAGTCGTAGGCTTCCGCATTTTCGGTCGGCTTCCTCGCAATCGCCCGCTCTTCCTGTGGAGAGAGCGTGATCCGCAGCGCCTGGGTGATGCTCCGCGCGATCTCGTCCTGCACCTCGAAGACATCTTCGAGCGTGCGGTCGAACCGGTCGGCCCAGACGCCGTGGCCCGTAGCAGCCTCAATCAACTGCGCGGTGACGCGCAGGCGATTGCCGGCGCGCCGGATCGAGCCGCTGAGCACATACATCGCGCCCAGCTCCTGCCCCACTTGCGGCGCGGTGACGGGTTTGTCGCGGAACGCTAGCACTGCCGCGCGCGGGAATACTTTCATTCCCTTCACTTTCAGCAGCTCGGTGATGATGTCTTCGGTCATGCCGTCGCGGAAGTATTCGTCTTCCTTTTGCGCGCTCAAATTCTCGAAATAAAGGACGGCCAGCGATTTTTCCGCCGACGCCGCGCCGGCCGGCCTGGTGCGCCCGGAATCGAGTTCGCGCCTCAGCCTTTGCAAATCTGCGTGTAGTTTCGCCGCGCTCGGATACCGCTTCTCCCGGTCCTTTTCCATCAGCCGCCCGATGAGCTGTTCCAGTTCCACGGGCACCGCGGGATTCAGCCGCGCTACCGGCAGAGGCGGGCGATTCAAGATGGCGTCGAAGACCACAGCGGTGGTGGTTCCCGCGAAGGCTTCCCGGCCGGTGACCATTTCGTAGAGCACCACGCCCAGCGAAAACAAGTCCGTCCGCGCGTCCACTTCTTCGCCGCGCGCCTGCTCCGGCGACATGTACGCGACGGTGCCCACCGAGGAGCCGGATGTCGTGAGATGGTCTCCAATCCCGCCCGCGGCGACGGTCGCGCCGACCGTTTCTCCCACACGCTGCTTCTGTGGCGCGAGTTTTGCCAGGCCGAAATCCAGGATCTTGGCCTGGCCGCGCCGCGTCACGAAGAGGTTCGCCGGCTTGATATCCCGGTGGATGATGCCGTGGGCGTGCGTGGCTTCGAGCGCATCCGAAATCTGGGTGGCAAATTCAACGGCCGCTTCAATGGCCATTGGTTTTCCGGAGATGTGGTGCTTGAGGGTTTCGCCCTCCAGGAGTTCCATCACGATGAAGGGCTGGTCTTCAAACTCATCCACGTCATAGATGGTGCAGATGTTTGGATGATTCAGTCCGGAAGCGGCGCGCGCTTCGCGCTGGAATCGTTCGACGGCGAGCTTATCTTTGGCGACTTCCTCGGGGAGAAATTTCAAAGCCACTTCGCGGCCGAGGCGGGTGTCGCTGGCGCGATACACCACGCCCATCCCCCCTCCGCCCAATTTATCCACGATGCGATAGTGCGAGACTGTCTGTCCGATCATACGAGCAAGCGCCAGGAACCGCGCATGTTACGCTGCGGCCAAAATGAAGTCAACGCGACTCGGAGACCTGGGGATTCTACGCAGACTGATGAGGTGAGAGTATTCAGGAGGATTAGTTCACCAAGCGCAGGGGCCCGCCATGGACCACGCGCACATCCTGAATCCTTGTGGTCAGCACGCGATTGGCAAATTCTAGGAAAAGGCCGCGCGCCGCGACAATGTCTTCTTTGATCAGGCTGCCGCCCCAGGTGCAGCCGTTGATGCCGACGCGCTGCGGCGAGCGCCCTTCGCGGTCAAACCATCCGCCGGAAACACTGTACTGGCCGTTGCCAATCACGCAAATGGCATACACGGAATTCTTCGTGGTCACGAAGACCCAGTCTCCCGCCGCCAGTTCCCGCTTCTCCACGGCTTCGAGAAACGGCAACTGTTGCACCCGGTCATCAAGCGTCGGTGTGTAGATGCCGCTTTGCATGACGTCCTTACCTATTCTAACTGCTTAGATGCCTCAATGCGAGCGTTCGATGCTAGCCCTCTCCCGGGGAGCCCCAGAGGGGCTTGCTTGAACCATCGGCGGTACACAGTAATTGACCCCGGTGGAGGGCGCAAGTAACATGGCGGCGCCTGAGGTGCTCTGTGATCGGTACAACCGTCTCCCATTACCGCGTCCTTCGCGAAATCGGCAGCGGCGGCATGGGCGTGGTCTATGAGGCCGAGGACATCAAGCTCGGCCGGCGCGTGGCGCTGAAATTCCTGCCGCGCGAAATGGCCGCGAATCCCCAGGCGCTCGAGCGATTTCAGCAGGAGGCCCGCACCGCTTCCGCGCTGAATCACGAAAACATCTGCACGATTTACGAAGTGGACGAACACGACGGCCAGCCCTTCCTGGCCATGGAGCTGCTCGACGGCGCTTCCCTTGCCGACCGGCTCGCCGCGCGCCCGCTCACACTCGATGCCGTCCTCGATCTCGGCATCCAGGTGGCCGACGCGCTTGATGCCGCCCACCACAAGGGCATCGTTCACCGCGACATTAAGCCCGCCAACATTTTCATCACCCAGCGCGGCCGAGCAAAAATTCTGGATTTCGGCCTCGCCAAGCTGGCCGGCGCGCGCTACGAAACCGCGGCTGCTGGCGGCGCGACGATGGACGCTCCCGCGCACCTCACCAGCCCGGGCTCGACTGTCGGCACCGTGGCCTACATGTCTCCAGAGCAGGCGCGCGGCGAAAACCTCGATCACCGCAGTGACCTCTTCAGCTTTGGCGCCGTTCTCTACCAGATGGCTACCGGGCGCATGCCGTTCAACGGGCCAACGTCCGCCGTGATTTTCAGCGCGATTCTGGAAAAAGCCCCGGCGCCGCTGACCGAGGCGAATCCTGATCTGCCGCCCAAGCTCGAAGAAATTGTCCTGAAGGCGCTGGAGAAAGATCCCGACCTGCGCTACCAGACTGCCGCCGAAATCCGCGGCGACTTGAAACGTTTGAAGCGCGACAGCAGCTCGGGCAAGGTGCAAACGCTTAGCGCAGTTTCGAGCGGCCGCTCTACAAGTGTCGCCGCCGCGAAAACTCCATCCTCCGGCGCCGTCCTGATGGCCGAGGCCAAGCGCCACAAAGGCACGCTGATCGGAGGGATCATTGCCGGCGTCTTGGTGATCGCGCTTGCCGCAGTAGGGATCATCAAGTGGGCCACTCACCCCGCGCCGGCCATTGACCCGCTGAGGATGACAGTCACGAAGGTGAGCGATAACGGGAGAGCATTGAGGGCGGCGATCTCGCCGGACGGCCGCTATGTGGCCTATGAATTCCGCGACGCCAACCGCAGCTTGCGCGTGAAGCAGCTTGCCACCGGCAGCGATGTGCAGGTTGTACCGCCGCAGCCGGGTAACTTTGGCAGCGGACTCCGGTTTACTCCCGACGGAAACTACATCTATTACACGCATACGGAGAAGGAAAACCCCAACGTGACGGACGTTTATGCCGTGCCATCGCTCGGCGGCAATTCGCGGCACGTGCTGACAGACGTAGCTAGCGCCGTCGCGTTTTCAGCCGACGGCAAGCAAATCGCATTTCGGCGTTGGGTGCCGGAGAAGAAAGAAGACCAGTTGCTGATCAGCAACAACGACGGCAGCGGCGAACACTTCATCCTCGCGCGGGAGAGCGGCCCGAATGGACTTTCTGGCGATCCCACCTGGTCGGCCGACGGAAAGCTAATCGGCATCCCGGCAGGCGAGTTGGGTGGGGAATATTTGACCTCGTTGATTCTGGTCTCACCGGATGGCAAAGAGGCCAAGAGGTTCCGCTACAAACTGTTCGTAATCTCGGCGGAGTGGGTTCCGGACGGCAGCGGCATTTTTCTCGTGGCCTTCGATCCGTACAAGCGCGAGCGTCCGCAGGTTTCATTCCAGCCTTATCCGGCGGGCGACCTGGTGCGGGTCACGAACGACTTCAATCAGTACGAGGGCATTTCGATCACGGCGAACTCGAAATCGCTGCTGACAGTGCAACGGCAGTTCTTCGCCAATGTGTTTGTGGGGGACGCTGAGGCGAAGAGCGGCGCAACTCTCGAAGCCGGACTGCGCCAGGTCACCCCGGATCAAGCGAACGGCCAGACGGTGAGCTGGACCGCGGACGGAAAACTACTGGTGATGGACTATGGGTACCGGTCATTCTTGATGGATGCGGACGGCTCGAACCGCATCGCTATACTCGATCGTGAACCTGTCGTGCTGTTCCCCACGGCCTGCGGCCCGGCGGACGCAGCGATTGTCGGTCTGATCCGTGGCGGAACCTCTCTGAATCTGTTTCGGCTGGATCTCTCGCGCGGCAGTCTGAACCAATTGACCACCGGGACAGACAACGAGTCACCCAGTTGCACCCCGGATGGCAAGTGGCTGGTGTACCTGTCGAACTTTGGCGGAGCGTCACACATAATGAAGGTGTCCACGGATGGCGGCACCCCGGTGGAAATTGCCAGCGGCGTTGTCGGGTCACCCTCCGTATCACCGGACGGTAAGTCAGTCGTTTACGTCCGGCGCACGGGTGAAGGCGCCAGTCAGAGATGGGAGTATGCGATCCAGAGGATAGATGGCGGAGCGGCGAGCCGCGTGTTTCCGCAGGACCCGGACACCGGCCTCGTGGGTTGGGCGTCCGATGGACAGGGGGTGATGATCATACGATCCACGGGATTGGTAATGAACGTCTTCCGAGTTCCACTCTCGGGAGGCAACGAAGTGCAGTTGACGCACTTCGATTCCGAACCTCTGATCCTCGAAGCGGTGGCGTGGTCGCGCGATGGCAAGAAGATCGCCATCACGAGGCGGCGGTTCAACACCACTGACGCCGTCCTCTTCACAAATTTCCGCTGATAGCACGTGGGCGCAAGCGCAGGTGCGCCCCTACTCGTTAGGACTGCGGCCAGACGCCCGAAGGCATTGGCCGCAGGACGAGGAGTTTGGGATCGACCACGACATGCTTGATGCGTGCCCGCTTCCAGGTGTAGGTGATGTGCACCAGGCCGTCGGACGTCTGAATGACCGCAGGATAGGAATACTCGCCGAGGTCGTTTTCCAGGACAAGCGCAGCCTGCCAAGTCTTTCCATCCGCTGAGACTGCCACATTCAGAGGACTGCGCTCCATAGTCGAGTGGTTGTAAACGACAAGTGCGCGGCCGTCGCGCAGCATCACGGCATCGAGGCCGCTGTCGGGGTTGGGCAGCACCGTGGGCTGCATTGCAGTCCAGGTCTTACCTCCATCTTCGGACCATGCCTCGACAATCTTGCCTCCCTTGCTGCGGCAGAGAATCTGGATGCGGCCGGAGGAGTGCGCAAGAATCGCAGGCTGGATTGCGCGAATTTTCTTGCCGTCGTTAAGAGGTCCGGTCTGCTGCCAGGTCTTGCCGAGATCAGTTGTGCGCTCCATGCGCACGCGCCATGTAGGATGTTCCGTGCTGGAGGGACACAGCAGCGTGCCGTCAGCAAGCGCGATCGGCTTGTTCTTGATTGGGCCGAGGATGTCATCTGGCAGCCTGCGCGGCGCGGCCCAGGTCTTGCCGCCGTCTTTGGAAGTGGTCATGACGCCCCACCAACCCGCCGGGCTGGGCCCGACCTTGTAAAACAGCAGCAGCGGCCCTTGGCGCGGCTGGAAGAGAACGGGGTTCCAGCTCGGAAAACGCTCCTCGTCGGGCTGAACTCCGTTGGCGACTTCGACGGGTTTGGACCAGCCGGTGTTTTCCAGGCGCGCGAGCCAGATGCCGGTGTCCGAACTGCGTTCGCGAGTGCCGCCAAACCAAGCAGCGACGAGACCGTCCGGTGTTTCGGCGATCGTCGAGGCGTGGCAGGAAGCAAACGGAGCTTGCGTAAAGATGAATTCTTCGCGCAGGATTCCGGCTCTCATTGGCGCTAAGGATCCCTGCGCAGGGCACGGCGAAGTACTCGATGCAAGCCCGGAAGCAAGTAGCGCGATGGCGGCAAGCAACGCTCCGGCAAGTTTGTAACCACTCATGGACACGGATGATCGCTGGGGCTGTTTTTTCGAGAAAGCACGCAAGGATTTTGCCTGCCGCTTGTCGACTCTAATTCTATCCTAGCATGGCCACTCAGGGTGCCCGGATGCGGCGTGCTCGGAAGGGCATGCAACCTCCGGGCCGATACGACAGAAGAATCTACACCCGCACCGAATCTCAGGAATTCTGTGGCGCGCCGCAGTGTTACCATCTCTTGGATGCGTCATACAATACGAGCGAAGAATCAAAGCGCGTGGGGAGCGCGTTCTTGCGTTTCCTTCGCCGCCGGTTGGTCGCTTCGAATTGCACTCGCGTTCATTCTGCTGGCCGGTGTGGCCTTCGCGAATCAGCAACTGTCCTCTACATCCGGGGATTCTTCGCAGGGAACCTCCTCTCAAGGAACTTCTTCTCAAGGAATCCCGGCGCCCCAGGCGGCGCAGCCGCGTTCGATTCAAGACAACAGCTTTCTGGTGGAGGAGGCTTACAACCAGGAGTACGCAGTAGTACAGCACATCAGCAGTTTCACGCGATTGTGGCCGAGCGGACAATGGGCCTACACGTTCACGCAGGAATGGCCTTTCAATCCCCGGCCGCGGCACCAGTTGAGTTACACCATTCCCATCGTCAACCCCGGCGTCGGTTCTGGCACCGGCCTCGGAGACATCGCGCTGAACTACCGCTATCAATTGCTTGGGAACGGGAGCGCGCGGGTTGCGTTTGCGCCGCGATTCAGTCTGCTTCTGCCTTCAGGAAACTACCGCCTGGGCCGCGGCGCCGGTGGCGTGGGATATCAAGGCAGCTTACCGCTCAGCGTGGTGCTGACGAAAAAGCTGGTGACGCACTGGAATGTGGGGACGACGATTGTGCCGCGCGCGCGCAACCCCCTTGATCAAAGAGCCGCGACCTTAGGCTACAACCTCGGCCAGAGTTTCGTCTGGCTGGTCCATCCACGCGTAAACCTGATGCTGGAGACGGTGTGGAACAGTGCGGAAGTTGTTGTCTCGCCGGGAATCACGAAGCGGGCGAACAGCCTGTTGCTGAATCCCGGCGTCCGTTGGGCGCAGAACTTCAACAGCGGCTTGCAGATCGTTTACGGAGTGGCCGCACCAATCGGGCTGGGGCCTTCGGCCGGAGAGAAGGGCGTTTTCCTCTACCTCAGCTTCGAGCACCCCTTCAAGAAACTGCCGCGGGACTAGGTCCGGCGGCCAATGCACAACCGCGAACAGGTTGACAGTCAGTAGGGGAGAGCGTAGGTTTTTGACAAATGCCGCGAGGCAGAATCCTAACGGAGGAAAATCGATGCGGAAAGTCGCATTCGTTGTGTCGATGGTGTTCGCGCTGGCGTTGACGGCGAGCGCGCAAACGAAAATCAGCGGAAAAGCGCATTGCGCCAAGGGCGACCCGGAATACATGATCGAAGTCGGCGACAAGCCAGGACACATGATGGGCGCGCGAAAAGTCGCCTGCACCTACACCACGCCGATGGAAATCGCGGGCGCGAAGACGACGACCGGCGAGGACGTGACGACCATGGAGATGAGCGGGGCCACCGGGCGAGACAGTGGCTACCACACCGCTACTTTGGACAACGGCGACAAATTTACAGTGCGCTTCCAGGACACCGCAAAAATGAACAAGGACAACACGGGTTCGTTCGAAGGCAAGTGGACGTTCGTGAGCGGAACGGGAAAGCTGAAGGGGATCAAAGGCGGCGGCACTTACAACGGCATGTCCGCGGCTGAAGGAAGTAACGACGTGAATGTAGAAGGTGAGTACACGCTCGCTCCACCACCGCCACCGCCTGCAAAGAAGGCGCCCGCAAAGAAGTCCTAGTAAGCGGCGCTGATTCGATTTGGATTCGAGAGACTCAAAAAGCCCGGGCGGGAGAAGCACTTCCCCGTCCGGGCTTTTGTCTGAGTTCCCTTCCTGTCAAGAGATCAACGACCTCAAGCTGAAGACTGATCGAGCGCAGCGCTGAGGCGTTCGAGGCCGGCTTCAAGTGTTGCGGTGTCGCCGCCGATGCCGAGGCGGAAATGGTCCGGCATCTCGAAAAAGCGGCCGGGGACGACAGTCGTCTCGAACCGCTCACGAAGGAGTTTGCAGAAATCGTCCACTCGGCCGCCGCGGAGACGCGGGAAGACGATCGTGCCGAACACGGGCCGCACGGCCAACAAGTCTTTGCGCGAATCGAGGAAGCGATTGAGCAGGCGGCGGTTTGCCTCGAGCAAATTGCGCGCGCGCGTGCGAAAGAGTTCGAGATGATCGAGCGCGATCACGCTCATGCGCTTGGCCGCGTGCACGGCGCTCGTGTTCATGAGGTCATTGATGCCCCAGATCCGCCGCACAAGTTCTGGCTCGGCCAAAATCCAGCCGCAGCGCAGGCCGCTCAAACCGTACACCTTGGTGAGGCTGCTGGTGACGACGAAGCGCTCGGGATCGAGATGAAACGCCGAACGAGGCGCGAGGGAAAACGCGGCGTCGAGATAAACCTCGTCCACCAGGACGCGCGCGCCAACGCGGCCGGCAATTTCGCCGACTTGGCGAAGTACTTCGTCCTCGATCAGCAAGCTCGATGGATTGTGCAAGTTGGTGAGGACAATGAGCCGCGTGGCGGGGGTGACGTGGCGTTCGATCTCGCCGGGATCCACGCGGAAGCCGTCTTCGAAGCGGCGCGGAAATCTCTTGATGCGCGCGCCGAGAAATCGCGCCGCGGCCAGCAATGATTCGTAGCTAGGCTGCTCGACGAGGATTTCGTCGCCGGGCTCGAAACACGCCGCCATGGCCAGATGATTTGCCATGGAAGTGCCATGCGCCGCGATCACACACTCCACGGGTGCGCCTGAGTGTTTCGCCAGCCGTTGTTGGAGCGCCTCAAAGCCGTACCCCGCAGGGCCGGTGATCTCAAGGTCTTCGAGCCGCACCGGAAATTCCGCGAGCGGGACACTGGCCAAACCGCTGGTGGCAAGATTGAAGCGCGCGTGCGAGCGCGTCTTGGCCCATTCCATATAAGGCGAAGCCATGCTGCTGCGCAATCCCGTCATGCTGGGTTCCCACTTCGCGCGGCGCGAGATTTCCACATGAAATAAACCGGAATACCGGCGGCGACAATCGCCGCTCCGATCAAACTGTTCGCAGGATATTTGTAAAGCGTGCTCGCGACAATCAGCCAGCAACAGGCGATGAAAAAAAGCGTCGTCCAGGGATGACCCGGAACGCGATAGCCCGCAGCGGGTGACGTGCCCGTCGCAGCGGCACGGGCTTCGCGGCGGCGGAAAACGAAGATGCAAGTCGCGCTGAGGCCGAAGAAGAGAGAATCCATGGAGATGAAGTAGTTCAGAATTTGCTCATAGCTCCCGGAAAGCGAAATCACGATGGCCCAGGCTCCCTGCAGCGCGATGGCGACGACGGGCACGCGCGTCCGCGGATGAAGCCAAGCGACGCTCTTGAAAAATGTGCCGTCGCTGGCCATGGCAAAATAGACTCGCGGCGCTGTGAGGATGGACTGGCTGAGAAATCCGAGCGCCGAAATCGTGATTCCTGCGGCAATCCACGCGGCTCCGCGATCGCCAAGCGCGGCGCGCATCACGGCGGAAGCGGGCGTGGCGGTCTCGGCCAGGCTCGCGGCTCCGAGGACACGCACGCAGACGAAATTGACTGAGAGATAGAGCAGAATCACGCAGGAGACGCCCAGGATGAGCCCGCGCGGAAGATTCTTCGCCGGCTCGCGGACTTCATCGGCAATGAAATTAGCCGTCTGCCAACCGCCGTACGCGAAAATCACGGGGATCATCGCTGCGCCGATGGCCGTGAACAAATCGAACGAAACGGGACGATCGAGCAGCGGCCCGCTAAGCGGCTGCGCGTTCGAAACCAGAAACCATCCGCAAAAAACCAGCGCCGCGATGATCACGATCTTCATCACCATCAGCGCGTTCTGCACTGTGCTCCCCGCGCGCACGCCCAGACAATTGATGATGGTCAGAATCGCGAGAGCGGTTGTGGCAATCCAGCCGTCGGCGATTTGCGCGTGCGTCAATTCGCGGAAATAGCGCGCGAAAATGCCCGCGACCGCGGCCATCCCGCCAGTCTGAATGACGAGCAGCAATCCCCAGCCGTACGCGAACGCGACCGCAGGATGATAGGCCTCGCGCAAATACGCGTACTGACCGCCGGTGCGCGGCAAGCGCGCGGCGAGTTCGGCATAGACGAAAGCGCCGGCGAGCGCCACCATCCCGCCGAGCACCCAGGCGCCCAGAATCAGCGCGGGAGTGTGCACCTGGCGCGCAACGACGTAAGGATTCATGAAAATGCCCGCGCCGATGATGCCGCCCATCACAATCATGGTGGCGTCGAAGAGATTCAGGAGCGCGACCAGGCCGCGGCCAGAGGCTCCGCCCGGTAGAGAGGTTTCCTGTGCGCTCTGGGGTGTGTCGTAGGACATCGAATGTGTGCCGCAATCTGCTTCGGCGGCACACTCTAGCACTGCAATCGCCGGAGACAAACGCGAATCTGCGAGATTGCGGCGGGGAAAAACTCCTACTCGCGGGTGAGCGCCCGGATCAGATCGGCTTGCGCCGGATACTCGCGCAGTAATTGCGCGCGCTCGCCGGCAACGAAATCGGCGGGGTCAAACGCGGGAGCCATCGTCGTGCCAAGCAGCGCGAAGTTGCCGCCGCGAACGAGGCGCGAGCCTTGCCAGACATCGCGCGGCACGGCGAACTGCACTTTCTGGCCGCCGAGCACGTCAGGACCGAGCACGATCCGCTCACTTCGGAGGTCGGGATAGAAAAGCAGCAGCTTGACGGGATCTCCGAGATAGAAGTGATAAACCTCGTCTGTCGCGAGCCGATGAATTGCCGAAAAGCAGTCCGGCTCCGCGGTGAGGAGGTAATAGATCGCCGAGCCGAAGGATTTTGCACCCGAGTAGCGTGGAGGCGAAGCGCCGGCGGGGACGCTCTCCTCGGCACGATATGTCTCGCGGAAGTAGCCGCCTTCGATGGGCAGCGGCTTCAGGTTGAGGCGGCGAATCAATTCTTCGGCCGTGACCTTCACAAATTCTCTCCTCCAAGCAGCCGCATGAGTCCACGAAAATCGGTCGCATCGTATCATGGCAACAGTCGCTCGATTTATCTGCCGCTCGCGGAAACGCAGGCTCGGGCGAGGCCATTCGTGAAACGACACGCGAATGGCCGAGAGGCGCCGCAGTGGCTCGAAGCGCTGATACACTGCAAATGAAATGACTAAAGTTGTTGGCGTGCCGGGAATGGAGATTCTGCTGCCCTCGCGCCCGGAGTATGGGCGCGTGTTGACGCCGGAAGCCCTCGCGTTTGTCGCGGATCTTCATCGCCGATTCAACGCGCGCCGGCTGACTTTGCTCGCCGCGCGCGTCGAACGACAGAAGCGCCTGGACGCGGGAGAAAAGCCGGACTTTCTCGCCGCGACACGTGACATTCGCGAAAGCGATTGGACCGTGGCGCCGCTGCCCCAGGATTTGCTCGATCGCCGGGTGGAGATCACCGGGCCGGTGGAACGCAAAATGATCATAAACGCGCTCAACTCCGGGGCGCAGGTCTTCATGGCCGATTTCGAAGATTCCAACACGCCGACCTGGGCCAACCAGATTGAGGGACAACTCAATCTCGCGGATGCCGTGCGTCGCACGATCCGTTTCGAAGATCCTGCTTCGCAGAAATCCTATCGGTTGAATGAAACGACGGCGGTCTTGTTCGTCCGTCCGCGTGGGTGGCACCTGAATGAAGCTCACGTCCGGGTGGACGGCGAGTTTGTTTCCGGCTCGCTTTTCGATTTCGGCCTTTATTTCTTCCACAACGCCCGGGAATTGATGGCGCGCGGCACCGGCCCATATTTCTATCTCCCGAAAATGGAGAGCCACCTCGAAGCACGCTTGTGGAATGACGTCTTCTGCCATGCGCAGGAAGCGCTGGGGATTCCGCGCGGTACGATCAAGGCCACCGTACTCATCGAAACCATCCTAGCCACGTTCGAGCTGCACGAAATCCTATACGAGCTCCGGGAACATTCCGCCGGACTCAACTGCGGACGTTGGGACTACATCTTCAGCTTCATCAAGAAATTTTCACGCGACCCGAAGGCCGTGTTCCCCGACCGCGCCCAGGTCACGATGTCCACGCACTTCCTGCGCTCGTACAGCAAGCTCGTCATCCAGACCTGCCACCGGCGGAACGTTCATGCCATCGGCGGCATGTCCGCGTTCATCCCCATCAAAAGCGATCCCGTCGCGAACGAACAGGCGCTCGCGCAGGTGCGCGCCGATAAAGAGCGCGAAGCTGGCGATGGCCATGACGGCACCTGGGTTGCGCATCCCGGGCTGGTGCCCATCGCTCGGGAAATTTTTAATCGACTCATGCCGGGCCCCAATCAGATTGCGAAGAAACTCGAAGACCTGCGCATCACCCCTCGCGATTTGTTGGAAGTGCCTCCGGGGAAAATTACTGAAGCTGGTCTGCGGCACAACGTCGCGGTCGGCCTGGGCTATCTGGAAGCGTGGTTTCGCGGCACGGGGTGCGTGCCACTGTTCAATCTGATGGAAGACGCCGCCACTGCCGAAATCTGCCGCGCCCAAATCTGGCAGTGGGTGCACCATGGCGCGAATCTGGAAGACGGGCGACTGATTGACCTCGCGCTCTGCGACCAGATTCTCAGCGAAGAATTGCAGAAGATGCAGGCCTCCGCCGGCAACGCGGAGCGCAAACAAGCTTTTCAGAATGCCGCCGACCTCATGGGGGAGATGATCCGTTCCGCGAACTTCGAGGAGTTTCTTACGCTGCCCGCATACCAGCAAATTCTGACGCAGGAAGGCGTGGCTGGCTAATTAACTCTGTGTCGCGCCTTCTGCTCAGTTTTCCAATTCCCATCTGATTCAGGAGAAGGAGTGGTGAGCCGCGCAGGACTCGAACCTGCAACCCGCTGATTAAGAGTCAGCTGCTCTACCATTGAGCTAGCGGCCCACTGAGGTGAACTATTTTATTATGGGAGGCTCGTTTTGTCGAACTGGCACGAAACGTGCCCGAGGAGTGGCGGAGCGCGATGGCAGTGAACGCGCAAACCGGCGAACTGAATAAGAAGAGGGGCATCCGCCGCCTGCGATGGTGGATTCTGCTGGCAGTCGTTGCAGGGATCGCCTTGCAGTTTGCGTTTTGGGGCCGCCCACTGCCCGCGCGTTACACGGTAATACAGGATGGCGCGGCTTCGCCGCGCGCCTGGACGATTGAACGCAAGGAGTCAAACGGGATTACCCGTGTCGAGACCTGGCGCGCGCGGGAAACAGTAGACGGCGGAACGATGGATGTATTCGAGACGCCGCAGGGAAATTTCTCGCGCCCGGGCCTGCAAGCGCAACCCAACCGAGGGCTGGTGATCTGCCTCGACGGCGTGCCGCTCGGCGTGATGCAGGATCTTTGGGATCGCGGACACTTTCGCGAATTCCCGCGGCCCACGGCCGTGGTCAGCGTCTATCCTTCCGATAGTGAAGCCGCGCTCACTGCCGCGCTGCACGCCCCACCGCCAGCCGGCTACGAACATCTCTACTACGATCGCGCGAAAAACGAAATTCGCGGCGGCTGGTGGGTCACTCTTTCGGGCTATCACATTCCTTACATCCACTCGCTTGATTACGATCCGCCCGGCTGGGCCAAGGCGATTCCCTATCTGTTGCCGTACAAAACCTATCGCGCGGACCTCGGCCGCATGCGCAAGGAATTTCTGGCCAGCCACGCAAACGTATTCGTCGCGCACATCTCTTCGAGCGATTCACTGCTGCACATGTTCCCCGCGCGTGAAATCGAGCCGCTCCTATTCGAGTTCGAAAACCTGGTGCGTGAGCTTTATCTCGACGCGCACGGCGACTTGGGCGTGCTCATCTTCAGCGACCACGGCAATACGGGCACGCCGAGCCGCGCTATCCCGCTCGGCGAATCACTGGCGGCGCGTGGCTGGCATCTTCGCGATCGCCTCGACGGGCCGCGCGATGTTGTCGTGCCTACGTACGGCCTGATCGGTTTCTGTGCAGTCTACTGCCGGCCGGAGTCCGTAGCGGCACTCGCGCGGGACCTCGCCCAGATCGAAGGAGTGGATCTTGTCGTCGCGCGCGAAGCCGATGGCCGGTCGGCCACCATCGTGAGCAGCGCAGGAAGCGCGAAACTCACGTGGACTTCGGACGGCAGCCGCTACGCCTATGAAACTCACAAAGGGGATCCGTTCGGGCTCCTTCCCGTTTTCGCAAACCTGCGCGAGGCCGGCCACCTCGCGCCGGATGAAACCGCTGCTGACGTAGATCTTTTCGCCACCACATGGTCCGCCGCGTATCCCGACGCCGCCGCGCGCATCCGCGAGTGGGCCATGAACCACGCCCAAAACACTTCGATTCTCATGGTCAGCCTGAAACCTGGCTACTTTCATGGGAAAGGATCGTTTCAGAAAATCGTAAATTTCGCCGGAACACATGGCGCGCTGGAGACGCGTTCATCACTCGGCTTCGCCATGGGCACGATGACTTTGCCACCTGCCGTGCGCCTGGGAGATCTAGTTCCCCGCGAATTGCTCAAGCGGAATGGAACCACGGATGCACACAGATAAACACGGACAGGAAAAAAACTGAAGTGAAAGAGTGTAGGAAGAATCGAGATGACTGAAGGGATCAGGAGAACAAAGAAAAGTCTCTTGCCACAGCATTCTCCTAGTCTTTATCCGTGTTCATCCGTGTGAATTCGTGGTTTCTACTTCCTGAGCTCCGCGGCAATCTCCCGCGCGGCCGCGCGCGCTCGATCAATGTCTCCGGGAGCGAACGAAATCGCCGCCACGCGCGGATGGCCTCCGCCGCCATATTTTTCCGCAAGCGAAGCTAGGTTTTTCTCCGCTGCGTCCGGACTCCAAGGATTTGAGCCAAGTGAAACCTTTGCCCGTGTGGCCGAAGCGCTCAGGCCCACCGTATAGCGGCAGTCGGGATGCAGCAGGTAAGGGATGAACTTGTTGTAGCCTTCCAGATCTTGATCGCTCACGTCGAAGTAGAGCACGCCGTCTTTCGCTTCGATGCGTTCGCCTAGAACGCGGATCGAGCGCTCGTGGCGTTCGAGTAGCGGCGCGAGGTGCTTCTCGATCATCGGCAGACGGATCACTTCAGCGAGTGAACGCGTGGCCAGCTCCGGAATCAGCCGCGTGGAGAGGCCCGACTCCGGCGCGGCTTCGATCACCAGCGCGAGTTGCGTGGCGGGCTCACTCAGCCGCACTGCGGACTCCGGCGTGGGATATTGCGCGCCGTCAATGATGTCGCCCCAGTGGATCAGCTCTTCGAGCGGCCGCGTGTCGAAGCCGAACTTTTCCCGCGCGATGGTGGAGAGCAGCAGCGTGCAGGACTTGTACTGGGGATCGTAAAACTTGTGGCCGCTGCGGTCGTTGCGGAAGTGCTCGGCGTCGGCGGGAGTGAGGAAAGCGCTCTGGTGGTGGTCGAACCACCAGGTGACCCGCAGCGAACTCGAATACTTGAAGTCCACGATGGCGTTTTCGTCGCCGTCGAAGGTGCCTTCTTCGAAGGGCGGCGTGGCGCGGTGCGTCATGCCGGTGAAGGCGAATTCGGCGTCGCGGCGGATGCGCTCTCGGTAGAAGCGCAGAAAAACCGCGGCAGAAGCGGCGCCATCGAAGCAGCGATCGTGGAAGCAAAGCCGTACCTTCAACAGGTCTCCCGTCCGGAGCGAACGTACAGACAAGAATCAAGAGTAGAGCAAAGTCAATAAAGATGTATGGGCGTCCAGAGATTGTCAAGAAGAAAGGCCCGCCCGCCGAAGGAGGGACTGCCCGCCGAGAGCAGGCCGGGACACAGAATCCGTATTGAGCTGTGGAAAATAAGATGCGCCAGCGCGTAGTTCTTAGATTTGTTTGCCCGCGAGGCTATCGGCGATGTCCGCGACAAAGGGAACGCGGAATTTGGAGCCTTGCGCTGCCTTGACCATCAGCAGGATCCAAAGCACGCAGAGGGCGAACTTCAGCAGGCCGATGAGCATGGCTGTGAGGCCCAGAGTTCCCCAGAACATTCCCCCGCCCATCCACCAGCCGATACCGAACATCATTCCAAGGGCCATAAAAACAATGTGGGCCCCGCCGAAGAGGACAATGGATTGCGCGGCATGAAATCTGACGTAGGGACGTTTATCGACGAGGAAGAAGATGATGCCGGTGATCCAGCCGAGGGCGTAGCTGAGGGCGCCCGCGGCGTTCTCCGAGAGTCCGGCCTGCGCGTTGGAGGAACCAGGATTCCCCGCGGATACTTTTCCCTGCGTTTGGCCGCACTGTGGACACGAACCCGATTGGTCCGCCATCTGTGCGCCACACTTGCTGCAGAAAGCCATCGCGTCCTCCTCGATCACCAATCTGCGCGGCGGGAACCGCGTTTGCTGCCGGAAAGCTAGCAGATTCATGTGGCACTCGCAAGCGCGATTGGAAGAGCGCGCCGGATTGAGTAGAATCGCGCCGCACAGTGGGACAGGCGTTCCCGCCTGTCCCCGACGGACCGGCAAGAATGCCGGTCCCGCCCAAGCACGCACATTGGTGCGCGCATAAAAGCCATTGGCCACCGAACCCATCGCTGATCCTGTCGCTTCACTTCGCGCGACGCGCAAAGTGCTGGGCCTCCCCTGGCCTGAGCAGGTCACGCGTGCCGAGAGTCATTCGCTGATTGCCGGCGGACTTGGCTGGATGCTCGACGCCATGGACGTGATGCTTTACTCCATGGTGCTGGCGCATCTGATGACCGCGCTGAGCATGAGCAAGCAGACGGGCGGCCTTCTGAATTCGCTCACGCTCGCCGCTTCGGCCGTGGGCGGCTTGCTCTTCGGCTTCCTGGCCGATCGAGTGGGCCGCACGCGCTCGCTCATGGCCTCCATTCTCGTTTACTCCCTGGCCAGCTTCGCTTGCGGATTTTCGACCGGCGTCGTGATGCTCGCAATTTTCCGGACCATCCTCGGCCTGGGGATGGGCGGCGAGTGGGCCACCGGCGCGGCACTGATCGCGGAGACGTGGCCGCCGGAACATCGCGGCAAAGCACTCGGCCTGATGCAATCGAGCTGGGCTATCGGCGAAATGATTGCCGCGGGAGTTGTCGGCTTGGTGTTGCCGCATTTCGGCTGGCGCGCCGTGTTTTTCGTCGGCGTGCTGCCCGCCCTGGTCGTCTTTTGGATTCGCCGCGCTGTGCCGGAGCCGGAAATCTGGTTGCAGCAGACGAGGAAAAATACCGGCTCGCTCCGGCAACTCTGGCACAAGGACATCCGCTGGAAAGGCCTGCTGGCCACGGCGATGAATGCCTGCGCGATGTTCGGCTACTGGGGACTCTTCACCTGGATTCCCGCGTACCTCTCGCTGCCCGTGGAGCAAGGCGGCCGCGGCCTAGGGCTGATGCAGACGACAACGTGGATTCTGGTGATGGGCGTGGGAAAATGGTTCGGCTACGCGCTCTTCGGCTTTTTTGCGGACGCTGTGGGCCGCAAGAAAAGCTACGCAACCTATTTATTGATTGCGGCGGCCCTCGTACCCGTTTACGGCCTAGTGAGAAGCCCCTCGACGCTGCTTCTTCTCGGACCGTTCATCGCGTTCTTCGGCACCGGATATTTTTCGGGCTACGCCGCGATTGCTTCAGAACTCTTCCCCACCGAGATTCGCGCGACGGCCATGGGCCTTACCTACAACATCGGCCGCGGGATTTCCGCCGCCGCTCCCTTCGCTGTGGGAGCCATCGCTACGTCCTACGGCTTTCGGACCGCGTTTTACCTGCTCGCCTGTGCATTTGCGGCCGCCGCGCTACTTTCCTTCACCCTGCCGGAAACCAAGGGCAAGCAACTCCAATAGAATCAATCTGCTGGTAGCTCCGGCGGGCGGCAAACTGCCAGGCACCCACAACCACAGAACGCAATAGGAGCCGTTTAGAGCGACGCGGCGGGTTTCCCGCTACCCCCCCACCAGCCAAGAAAGATCGTTCAAATTTGCCCCGGTGTCTCCAGAAACACCGGCCTTCTAATGAGCGTGCCTTGATGTCAACGGTTCCCGAAGCCGCGTTTTGGCGCTTTGAGAGCTCCTTGCGCGCGTGCTACCTTTGCTCTGGCGCGTGCGGAAGTGGCGGAACTGGCAGACGCGCAGGACTTAGGATCCTGTGGCCGAAAGGCCGTGGGGGTTCAACTCCCTCCTTCCGCACCAAAATCCGCGAAGCGGATTCTGTCCCGAGCGAGTCCGCTATGGGCGGACGAGCCGAGGGACGAGCGTTTCCCAGACCTCTCCATTCAGTCTCATCCGTTCCCTGTACGTTATCTCTTCGCGCAAGATTGCGAGCGCGTGAATCGCGCGTCCGGACACGGACGGTAGAATCATTCGCGTGAGTTCGATTGCTCAGACTGTTCACCGCCGCGCCGATGGATTGCTGCCGGGCATTCTGCTTCTCCTCGCCGCGGCGCCGTACGCCAATTCCCTGCGCAACGGTTTCGTGTACGACGATCTCTCCCAGATCCTCTCGAATCCGTACGTACACAGCTTCCGCTATTTGAAACAAATCTTTGGCAGCACGGTCTGGTCGTTTCAAGGAGCCGAAGGAATTCTGCCGTACTACCGTCCGGTGATGACGCTGGGCTACGCGGTCTGCTGGAGATTATTCGGCCCGATTTCGCTCGGCTATCACCTGATGAGCGTCCTTCTGCAGGTGGCGGTGGTGTGGCTTGTGTTTTTTGCGGGACGGCGGCTCTTAAAAAATGACCTCGGAGCCTTTCTGGCTGCGGCGCTTTTCGCGCTGCATTCCATCCACACGGAATCGGTGGCCTGGGTGGCGGGCGTCACGGATCTCGAACTCACGCTCTTCTATCTGCTCACTTTCTTGTGCTTCCTGGGCCTCGATGAGGCGCGCGGCGCCAGGCTTTGGACACTTCAGATCCTGATGATGATGAGTTTCGCGCTTGCGCTGCTTTCGAAGGAACATGCGGTCACGCTGCCGGTGTTGGCGGTCCTCTATGAGCACGGCGTCCGCGAGAATCGCGGTGAGACGCCGTTTTTCACGAAGTTCTCGCGTTACGCTTCACTCTGGGTCCTCGTCGGCGGATACCTCGTCTTCCGTGCAAACGTTCTCGGCGGGTTGACGCCGCAGGGTGCGCGCCCCGGGATATCGCGCTTCGAAGCGGTCCTCTCGGCGTTCAGCCTGATCGGCAAATACTTTGGAAAACTTTTCTGGCCCGTCCACCTTACGCTTTTCTACCAATTCCAGAAAAGCACGCGCTTCGGAGAACCTCGAGTCATCGCCGGTTTTCTCGCGCTCATAGCTTGCGTCGCCGTGCTGGCCGTCCTGTGGAAGCGGAATCGCACGGCGGCTTTCGCCATGGTCTGGTTTTTTTGACTCTCGCGCCAGTTCTCAACGTGCGCTGGATGCTCACCAACGTTTTCGCCGAGCGCTACCTCTACCTGCCTTCGGTCGGTTTCTGCTGGCTCGCGGGCATGGCGCTGGCCTGGCTGTGGCGCGCGGCCGCATCGAGGCCGGCGGTGTGGCGATGGTCGCTGGCCGGAGCGCTGTGCGTTGTGGCCGTGCTCTGCGGGCTGCGCATCGCGACGCAAAACCCCATTTGGCGCGACCAGGAAACTTTTATCGCCCATACGCTGGCCGTCTCAAATGAGGGAGAGATCACACGCACCAATCTCGGCGCGATTTATTGGAACAAGGGCGATCTCGAGGGGGCCGAACGTGAATGGCTGAAGGTGCTGGGGGAGGACCCGAACAACGAAATCGTGCTGGTGGATCTTGGCCGATTGCGCGGACGCCAAGGACGTTTCGACGAAGCGGCCGCGCTTTTCAGGAAGGCGCAGGCCCTGCGGCCCAGCTATAACCGCGCGTATCTCGACCTCGGTGATCTTTATGTGCAGCAGGGGCGGCTGCAGGACGCCGAACCCGAGTACCGCGCCGCGGTGAAACTCGCGCCGTTGAACGCGCTGGTGCGGAATCACCTTGCCCGGTTTTTGTTCAACTCCAGCCGCTGGTCGGATGCCGAAACGGAGTTCCGCGCGTCGATCGAAATCGATCCCTCTCCCGAACCCTACGCCCGGCTGGCAGATATCGCTCTGCGCCGCGAAGATCGCAGCGCGGCGATGGAATTTTTTGCCCAGGCGGTCGAGCTCGAGCCGTTCGACAGCCACTCCCACTTCCGCCTCGCGGAGTGCTATGTCGCACGGGGCCAGAACCCTTTGGCTATCCGCGAATACGAGGCCGGTCTCCAGACCGATCCGAACAACGCAGCCGCCATCGCTGCCTTGAGCAAGTTGAGGAGCACTGCGACGCCCCGTTAGCCGCACAGCCTTTTCATTCGCCGTCGAAAACACTTTATACACCGTGATGCGTCGCTTGGCGCATGAGTCCCCACTGGGATTGGGCAAGTTAGCTCAGGGCCCCGGGAAAGCCCGCCGCGAGGCATGAGCTTACTAATCTAGTTCCATCAATCTAAAACACTTAGAGACAGGGCGCCCTCCACACCAGCCTGGCTCAAGGATTGCTGATTCGGGGATGGGGAGAGGTTCGCCCTGCCCGCACTATACCTCCTCCCAGGAGGGGCCTATGAAACTCCAGCGTGCACTCCGAGAGCAGATCCGCAAGTTTGACGCCGACGCCATCCAATCCGAGCCGTGGTGCTCCTGTGGCAGTCCGAACCACGCCCGGATTTTCCTCTTCCGCGTGAATGGCCGGCCGACCACGGCGCTCGTCCCCGAGTGGTGCGAGCTGACTGCAGAACGCTTCGCACAAATCTTGCCGGGCGCCAGGATCGAACTGATCAACGAAGCAGAATTCGACGCCGCGGGGGATGAAGGCGAACTGGGCCACATGCAGCCCTTCGAGAACCCCTTCGGCACCGGCGTCTATCTCGACGAAAAACTACTGCACCACGAAACCATCGTCTTCTGCCCGCGGATGTTCAGCGGCCTCCGGGGACAATGCTATCGCGTGCCGACACAGGACCTGGTCGCCTCGGTCCTGCCTATGATCCTGGCCATTTCCGGGGAGCCGGCCAAGGTGGACGGAGTGGAAGCGCTCTGAATATGGCGACGAGTCTCCTTCCCACGACCGGCGGGACTCCACGCCGCGTCGAGTTACTCTCCGGCAACCGCTTGGTGGCCCGCGGAGCGATGGACGCCGGCTGCCGGTACTTCAGCGGTTACCCCATCACCCCTTCAAGCGAAATCTACGAAACGATGATGAAGGAATTGCCCGCGCGAGGCGGACTGGCGCTCGCGGCGCCCGACGAAATCACCGCGCTGGCGAGTTGCGTTGGGGCTTCGCTCGCCGGGCACAAGGCCATGACCGCCACTTCAGGCCCCGGCTGGAGCTTGATGGTGGAAACGGTGCAGTACGCGGTGATGACGGAGACGCCGGTGGTCGTTGCCGTGGTCCAACGGCTCGGGCCCTCGACCGGCGGCGCCACGCAAGGCGCGCAGGGCGATCTGCTGCTGGTCGAATCGTGCATCTCCGGCGGATACACGCTCCCGGTCTTTGCTCCGGCGAATGCGCGACAGTGCTACGAACTCGCGGGCGTGGCGTTTCAGTGGTCGGAGCGACTGCGCACACCGGTGGTGGTTCTCTCGGACAAGGAAGTTGGCATGACGCTCGAGAGCGTGGACACGGCCTCGCTCGCGTGCCCGGCCGTGAAGGACCGCAAACCCTTCGAAGGGCGGCGCGTCCGCTTTCTGACCTACGCCTGCGAGTACCTGGAAGAACCGCCGGATTTTGCCGCGGTTGGCAGCGCCGCGCGCGCCGTGGTGACCGGATCGGCACACGACCTGGCCGGGCGCCTACGCAAGAACGCGCCGGAAGTGATCGAACTGTTGATCCACCTGCAGGCCAAAATCTTGGCGCACGCAGAAGCGATGGCTATGGTGGAACAGGAACTGGAGGACGACGCGGAGCTGCTGGTAATTGGCTGGGGGATTTCCGCGCGTGCGGCGCGTGCAGCAGTGCATCGACTGTGCGAATCCGGACGGCGCGTTTCCTTCCTTCAGCCGCTGACGCTCTTCCCTGTCCCGTCCGAAGCCATTCGCCGCGCGGCGGCGGGCTGCACGCGTGTCATGGTGGTCGAAGAGAATCTGACCGGGCTCTACGCGAGCGCGCTGGAGCCGCACCTCGCCGGGAAGCACCTGGTCCGCGTGAACGGACTCGGCCACATGATCACGCCCGGCGAAATTCTGGAAGCTGCGGAGGCGGCGTGATGGCTTACGGCTACCTCAACCGCGAAGCGGCGTCGCCCTACTGCAAAGGCTGCAGCCACGGAGTGGTGTTGCGCGCGTTGGGCGAGGCGCTCGAGCAACTCCAGTTGCGCCCGGAGGAGCTGGCCATCGTCACCGATATCGGCTGCGTCGGCCTCGCCGACGCACAATTCACAACGCCGCACACCGTGCACACTACGCACGGGCGCTCGACCGCGTTTGCGGCGGGCCTCGCGCTGGCCGACGGGACGCTGGGGTCCGGCCGGATGAAAACGGTGGTGATGATCGGGGACGGCGGCGCGATGATCGGATTGAATCATCTGGTGAACGCTGCGCTGCTCAATCCCGATGTCACCGTGCTGGTGCACAACAATTTTCTTTTTGGGATGACGGGCGGACAAAATTCCGCATTCACGCCACTCGGATTCGTCACCGCCACGACGCCGGCGGGGAGCGATGTGCCGCCGCTCGATCTGGGTCAACTGCTCGTGGCCAGCCGCGCCGCGTTTGTGTCGCGCAAGCTGGCCACCGACCGCGATCTGAAAGACGTGATCGCGCGCGCCATCGCGCATCCGGGATTCGCGGTGGTGGAAATCCTCGAACTCTGCACGGCCTACGCCACCCGATGGAACGCGTTGACCGGAGCGCAGCTCAAGCAGATAGCGGACCGCGCCGGCTACGCGCTGGGCGTGTTGCGCGAAGAACTGCGGCCCACTTTCGCGGAGCAGTACCGCGTGCAGGCATCGCGGATGCGCGAGGCGGATGTGAAGCGCGAAAGGCCACGAGACGCAGCGCCTAGTTTTCGCACCACAATTGAAGAGCCGCTGGGAATCGTCGTGGCGGGTACGGCGGGTGAGCGCGTACAGTCCGCGGCGACGCTACTGGCGCAGGCGGCGATCCAGTCCAACCTTCACGTTACGCAGAAGAACGACAATCCGGTGACGCAAGGATCAGGCTTCTCAGTATCAGAGGTGATTCTGAGTCCGAGGGAAATCCACTTCACCGGCATCGAAGAGCCGGACGCGATTCTGGTCGTTTCCGCCGACGGAGCGAAGGAATTAGAGCGCAGCGGCGTCTTGGCCCGCGCGACAGAAGCCACGGTAATTCTCGCGGATACGGATGTTCCTCTTCCCGACCTTGATTGCCAGGTGCTGCGATATCCCTTCCGGAAAGAGGCGGGCGGGAAACTGGCGGCTATCGCTGCGGTCCTGAACTGGCTGGAGTTGACGAAGGCTCTGCCCGCCGAAGCGTTCTGGTCGGCGCTCACTGCGCGCTACGGCAAGGAAGCGGAGGCGATGCGCGTGAAGCTTGCTCCGTTCCTCATCGCCGTTTGACTTGGGCACACCCTTCGACGGCAAGTGCAACTCTACTTTCAATACCTCGACTTGACTTCCCTGCCTCCGCGGCATATTTTCCGTCCACTGGGAAGGAATTTCTAAACCTGTGGTTATCTTCCGCTGGGAAAGAGGAGGCTTTCATGTCGAGGCGATTCGCAGTTCTCTTCCTGATGGTTGCCCTTGCAATGGCCATGGCGCCCGCGGCGCGCGCGCAAACTTCAGCGCCGGCGGAGCCGCAGACCTACACGTTCGTGGTCGAGCGCACCATCCCGCGAGCCATGTGGGGCGATTGGGACGCCTTCGCCGAGCAGAAATACCGTCCCGTGCTTGAAAAACTCATGGCCGACGGCACCATCGTTTCCTGGGGACTCTACACAACGATTGTCCACGTTCCCGGCTATCCGACGCATGGCTCGTGGTTCGAGACCTCAAACATCGCCAACATTCACAAGGCCATCGGCGAGCTGGGGAAGATCCCCAACCCCATCATGGCTTCACCGAACGTCACGCACCGCGATTTCCTGCTGCACAGCCGGCTGCGCCATACGCGCACGGCCAGCGGCACGAGCGGATACCTCTGGGTGAACAACACGCATCTGCAACCGGGCAAAGGCGACGAGTATCTCGCGCTCTACAAGAAATTCATCGAACCCATCCTGGTGGAATTGATCGGCGACCGGACAATGGTTTCCGTCGCCGTTGACGGTGAGACGATTCACACCGCGGATCCATCGCAGATATTCGACGTCTATTTTTTCACCGGGCCGGACGGACAAGACAAGCTCTACGCCGCAATCGGCGAGATGGAATCGAAGAACACGGCGTTCGCGGGCGCACTCAACGCCACGGAGGTCGAACCTCCGCACCGGGATTACCTCGCGCGCGTGACCGCCTACGCCGTGAAATAGAATTCGAACCAATCGCGCCGGGGAAGGTAGGCCATGAATTCCGTCCGTCCTATTGAGGGGCCGCAGGAACACAACACTCCCTGGCAAGCAGGTACCCTTGTCGTTGTAGCCTCGATTGCTGCGGCAAAATTGGCGTTGCATCTCGCCACCGCGGGCCGTTACGGATATTTCCGCGACGAACTCTACTACATCGCCTGCAGCCGTCACCTCGATTGGGGCTACGTGGACCAGCCGCCGCTCATCGCCCTGGTGACCTGGCTGGAGTTGCACCTTGGCGGCACCTCGCTCCACTCCCTTCGCTTCCTTCCGGCATTGGCGGGCGTTGCGTTGGTGTTTCTGACGGCGGTTCTCGCGCGTGAGATGGGCGCAAACCGGTTCGGCACGTGGTTTGCCGCGCTCGCCGCGGCCTGTGTGGGAATCTACTTCGTCATGAACTATCTGCTGACCATGAATGCGTTTGAGCCACTCTTCTGGATGGGCTGCGCCTGTCTCCTGGTTCGCATCATCAACACCGGCAATCAGAAACTCTGGCTTTGGTTCGGGCTGCTGGCGGGCCTGGGTCTGCAAAACAAGTACTCGATGGGGATCTTCGTCTCGGCCATGATCCTCGGCGTGTTGCTCACGCCGGAGCGCAGGGCTTTCGCACAGCGCTGGATCTGGATCGGAGGCGGGATCGCTCTCCTCGTCTTTCTCCCCAATCTTCTTTGGAACATTCATCATCAGTGGCCGTTTGTGGAATTGATGCGGAACATCAAAGCGAGCGGCCGCGACGTCGAGTTGGGCCCGCTCCGATATTTCGTGGAGCAGATCTTCCTCGTCAATCCGATCCTTTTTCCGGTATGGCTTGCCGGCCTGCTGAGTCTGTTCGTGGGGAAGGAATTGCGGCGCTATCGTGCGCTCGCCTGGGCCTACGTATTCTCCCTGGGCGTAATGATTGTGATGAAGGGGAAGAACTACTACGTCGCACCGGCCTACCCGATGCTCCTCGGCGCCGGGGCGATCGTGATCGAACGGCTCACGGCGCGATTGCGCGGGACCTGGCCACGGCCAGTGATGGTCACAGTCGTCCTGATTGTGACGGCGCTCTTGCTGCCTTTGGGAGTGCCCGTGCTCACCGCGGAAAACTTTCTTCGTTACGAGGCCAAACTTCCCTTTCCCCTTCCGGTCAGCGAAAAGGGGCACGCCGGAGCCGCGATGCCCCAATACTATTCCGATCAGTTCGGCTGGGAAGAGATGACGGCAGCAGTGGCGCGCGCCTATGGCAACTTGACTCCCGAAGAACGTACACAGGCGTGTATCGGCGCGAGCAATTACGGCGAAGCCGGGGCCATCGATTTCTTTGGCTCGCGATACGGACTGCCGAATGCCATCAGCGGCCATCAAAACTATTTTCTCTGGGGCCCGCGAAACTGCACCGGACAAGTGCTGATCTTGCTCGGCGACCGGCCCGAAAAGTGGAACGGACGCTGCGAGAGGGTGGAAGTTGCCGCCCAGCTTTATCATCCCTACGCCATCCGGTTTGAGAACAAGCCGGTGATCGTTTGTCACGGATTGAAGGCCGATCTCCATAAGATGTGGC
Source organism: Terriglobia bacterium (assembly GCA_041497315.1). Taxonomy (GTDB): domain Bacteria; phylum Acidobacteriota; class Terriglobia; order Acidiferrales; family UBA7541; genus JBGQGH01. The sequence goes on along the minus strand of JBGQGH010000005.1, from coordinate 7,471 downwards.
CGAGCGTGAAGAACTGGGATTGAGCGATCTCCGAGGTGTGCGGGATCTCCGCTGTGATCATTTTTTCCTGACCGCTTTCCTACATGAATTTGATGCGTTGGTTCCGCACGGAAAAGGCAATCAATTTCTGCAGACGGGCGAACCGCGTTTCTTCTTTCTTTGCGCTGGCCACCCATCCGATGGTCATGTGGCGGTAAAACGGCGGGAAACGATTGAAGTTTTCCCACGCGCGCGGCTCCGCCTTGAATTTCTTTGCTAGTTTCTTTGGAAGTTCTGCCGGCTTCGCCTCCACTTTCATTGTCTTGTGCGACTGGAAAGCCGCCAAGCCGGCTGCGGTCATCTTCTTCTCCCGGATCAGCTCTTTGGCCCGTTGAATGTTGATTGCGGACCACCAGCTCTTTGGTTTTCGCGGCGTGAACCTCTGCGCGAAGCGTTCTGAGTCAATCTTTCGAGTCGTGCTGTCAATCCAGCCGAAACAAAGCGCTTCTTCTACAGCATCGTTGTAAGGAATGCGCGGCTTCGCGGAATCCTTCTTGTAGTAAACGAGCCAGATTTCGCGCGAGGTCGTGGCGTGTTTCGCGAGCCACGCGCGCCACTCGCGGCGCGTTTTGACATAGAGCGTCCGCATCGTTGTCTTCTGCTTCTCCAGCCGGACGCATTCTATACAAGTTGACCCCCGTGCGAGGATTCTCTATACTGAGTTTTTGCGGAGTACCTCGAGGGTTCATCTCTCCTGCCTGTTTTTCCCGGAAACGTGAGAAGCAGCTAGCGACTAGTGAGCGTAAGAGAAATGATCGAAGCCACCTGCCGGCGCGAGTTGGAACTGGAAATCCCGGCCGAAGACGTCCAGAAAGCGATGGAGCGCGTGGCGCGCGAGTTTGCGCGCGTGGCCCGAGTGCCGGGCTTCCGTCCGGGAAAGGCGCCGGTCACGCTGATCCGCCGGCGCTTCGCCGAAGATATCAAGAGCGAGGTTTTGCAGTCACTCCTGCCGGAGAAAATCGAGCAGGCCGTCACGGAGCAGAAACTCACTCCGGTCACGCGCCCACAAGTGGACAAAGTGGATTTCCCCGAAGCCGGGCCGGTGAAATTCCGCGCCTCGTTCGAGGTGCTGCCCGAATTCGAGCTGGGCAAGTACAAGGAATTGGAAGTCGAGGTCCCGGCGCTCGAAATCACCGACGCCGACGTGGACAAAACTCTGCAGGAGATGCGTGAGCGAGCGGCGACATTTGTTCCGGTGGAGGGCCGCGCGCTCGCCGACGGTGATTTCGCGCAGATCAAGCTGCTGGGGACGCCCGCGGGCGGCGGTGAGCCGCTGCAAGCCGAAAACGTGATGTGCCACATCGGCGCCGAGGAAACTTTGCCGGTCTTCACCGAAAACCTCCGCGGCACAAAAGTGAGCGATCACAAGAATTTTGAGGTGAAGTACCCGGAGGACTACCCCGATCCCAAGCTGGCGGGCAAGGCGTACAACTACGCGGTCGAGGTCGTGGCCGTAAAAGAAAAGAAGCTGCCGGAATTGAACGACGATTTCGCCAAGGAAGTCAGCGAAGCCGCGTCGCTCGAGGAATTGCGCGCGAAGCTCCGCCAGAGCCTGGAAGCGGCGCGCGACCAGCGCAAGCTGGATCAGGCTAAGGAGAAGATTTTGGCCGCGCTCGTCGCCACGCACGATTTTCCAGTGCCCGAAGCGATGGTCGAGCACCAGATGGATGCGCGCCTGGAGCGCGTGGTGCGTTCACTAGCCGCGCAGGGAGTGGACCCGCGCGCTGTGAACGTGGACTGGGTCTCCATGCGAAAACGCCAGCACGACCGCGCTCTGGAGGACATGAAGGCCGAGCTGATCCTGGACCACATCGCAACCGCAGAGAGTATTGATGTAACCGAAGAAGAGGTGGAAAAAGAAATTGCCTCGCTGGCCGAACGCAGTGGTGAATCGGCCACAGCGTTGCGCGCGCGCTTGACAAAGCAGGGGTCGCTCGATAGGATGAAATCGAAGCTGCGGAGTGATAAGACTCTCGAGTGGCTCCACCGAAACGCCCGGATCCGGATGGCGGCCGGTGAAAAAAGCTGATGATCTGACCGGGTTCCTCTTCTCATCCGAAATCATTCGATGAATTATTCCGACGATTCCAGCCTACGCGCGACGACGCTGGTTCCCATGGTGGTCGAACAGACCAACCGCGGGGAACGCGCCTATGACATTTATTCGCGGCTGCTGAAAGACAACATCATCTTTATCGGCACCCCGATTGATGATCACGTGGCCAACCTCGTCACCGCGCAGCTCCTGTTTTTGGAAGCCGAAGATCCCGAAAAGGATATTTCGCTGTACATCAATTCTCCGGGCGGCTCCATTACGGCGGGAATGGCGATTTACGACACGATTCAATTCGTGCGCCCCAACGTGGTGACCATCTGCGTGGGTCAGGCGGCCTCGATTGCCGCCCTGCTGCTGACGGCCGGCGCCCCGAAGCGCCGGTTCTCGCTGCCCAACTCCCGGATTCTGATCCACCAGCCCTGGATGTCCGGGCTTTCGGGCCAGGCCACCGACATTGATATCCACGCGAAAGAGATTCTGCGCATGCGCTCAGTGATCAATCAACTGATCGCGCAGCACAGCGGACACGACCTGGACAAAGTGGAGAAGGACGTCGAGCGCGATTTCATCATGTCGGCGCAACAGGCCAAGGATTATGGGCTGATCGACGAAATCATTACCAAGCACCGCTAGCAGAAAGCGCGAGCCCCGCAGGCCGTACCTATCAGTTAGTAACCGAAACGGGTTCCGGGCTTCGCGCAGCGAGTTTCAGGCCTAAACTATTCCGCGTCCGTTAGGGAACGGACGCTCGGCGGCCGCAAGGAGCGCCGACGGAGGCCAGCCACTCTTGAGAAAACTCAACAACGACGAGTCGTTGCGCTGTTCCTTCTGCCACAAGACGCAGGAGCAGGTGGAAAAACTCATCAGCTCGCCCAACGACTATCCGCGCGCATACGTCTGCAACGAGTGCATCAGCGTTTGCCAGCAAATCCTGGAAGACGAAAAGCGCGAGCAAACCAGCCCGGCTACGCGCCGTTTGCCGCGGCCGCCGGAGATCAAAGAATTCCTGGACGGCTACGTCATCGGCCAGGACAAAACGAAAAAGAAGCTGGCCGTCGCGGTTTACAACCACTACAAACGGATATTCCTGAACCGCCAACCGGGTGAAGTCGAACTGACCAAGTCCAATATTTTGCTGATCGGCCCCACCGGCACGGGCAAGACGCTGCTGGCGCAAACGCTTTCGCGGATGCTGGACGTGCCCTTCGCCATCGTGGACGCCACCACGCTCACCGAAGCGGGCTACGTTGGCGAGGACGTCGAAAACATTATTCTGAAGCTGCTGCAAGCTGCCGATGGTGACGTCACCAAAGCGCAGCAAGGCATCATCTATATCGATGAGATTGACAAGATTTCGAAAAAGGACGAGAACCCTTCGATCACACGCGACGTCTCCGGCGAGGGCGTGCAACAAGCGCTGCTGAAAATCCTGGAAGGCACCGTGGCCAATGTGCCTCCGCAGGGCGGCCGCAAGCACCCGCACCAGGAATTTACGCCCGTGGACACGACAAATATCCTGTTCGTCTGCGGCGGCGCGTTCGTGGGCCTCGAAAAAATTATCGAGCGGCGCTCGGGCCAGAAATCGCTGGGCTTTCATACGGACGCTCAGCCGGCCACGGCAAACAAGCGCAATATCGAACTCCTGGAGCAGGTCCAACCCACCGACCTGATCCGCTACGGCCTGATACCCGAATTTGTGGGCCGGCTGCCGGTGATGGGGGTGCTGGCGGATCTGGACAAGGGCGCGCTTATGCGCATTCTGACCGAGCCGAAGAACGCGCTCATCCGGCAGTATCAGCGCCTCTTTGAATTTGAAAACGTGCGGCTGAAGTTTACGGACGATGCGCTCGAAACCGTCGCGGGCCTGGCCATGCAGCGCAAAGTGGGCGCGCGCGGACTGCGCATGATCCTCGAGGATCTGATGCTCGACTTGATGTACAACCTGCCGGCGCAGCGCAAGCTCCGCGATTTCATGGTCACTGCGGAGATGGTGCGCAGCCGGGAGATCAATTGGCAGTTACTCGAAAAGGCCGGCTAGCCGGATGCCGCGAAGCGGGCCAGGGGAACCCAGGGACAAAATGTTCAGCCGCGAAAAAACCGAATTGAAGCGCGTGCCCATGATGCCGGTGCGGGAGATGGTCATCTTCCCGCACCAGATGCAGCCGTTCATCGTGGGCCGGGAAGCTTCCGTCCGCGCGCTGGAAGAGGCGCTGGCGGGCGACAAGAAGATTTTCCTCGCCACGCAGCACGACGCCTCCGCCGACGACCCCAAGCCCGACGAAATCTACAGCGTCGGCACTCTTGCGAACATCGTGCAGAGCGTGAAATTGCCCGACGGCAACATCCGCGTTCTGGTGGAGGGCGTGGAGCGCGCCAAGGTAGTTCAGATTACCGCCGAGGAAGGATTTTTCCGCGCCGCGCTGAAGCTGGTGCCGGTGAAGCTCGATCCGTCGCCCGCCGTTGAACAAGCGGTGAGCCGTGTCACTTCCCTGTTCGAACAGTACGTCAAGCTGGCGCAGAACTTGAATTACGACACGATGATCGCCGCAGCGCGCGTGGACGACGCCGCGAAGCTTTCCGACACGATTTCCGCAAACCTGCAGATCCCCGTCGAGGAAAAGCAGGAGTTGTTGGAGCTGTTCGATCCGCTCGAACGGCTGAACCGCGTCGCGGAAGTCCTGGAAGTCGAAATCGAAAAGTTGAACGTGGACCGCAACATCAATACGCGCGTGAAGCGGCAGATGGAGCGCGCGCAAAAAGAGTACTACCTCAACGAAAAACTCAAGGCCATCCAGAAAGAGCTGGGCCGCGGCGAGAAGAACGAAGCTGACGAGCTAAAAAAGAAGATTGAGTCCGCCGGAATGCCCAAGGACGTCCAGGAAAAGGCCATCCAGGAGTTGAAGCGGCTGGAGATGATGCCGCCGATGTCAGCGGAGTCCACCGTCAGCCGCAATTACCTGGACTGGCTTCTGGCCGTGCCGTGGAAGAAAAAATCCCGAGAGATCCGCGATATCACCCTGGCCGAGAAAATCCTCGAAGAAGATCATTACGGTTTGGAGAAGATCAAGGAGCGCATCCTGGAATACCTGGCGGTGCGCCAACTGGTGAAAAACCCGCGCGGCTCGATCCTTTGCTTCGTGGGGCCACCGGGCGTGGGCAAGACATCGCTGGCTATGTCCATCGGGCGCGCTACCGGACGCAAATTCGTCCGCGTCTCGCTGGGCGGAGTGCGCGATGAAGCCGAGATCCGCGGCCACCGCCGCACCTATATCGGCGCGCTCCCCGGCCAGATCATCCAATTGATGAAGAAGGCCGGCACAATCAATCCGATTTTTGTTCTCGACGAAGTGGACAAGATGTCCATGGACTTCCGCGGTGACCCGTCGGCAGCGCTGATGGAAGTTCTCGACCCCGAACTGAACCATGTCTTCACCGACCACTACCTCGACGTCGAGTACAACCTCTCGAAGGTGATGTTCATCTGTACCGCCAACGTGTTGCACACGATTCCACAGCCGTTGCAGGATCGCATGGAGATCCTACGCCTGGCGGGCTACACCGAACTCGAGAAGCTGCAAATCGCCAAGCGGTTCCTGGTGAAAAAACAGCTTGGAGCCACCGGCCTGACCGCCGACAACCTCAGCTTCACGGACGCGGCCATCTCGCACATCATCCGGCACTACACGCATGAAGCCGGCGTACGCAACCTGGAGCGCGAACTCGCGAACGTCGCGCGCAAGGTTTCGCGCAAAGTAGTCAAGGAAGGACATCAGACGCGCGTGGAAGTCACGCCCGAAAACGTCAAGGACTTCCTGGGCGTGATCAAGTACCGCGAGATCTGGGCGGAGAAGAAGAACGAGATCGGTCACTCCACCGGCTTGGCCTGGACCGAAGTGGGCGGCCAGGTGCTCAGCACCGAAGCCACGCTGATGTCCGGCAAGGGCCGGTTGACGCTCACCGGCAAACTGGGCGAGGTCATGCAGGAATCGGCGCAGGCGGCGATGAGCTACGTCCGCTCGCGCAGCGGCGTCTTCGGCCTGCCCAAGGATTTCTACCGCAACCTCGACATCCACGTGCACGTGCCGGAAGGCGCCATCCCCAAGGACGGCCCTTCTGCGGGAATCACCATCTGCACCGCCATCGTCAGCGCGCTGACACGAATTCCCGTGCGCTGCGACGTGGTCATGACCGGCGAAATCACGCTGCGCGGAAAAGTGCTACCCATCGGCGGCGTGAAGGAAAAAGTTATGGCCGCGCACCGCATGGGCCTGCGCACGGTCTTGCTGCCGAAAGACAACGAGAAAGACCTGCCGGATATTCCGCCCGAGGTCCAGGCGGACCTCACACTGAAATTTGTGGAGACGATGGACGACGTCCTGGCCATCGCGCTGGAACGCCCCCTGGAGCCGATGACGCTCCCGGCCGTCCCGGAAGTCGCGCCCAAGTTTGAGTCCAAAGTGGAGAAAGACCAGGAATTGACCAACTGAGACAGAGTCTCGGCCCGCCGGATTTGGAAACCCCGCTCGAAGCGAGCCGCCCGGCACTGTCCCACGGAACATCGAAGCGATTGTCCCGGCAAGACACTCAACCTCCTGGCCAGTAGAGATTCACCCTGTTTCGAATCGACCTGGAAAACATCCGAGGCTCGAAATTCAGCCGAAATCTGAGGACATGAAACAATGAGCGTTAGCCTTGCAGAACTGAAAGAGAAAAACATCAGCGACTTGGCGAAAATCGCCAAGGATTTGCAAATTCCCGGAGCCAGCGGCATGCGCAAGCAGGAGCTGATCTTCCAAATCCTGCGCGCGCAGACCGAGAAAAACGGCTTGATCTTCTCCGAGGGCGTTCTCGAATGCCTGCCGGACGGCTTCGGCTTCCTCCGCGCGCCGGAGTACAACTATCTGCCCGGCCCGGACGATATCTACGTCTCGCCGTCGCAGATCCGCAAGTTCGACTTGCGCACCGGCGACACTGTCTCGGGACAAGTGCGCCCGCCGAAGGATGGCGAGCGCTATTTCGCGCTGATCAAAGTGGAAGCGGTCAATTTCGAAGACCCCGAAGTCGCGCGAAACAAGATTTTTTTCGACAACCTGACCCCACTCTATCCACAGGGGCGCATCAAACTCGAAACCAGCAAGGAAAATCTGACCGGGCGCGTGCTCGATCTCCTCTGCCCGCTCGGCAAGGGCCAGCGCGGGTTGATCGTCGCGCCGCCGCGCACCGGCAAGACCATGATGCTGCAATCACTCGCGAACTCGGTCACCACGAACCATCCCGAGATCGCGTTGATCGTGCTGCTCATCGATGAGCGTCCGGAAGAAGTCACCGACATGCAGCGCACGGTGAAGGGCGAGGTCATCAGCTCGACGTTCGACG
>JBGQGH010000004.1:0-62778 GCA_041497315.1 Terriglobia bacterium | reverse complement strand
GCTTTTTTCTGCATGGCGGCCTGGCCTTTCTTGCGCAGAACGTGAATCGCCAGTTCGAGGTCGCCTTTCGCCTCTTGCAGCGCAGATTTGCAGTCGCTGAAGCCCGCGCCCGTCCGTTCGCGAAGCTCTTTCACCAATTGTGCCGGAATGCTTGCTTGCTGCTGTGGATTTGTGCTCATGGCCTTTTCAGATTCCTTGTGAATTGTTGTCTTCGCTCGCGGGCCGCGGATTACACCTGAAGCGCCGCGCTCCTTGGGGAGCGTCCGCTTTTCGCGCCGCCCTTTACGCGTTTTTTCCTTCTTCGGTGGGAATGGACTTCTCGGCCTCGGCCACAGCCTCAGCAACCGGCTCTGCTCCGGGCTCGACCGCGTTCGGATCGAACGGCGTCTCGACGAAGTCGCCTTCTTCCTTCTCGTATTCCTGGTACGCACTGGTATCCACGTACTCCGCGCCCTCGGCGCCCTCGACACCCTCTTCGGTCTTCTGGTCGGCGATCTGCGTCTGTTCGTACGCCGCGCGGCCTTCCAGCACCGCATCCGAAATCTTCGAGGTGAACAGGCGAATCGCGCGCAACGCGTCGTCGTTTCCAGGGATCACCAGGTCCACCACGTCGGGATTACAGTTGGTGTCCACGATGGCCACCACCGGCACGCCCATGCGGCGCGCTTCGCGCACGGCAATCTCTTCCGCGTTGGAGTCCACCACGAACATGGCGTCCGGCAGCGCGGTCATGTTCTCGACGCCGGCCAGGTTCTGGTGCAGGCCCTTCATCTCGCGGTCCAGCCGCGCCGCTTCTTTCTTCGAGAGCTGCGCCATGCGCCCGTCTTCCACCATGGCCTTCAGCGTCTTCAGCCGCTTGATGGATTTTTGCAGCGTCGTCCAATTGGTGAGTGTGCCGCCCAGCCAGCGGTGATGCACGTAGAACATCCCGCAGCGCTGCGCTTCTTCGGCCACGGCTTCCTGCGCCTGGCGTTTGGTGCCCACGAAGAGCACGTTCTTGCCCTCGGCGGCCAAGCCGCTTACAAAGCGGCTCGCTTCGCGGAAAAGCTTCAAAGTTTTTTGGAGATCAATGATGTGGATTCCGTTGCGTTCGCCGAAAATGTATTCCTTCATCTTCGGGTTCCAGCGGCGCGTCTGGTGGCCAAAGTGGACCCCGGCCTCCAGAAGCTCTTTCATCGTTATTTCAACTGCCAATGTTCCTCCTCTTTTGGATGGATGCTTTCGACCCGAGCCAGCTTCGCTTGTCATTCCGAGTCCTCGCCCGCTCCTGCGGGACGGGACGAGGAATCTCTTTTCGGAATGCCAGGCTCAGCGACTTAGAAAGAGCATCCTCTTGCCGGCAGCTTGCCGGCCGTGAATTATTTCCGGAACTTGCGCCGCAAAGCGCGCGCCCCGGAAAATCCTAACGCTTGCTGTACTGGAAGCGCTTCCTCGCGCCCTTCTGGCCGTACTTCTTACGCTCGCGCATGCGCGAATCGCGCGTCACAAATCCGTTTTTTCGCAGCGGCACGCGCAGGTCCGGGTTGAACAAAAACAGCGCGCGCGAAAGCCCCATGCGCACCGCGCCGGATTGCCCGCCGGCCCCGCCGCCCTTTGCTGTGGCAATCACGTCCACCTGGTTCTGCGTGTTCGTGAATTTCAGCGGCTCGATGGCGGAATTCTTCCACACCACGTTCTTGAAGTAGTCCTCCACCGCGCGGCCGTTCACCGTGAATTTGCCGGAGCCGGGCCGCAGGAAAACTCGCGCCACGGATTCTTTGCGCCGGCCGGTGCCGTAAAAATGCGCCTTCGCTGCGCCCTCGAGGGGCTGTGTGCTCGAACTCAACTTCATTCTCCTTCTGCTCGCCGCGGCGCAGGTTTCGCCGACGTTCGAGACATTACGGCCCGCTCCGGTTCATCCGGGAGGGCAAAAATCCAGGGGTAAACCGGGGCGCTTACTGCGCGAGCGGTTGTGGCTTCTGTCCGGCGTGGCGCGCCAACCCCTTGGCGTCCAGATAGACGCGCAATTTGCGGGCGCGGCGCGCGCGCAGCTTGTTCTTCGGCAGCATGCCGAGAACCGCTTCGCGCACCATCCAGTCCGCGCGATTCACTCGCAAGCGCTTCGCAGGGACTTCCTTCAACCCGCCGGGATAGCCGCTGTGATGGCGGTAAATCTTCTGCTCCAGCTTGTTGCCGGTCAGACGGATTTGGTCCGCATTGATCACTACGACGTGGTCGCCGCTATCGAGGTACGGCGTGAAGCTCGGCTTGTCCTTGCCGATCAAAATCCGCGCCACTTGAGTGGCCAGGCGCCCCAGCACCTGCCCCGCCGCGTCCACCACCACCCAGTTGTTCCCTTCCTTCAGCGCTTCGGCCTCACGGCCCCGTGCTACGTACGTTCGCATGCGCTCAGTCACACCTTTCCCGTTAGAGACAAACGTAAAGAATAGAGGATGCTGCATTTTTTGTCAACGAAATGCCGCCAGAGATCAATCTAGCCGATCGGGCATGGGCTTTGAATCGAGAGCCTCTCCCGCACCCATGGGACGCAGACAAAGATCGGCGGTTTCCGCGCGGCAGCGATAGACCAGATAGAGTGGCAGGTCCCTCGCCTGCACCCGGTATCGGCCGGATTCCATCTCCCGCGCAACGCGGCCATTCGAAATTGTGATGGGGTTACCGGACGAAGCGCGCAGGCGGAACTCGCCGCTGTACGGCTCGTAATTGCCGTAGCTGAAACACCGGCCGATGCACGCGCGATCAATCAAGTGCCATGCGGTCCAGCGCATCCGCTTGCGAAGCACGGCATCGAGGAATCGCCCGCCGAACGGTAAGCGTGCCACCGCGCGTTCGAAAGCCGTCTCCAGCCGGTAGACAAAGTGCGGATCCCGCTCGCCGGCCTCCTGCCACGGGAAGTACGAGACCACGCGCTGCCCCACAGGCAAAGCCTCCACCAACTTAGTGACTTCAGATTCCAGGCGGTTCAGCTCCCGATGATTCGCGTAAAGCGCTAGGAAGAACAACCCAGCGAGTCCGCTCATCGTCACCGCGTGCCAACGCTGCGGCTTCGAGCTTCCCACCAGCGCGCACGCCAGCACCGCGGCCAGCAGAGACATCCGCGGCGGCCCGGCGGAGAACCAGCCGTAACGCTCGGGAGCAATCAGGATGTCGTCCGGCAAAATCGCGATGATCGCCGCGCAAATGTAGAAAAGCTGCGCCGGAATTCCGCGCAGCGTCCGCGGCCATTCCGGATTCGCTCGGAAAATCATCAAGCACCAGACCACCAAAAGCGCCAACGCGAGCAACCAACCTGTCCGGCCGAAAACCACGACCTGATCCGCGCCGGTCATTTCCAAGAACTGGTTTGGCCTCCAGATGGACGTGAAGCGCAGCATCAGCAACTCGCGCAGAGTCACGACGCTGCCGATGGCGGCGAGAAACAATACCCACTGAAATCGTTTCGCAATGCCCCGCGCCAGATAAATGTAGATCGTCGAAACCAACACGCACAGTACGGGGATCGGATGGGCGAGGGATGCCACGAAGAAGCCGAGCGCGACGCCGATCCAATCACCTCGATGCCCGTGCCACACGATGGCCATGAGATACAGCGCAATTCCCAGCGAAATGTAATAGTTGAAAAAGCCGGCATGAAACACGTAGCCATAAGCCAGCATCGCCAGGCACGGGATCAGTGACCTCGGCAGGCGGCGATTCAGCGTCCAGACCAGCGCCACTTCGCCCCAGAAAAAAAGCAGCACCGACAAAGCCACGGCAATGTGTTCCGCGGCCCATGGCCCCATCGTGCGAAACAGAAATGCCAGTAGGTAATCGAACAACACGTTGGTCCAGGGGTGAGCAAGCCAGAGACCAGGAGCATTTCCTTGCTCGATGAGCTGCGCGAGCCACGCATTGTAAAGATGACTGGCGAGATCGCCCGCTTGGATATGAGTTGTCCAGAAACACGGCACGAGCAGAGCCGCAGACAAGCAAACGGCTAGCAGCCAGTTTGCGCGCAGCGCGTCGCTGGCAAGAGCAAACCACGACCAGCTCGGATTTTCCTGCGTCTGCATGCGCACGCCTTCCAAGAGCGCGGCCATGCTAGGCAGCAGAGAATGCAAAGTCAATCCGCGGGGCTTCGAAGCGACTGGACATAGCGCACAGAGGTGAGGCGGCGTGCGGCGTTCCTCCTTTTTTCGTACTCTGGTATGCTCCGCTCCCAGAGCGCGAAAGAAATCTGAATTTGCAGCGCCCCGCCGAGGGAGGTCTAGCATGAAATCGCGGCGCATGATCTTCGTCTTTCTCCTCATCCTGGGCGTGGCCGGTGCTTTCTCACTCTTCGGACGCGTTTCCGCGGTGAGCGACACAAGCGGCTCAGCCGCGCGGCCTCAGGCCAATCCTCCTGCGGCAAAAGATTTCGAAGGGTACTGGGAAGGAGCGCTTGAAGCGGGCGGGCAGAAGCTTCGGCTCACGCTCACAATCAAGAAGTCGCCCGAAAGCGTTTACTCCGGAACTCTGGTGAGCGTGGACCAGGGAGGCACGCCCATTCCGGTGGACGCCATCACGGTCGAGGGCAACCACGTGAAGTTCGAAATCCGGGCAGTCAACGGCTCCTACGAGGGCGACTTCAACGCCGACCGAACCGAACTCACCGGAACGTGGACGCAGAGCGGCCCATCCTTGCCGCTCGTCTTCAAGCGCGCCGAACCGGCCGCCGCCGCGCCGCGTCCGCCGCAGCAGAAGCCGCTCGATGTGCCTGTCGAACTCCGGGTCCCCATCGCGCCGACGGCGTTCACAGCCGACGGCAAGACGCATCTGGTATACGAACTGCACATGACCAATCTGAGCCGCCTCGATTGCACGCTCACGAGCGTCGAAGTCATCTCCAGCGATACAGTGGCTCGCCTCGCGCGCCATGAAGCGAAAGACCTGGACGCCCTCCTCGGGCGTCCCGGCTACACCGGTACCGACAAACAAAAGATCGGCGCAGGCCTTCGCGCCGTTTTGTACCTGTGGATCACGCTCGATGCCGGGGGCTCGGTGCCCTCCGCGATCGAGCACCGGCTGACATTCAAGGTGGGCGATGAACCGGAAGAGATGACGCTCGCAGGCGCGCGCATCGCCGTCGCGCGCGGGCCGATCGTCATCGATCCCCCGCTGCGTGGCGACAACTGGATGGCCGCCAACGGCCCTTCTAACACGTCCGGCCATCGCCGGGCCATGATCCCACTCGGCGGCAACGCCCGCATCGCACAGCGGTTTGCGATTGACTGGGTGCGCCTCCGCGAAAACGGACAGACGTTCACGGGAGATCCGAAGGACAACAAGAATTATCGCGCGTACGGCGCTGAAGCTCTGGCCGTCGCGGACGGCGTTGTCACCGAAGTGAAAGACGGCATCCCCGAAAATGTTCCCGGCCTCAATTCACGCGCCGTCCCCATTACGCTCGAAACCATCGGCGGAAACCACGTGATCCTCGATCTCGGGAACGGCCGCTACGCCTTCTACGCGCACCTCCAGCCCGGTTCACTGCGCGTCAAACTCGGCGACAAAGTCCGCCGCGGACAAGTCGTCGGCCTGGTCGGCAACTCCGGCAATTCCACCGAGCCGCATCTTCATTTCCACATTTCGAACGCGAATTCGCCGCTGAGTTCCGAGGGCCTGCCCTATGCGCTTCGAGCGTTCGAGGTGCAAGACAAGGGCAGCCTCGGAAAAGCCGGCGCGTCGAATTCTGGTCCGCAGAAACGCGCGATGGAGATCCCGCTCGAAAACCAGATTATCCGCTTTTCTGCGGAAGAATAACCGCACTGCAGCCGCGCTGCCGCTGGCTACTGCGCCTTGGTGATTGCGGTGGTGTCGCCGGTCTGGTGGTCCTTGATCTGAAATTTCAGGAATTGGTGCACTGCATGCAGCGCTTCCACATTCGGCGTGATGATGCGGATGCGCCCCCCGCGCGGCGTCTCTTCGAGCGTGTAGCGGATTTGCTCCTTCAGTCGCGCCATCGTCGCCGTGCCCGGCGGATTCTGCTGATGAATCAGCATCGGCGCGTTGAAGTCTCCCTCGGAAAACATCTTCGTGATGTGCGTGAAGTGGCTGCGGATGGCGTCACGGCTGGCGGTGTCCTTGGCGTCGTTGGCCTCCGCCTCAATTGCGCCGCCATCGGCATAGAGGCGGAAATGGTGCGCGGTCTTGTCGTGTGAGAAACCCATTACTTTATCGCCGCGCTCGGCGACGCCTTGGTGGTGCGCGTCGGATTTTGGCGCCGGTGGCTGCGGCGCAGCGGCGAAACTGAAGGCCAGTACAACGACTGCAAGGAATGTGTTCATGTGATTCGGTGACCTCGCTTCCTCTTGAGTGGATTTTTGGCCACGGGGAGCGACGGTTCGGGCAGCGACGCCATCAACTCTGCGCGGTGCCCGCGCGGCGTGCGCGCGAGGCGGCGATCCCAATGTTGCAGGACTTGCCGCAATTGCCCACGCAGGGCTTCGAGTTCGCGGAGCCGGCGTTCGACTTCCGCGAGCTTGGCTTTGCCGAGTGAACGCGCTTGTCGGCACGGAACGCCGCCGCGGTCTCGCACGCCGAAGATGCGCGCGAGTTCCGCGAGCGAGAAGCCGAAGGCCAGCGCGCGCCGCACGAGCCGAACGCGTTCGAGCGAGCCCGGTGGATAGACGCGGTAGCCCGCGGCGGTGCGCTCCGGACGCGCCAAAACGCCGACGCGCTCGTAGTGACGCAGCGAGTCAGCGCTGATGCCGGCGAGACGCGCGAGTTCGCCTGAATGCAGCGGCCGCTTGATCGAAGGTGCGCTTCCCATGGTCATGCCGAGTCTCCCCCCTGGAACGCATTCCAGAGTCAAGAGGAATCTCGCTTAGTTTAGGAGGTATGCGGGTCTGCGGCTAGTGACGAAAGTACGGAACGCAGGCTGAATCTGCACACACCAGCATCGCACCCGCGCCGGGGAACTCCTGGGGAGAGACGCCTCGGCCCCGCTACGGTTCGCGCTCGGTTACCGCGAAGGAGCGGGGCCGTCGGAAACGCGTCAGTTGGACTTGACTGCCGTGGTCGGGGCGGCGGCATGCGCGGTGGCTGCGCGCGTGTACGCCGGGCGGTCGAGGTCCTTCTCTTCCTTCTTCTCGGCGGTGCGATCGATCTCGATGGAGCCTTTGAAGTACGCGCCGTCCTCGATCATGATCCGTGCAGTGGTGAGGTCGCCGATCACTGAGCCGTCCTTCTTGATCTCGATGCGGTCGCGCGCGCGCAGATTGCCCTTCACGCTGCCGTAGACCACCACTTCGCGAGCCACCACGTCGGCGGTGACCTTGGCGGTGGGGCCGACAGTGAGCCGGCGGTCTTCGAGCTGAATCAGGCCTTCGATGGTGCCGTCAATGACCAGATCTTCGTTGCCGGAAATTTCGCCTTTCACGTGCAAGCTGGCGCCCAGCCGCGCGGGCGAACCGCTGGACGTGGACGGCAAAGGACGCGTTGCATCAGTACTCATGGTATTCCCCTCTCTGGAGGCCGGAGCTGGTTTCGGCGAACTGGAAAACAACGGATTAGGATCCACTGCTGCGGGAGCAGCGGGTTGCTGCGAATCGGGTTTCTTGGTACCCCACATGGGCCCTCCTCGGTACGGACACCACTGCCAGAGAAGCTCCGGCACTGGACTGGGGTTCAGCCAATCTAGACCTGTGCTGTGGGGTGGGCAAGGGCAATCTTACGTGAAGGTGCCGCGTCGGGCAACGCCAAGAACGGAGAAGAAAGCTAGCGCGTGCCGGCGTATTTGCGGAGGACGCCGATGACGCGGCCCTGAATCTTCACGTCGGCGGCGGGCACGATAATGGGCTGCAGCTCGGAATTGGCAGGCTGAAGGCGGATCTTGCCGCCGGCTTCGCGATAGAAGCGCTTGAGCGTGGCGTCGTCACCGCCGACCAGCGCGACAACGATTTCGCCTGGGTTGGCCACCTGAGTCTGCTCGACGACGATGAAGTCGCCGTCGAGGATGTGGTCCTCGACCATCGAGTTCCCTTTCACCTGCAGCACGAACGAGTTGTTGGAACGCGCGAAATCTCCAAGCGAAATCGTTTCGCGGTCCTCGACGGCCTCGAGCGGTCGGCCGGCGGCGATGCGTCCGCGCAGCGGCAATTCGATCACGTGGCGCTCGATCACCTGCTCTCGTACCGGCTTGGGGAGCTGCATGATTTCGATCGAGCGGCTCTGGTTGTAGCCGCGGCGGACGAAGCCTTTTTTCTCCAGCGTGTTGATGTGCTTGTGCACCGTGGCGAGCGAGGTGAGCTTCAGCGCCTTGGCGATCTCTTCGAAGCTGGGCGAGTAACCGTGCTTGTTGACGAAACTGACCAGGAAATCGAGAACTTCCTTCTGGCGCTTGGTGAGTGTCATCAGTGCTCCCTTCGCTCGCGAAATTCGACCTCATCTTGGGCGAAGTAAAAGCGAAAGTCAAGGAAAATGGTGTTGGCCGTTCCTGGGTGGAAGGATTCCTGTCTGCACACGAAGCAGTCGATACGCGAAGATGCGCGGCGATCCATCAGGAGGTTTCCGATGAATCGCTCCTCAGGAATAACCGCGGTTGCCGTTGTCGCCATCGTGGAAGGCCTGTTCTCGTGCATTTTCGGATTCTTCGCTTTATTGGGATTGGCAATGCTGCGGTTCGCTCCACAGGCCGTGCAATCTTCGAGGCAATCCGCCGCGGGCCCGGTCATAGTCGGCATCGAAGTTCTGATATTCCTGGGGATCGGAGGCTGGACGATCGCCAGTGCTATCGGCCTCCTGCGGCTCAAGAATTGGGCGCGCATTTCCCTGGCGGTCCTCGGCGGTGTGTTCGCGGCATTCAATCTCTTCGGCGTGGTTGGCGCGGCGATCATGACCCAGCTACCGATTCCGCCCGACGCCCCCCGGAGTCCCTCCCAACTTCATGGCCATCATGGCTGGGATCATGGGTGCGATCTGCTTGATCCAAACGGCTATCGGCATTTGGTGGGTGGTCTATTTGAACCGCCGCAAGGTAAGAGATCAGTTCGCGGCACAAGCAAGCGCGTCCGCGTATGCGGGATTCCAGGCTCCGGCCTTTGCGACGCCGCCTTCGATTGAACGGCCGCTGAGCATCCTGATCATCGGATGGCTGATGGCAGTCACCGGATTCCTGTTCTTGCCGTTCTACCTCGTTAGCACCTACCCTGTACACTTTCTCGGAATGCTGATCAGCGGATGGGCCGGTCGTGCGGTTTACGTGCTCTACTCCGCGGCCTGCGCCGGAATCGGAATTGGCCTGATACGCCTTCGTCCACTCAGTCGGCAGCTCGCCATTGCGTATTTCATCTTCGGGTCGGTGAATGCCCTTACGATATTTCTGGCCCCGGGCGCAGTCCGGAGGTTCCTGGAACTTTCGGTGCAGAGACTCCCGCCGCAACAAGCGTGGATGGGGGGCATGATGTTGAAATTCATATGGATCGGAGTGGTGTTCGGCCTCGCCCTGAATGGCGTGCAACTGTGGTTCCTCATCACGCGAAGAGAAGCTTACCTGGCGGCCGCCAGACAGCGGGAAGCCGCTGCACCGGCGGCGTAACCTCAACGCAACATCGCCACTCTTCGCCGGATCGCGCGGCTGCGATGCCGCGCCCAGATGTGCTATCCTTAGAAATCAGGGGCAGGCACGTTCCCGCGTCCGCAGCCCCATTCATCGGGCCAGACCGAAGCAATTTGCTCCGCAAAGGCGGGCACACTCCGTTCCGGCTGCAGAAAATCCAGGTAGGGACTAATGGCCACCATCACGACACCATCGGAAACCGGTCTCCGCCGCAAGCGCGAGGTGATTGACCAGGCTGTAATCCGCTTCGCCGGAGATTCCGGCGACGGCATGCAGATTACCGGGAGCCAGTTCACGAACACCGTAGCGCTTTACGGCAACGACCTGTCGACTTTCCCCGACTATCCGGCGGAGATTCGCGCGCCTGCGGGGACGCTGCCGGGAGTCAGCGGGTTCCAGGTGCACTTTTCGTCGTCGGAGATTTATACGCCGGGCGACTCAGTGGACGTTTTGATCGCGATGAATCCGGCGGCGCTGAAAGTGAACCTGGCGGACCTGAAAAAGAACGGCATCCTGATCGTCAACACGGACAGTTTTGAAGAGAACGACCTGCGCAAGGCGCAGATGACTTCGAACCCGCTGGAAGACCATACGCTGGACGGCTTTCGTCTCTTCGCGGTGGACCTGACGAAGCTGACGCGCGCGGCGCTGGCGGAGCTGGGTCTGGACACGAAGTCCATGGACCGCTGCAAGAATTTCTTCGCGCTGGGAATGTGCTATTGGCTCTACAACCGCACGATGGATTCGACCTACCGCTGGCTGGACGACAAATTCAAAAAGAAGCCGCTACTGGCCGAAGCCAACAAGCTGGCCATGAAGGCGGGCTACAGCTACTGCGAAGCCACCGAAGCGTTTCAGGTCACCTACGAAATTCCGCCGGCCAAACTGACTCCGGGCATGTACCGCAACATCAGCGGCAATGCTGCGCTGGCGCTGGGCTTCGTGGCCGCTTCGCAGAAGTCAGGATTGCCGCTGTTCCTGGGCTCGTACCCGATTACACCGGCCTCCGACATCCTGCACGAACTTTCGATGTACAAGGACTTCGGCGTGATCACATTTCAGGCCGAAGACGAAATCGCGGCGATTACCTCTGCGATTGGCGCGGCATATGCCGGCGCGCTCGGCATGACCACAACTTCCGGCCCGGGCATGGCGTTGAAGACCGAAGCGCTGGGCCTCGCGGTGGCCGTCGAGTTGCCTCTTGTGGTCTGCGACATCCAGCGTGGCGGACCTTCGACCGGCTTGCCCACGAAGACAGAGCAGGCGGACTTGCTGCAGGCGCTCTATGGGCGAAATTCCGAGGCGCCGATTCCGGTGATTGCGGCATCTTCGCCGGGGGATTGCTTCTGGGTCGCGCTCGAGGCCAGCCGCATCGCAGTGAAATACATGGTGCCGGTCATTGTTCTCTCCGACGGTTACCTGGCGAATGGCGCGGAACCGTGGCGCATCCCCGAGCTGAAGGATTTGCCGGAAATCCCGGTGCACTTCGTAACCGACCCGGAAGGCTTCTTGCCGTACAAGCGCGACCCGCAAACGCTGGCCCGGCCGTGGGCGATTCCGGGCACACCGGGGCTCGAGCACCGCATCGGCGGAATCGAGAAAAAAGACGTCACTGGGAACATCAACTACGAGCCGCTGAACCACGAAAAGATGGTCCGGTTGCGCGCCGCAAAAGTGGAAGCCATCGCGCAGGACATCCCGGAAGTGGTTCCCGCGGGCGAGCCGGACGGCGATTTGCTGATCGTGTCGTGGGGCTCAACGTACGGGTCAATCACCGCGGCGCTGCGAGCGTTGCAAGCGGCGGGCAACACGCATCGCATCGGGCACGTTCACCTTCGCCACCTGAATCCCTTCCCGAGAAACCTGGGCGAGGTGTTGAAGCGCTACAAGAAAGTTTTGGTGCCGGAGATGAACATGGGGCAGCTCCTCCAGGTGCTGCGTGCGAAATACCTGGTGGATGCGGAGGGCTACAACAAGATTCAAGGCCGCCCATTCATGGTGGCGGAGATTGAAGCCAAGATCGAAGAAGTGCTGGCGTAAAGCGCCGGCAGGAGAACGCAATGGCCACGGATACGCTTCCGGTTTACACGAAGAAGGACTTTCAGACGGATCAGGAGGTGCGCTGGTGCCCCGGCTGCGGGGACTACGCCATCCTCTCGGCGGTGCAGTCGGTTTTCGCCGAACTAAAAGTGCCGCGCGAGAAGTTTGTGTTCATCTCCGGGATCGGCTGCTCCAGCCGCTTTCCATATTACATGAACACCTTCGGCTTTCACACCATTCACGGGCGCGCCCCGGCCGTGGCCACCGGCGTAAAGCTGGTTCATCCGGAATTGGACGTCTGGGTTGCCACGGGCGACGGCGATTCCCTTTCCATCGGCGGGAATCACACGATTCACATGCTGCGGCGCAATGTCGGCCTGAAAGTGCTGATGTTCAACAACCGCATCTATGGCTTGACCAAGGGGCAGTATTCGCCGACTTCGGAATTCGGAAAAAAAGCAAAGTCCACTCCATTTGGCTCGCTCGACCGGCCCTTCGATCCGATTTCACTGGCAATCGGCGCGGAAGCAACGTTTGTGGCGCGCAGCGTGGACGTCTTCCAGCAGCACCTGAAGGACACCCTGAAAGCAGCCGCCGCGCACAAGGGCTCGGCGTACGTCGAGATCCTGCAAAACTGCAACATCTTCAATGACGGCGCGTGGAAGACGCTGACCGAGAAAGACGCGCGCAGCGAGCACATGGTGCAGCTCGAACACGGCAAGCCGCTGGTCTTTGGCAAGAACCGCGAGAAGGGCATCCGCGAGAATGGTTTGAACTTGGAAGTGGTTCAGCTAGGCAACGGCATCGCCGAGCACGACCTGCTGATCCACGACGCGGCGAATCCGAACCCCGCGTACGCCTTCCTGCTCTCGCGCATGGAATATCTGCCGGACTTCCCCACACCCATTGGTGTGTTTCGCTCGGTGGAAGCGCCGCGGTACGAAGACTTGATTGCCAAACAGATCCAAGACGTCATCGCGCAGCGCGGCAAAGGCGACCTGGGCAAACTGCTCCGCGCGGGCGACACTTGGGAAGTGAAAGCGTAGAGCGACGGAAATAGTTTCTTGCGGGCGTCCCGGTCAGAAACGGGACGCCCTTTTTGTTTCTAGAAGTGGAGAGAAACCGCACCAGTAATATGGCGGTACCACCTAGTTCTTGTCGCCGTAGCCTTCTTTCCCGGCTGGGACCGGTGCGTCATGCTGCAACCAATCGTGGGGTGAGTGGCAGCCCATACAGCCCGAGACAGATTCCGCCAGGTACCCGCCCCGAGCGAGGCGCTCCGGAGTTGGCTGGAATTTCCGGTCGGTGAGCGGCCGCACCTTTGGGCCGATGACTGGACGCCAGCCGATAGTGAACGATATCCCCACAATCGCCAGGGTCAGAATGGCGAGAAAGCCATAGCCCAGAATTTTTCGCAGTAAACGCATTCGAAATCCTTCCGCGACCGGAATCGTGCTCGCCTGAAACCGAAAAGAGAGAGTTGGGTTTCGATCAGACAGCCGCAGCCTGCGCGGCCGCGACCTGCGTTCTTTAAATCACGGAATCTTTGCGGTGTTAACGCCCGCCGGTCGGCGAAGCGCCGCTGCCCGCCGAAGAATCAGCGGGAGTGCGGCGAGCCTGGAACGAATTCGCACCGGGCATCAGGCCCATCCAGCGATCGCGGGCGACAATGAAATCACCCCAGTCCTTCCGACGGATCGGTTCGGCGGGAGGGAGCTTGAGCGACTCGAAATTGCGGTACGCGCCGTGCTGGAGGATGCGGAAATCGAGGTGGGGGCCGGTGGCCAGGCCGGTCATACCGACAAGACCGATGCGCGCGCCCTGCTCGACGCGCTGGCCGTTGCGCACCAGAATGCGCGAGAGATGCATGTACATCGTCTCGTAGCCGTTGGAGTGCTGGATGTGCACCAGGTTTCCGGCGCCGCCCTGCCGCCCGGCGAAAATCACGCGGCCGTTGCCGATCGTCTGCACTGGCGTTCCGCTGGGCGCGGCGTAATCAATCCCCAGGTGCGGGCGGTGAATCTTCAGGATCGGATGATAACGGTCGCGGCTGAAGTGCGAGGTGATCGGCGCGGCGAATTTCAGAGGCGAACGGAGAAACGCTTTCTGCAGCGCGCCGCCGTCGGCAGCGTAGTAGGCCGGGCGGCCTGCTCCATCGCGGAACAACACGGCCTGATACGGATGGCCGTCGTTCTTATATTCCGCGGCGAGAATTCGCCCGTACGAGATCGCGTCGCTGCCGGTGTACGTTTTTTTCTCGACGACCACGCGGAAAGTGTCGCCCACGCGCGGGTCGGTGTAGAAATCCAAATCCCAGCCGAAGATCTCGGCGAGGCGCATGGCCAATTCGGGTGATTCGCCGGCATCAGTGACGGCATTGAAAAGCGAATCCCGCACCTCGCCGGTGACGCCGACGATTTCCGTCTTGCTGGGAATCGGTTTGATCTCCGCGCGGTAGCCACCCTGCCCTTGCGGCAAGACCCACAACATACGGTCGGCATCGACCTGATAGCGCACCGCGCGCAGTTCGCCGAGCACCGAGCGCCCCACGGCCAGGCGATTGCCGGCGCGGACATGGCGCAGGTCATAGACTGACTGCGCGGTGCCCACCACGCTCGCGGCGGAAGAAGGATCCACGCCGAGCTGCTTGAGAGAATCGTTCAGATTCGAACCGGAGGAAACTTTAGCTTCGGTGTAGAGCACCACGTGCGCCTGAATGCGCGCCGCCTCCTGCTTCAACTGATCCACTTCGTGCAGGAAATTCCGGGTGGCCTGGACGCGCAGATAAAAAACATAGCCGAGGAAGACGCCGCCCAGAAGAGAGAGGATGCCGCAGAACGCCAGGAACCGACGACTCACATTGTCCCCCGAAGATTCGGCCTGTCTTCCCGCCGCGTCACTTCCGGCGCCTTCGCGCGATCGCTTCGCGCGCGGCCGGGAAGAAGAACGCAGTTACTGATTTAGCCGCAGCATGATTCCGCTGTCAAAGCAAGAATAGGGGCCGCGTCGCGGAACTACAACTGTACGGAAGGCCAGTCTTGTGCGGGGGAATTAGTGCAGGAAGTTGCCGATGCCGGGGTTCGCGCCAGCGGGATACGGTGCCTCGGCGAAATAGTTGTGCTCGCGCAGCCCTCGATAGATGTGGCCAGCGATGATGGCGGCCATGGGACCCTTCACGCGGCGCGATTGCCCGCGCATCAGGACCACCAGCACGATCTTGGGGTGGACTTGATCGGCGTAGGAGACATACCAGCCGAGCCGTGAACTCGGATCGGAGCACGTGCCGGTCTTGCCCAGCGCCTGCTCGCCTTCGGGATCGTAGCTCTGGCGCGCGGTGCCGTAGAGCACCGCGGCCAGCATACCGTCGCGCACCTCGGGAAGAAGCGATTCGATCTTCAGTTCGCGCTTCACGCGCGGCGTGAAGGTTTGCTTTTCCTCTTCGGTGCGCGGGTACTGCAGGTAGTAAAGCGTGCCGCCATTGGCCAGAGCGCCCGCGAGTGCGCCCAGTTGCAGCGGCGTGATCTTGATCCCTTCGCCGAAACTCGACATGCGCGCCACGCCGCCGTGCTCGGGCGGCTCCGTGGGGAACGCCCCGGGATGCTCTTCGGCGATGCTATAGCCAGCCAGCTCGCCCAGCCCGAGCATGCGCGCGTAGGAAGACACGGTGTCAAAGCCCATGCGGCGGCCCAGTTCTTCGAAGAATTTGTTGTTCGAATGGGCCATGGCCTCGGTCAGATTCATGTAACGGCGCCGGGTGACGCGAATCATGGTGTCGCGGGTGATCACGTTTTCCTGGAGTGCGGCGACAGCGATCACCGGCTTGATCGTGGAGCACGGGATGAATCCGGAAGAAAATGCGAGGCCCTGATTGACGATGGAAAGGATGCGGCCTGTGTTCGGGTCGATGGCCACCACCGAGCCGTTGTAGCGTCCCAAAGCCTGCACGGACACTTCGCGCACAACGGGATCGTCAAATTCCGTTACGTCGTCCTTGGTGGAATCCGCGAAGGTGGGCACGCCGTAGCGCGAAACGTACTTTTTCTTGGCGGTCGTGGTCTTGGTGCTCTTCGTGACCGCGTGCTTCTTCACCGCGGCGCCCTTCCACGCGGCCTGGGCCGGCGCGGCGGACGCGCCGAGGTCCCACACCAGCAGCAGCGTGAGAACGATGGCGAAGAATCGCAGATGTCCCGAGCCCCGCAGCATATTCAGGTTTGACGCTCCATAACCCAATTTGGTCACCCGCGCTATTTTGCGCGGGGAGCCATTCTAGGGAAGCGCGCCGCCCCGCGCAATAGGAAACACGGCCTGGAGTTCCTAGTACGTTCCCCTGTCCGTTGGGACGGGGTGGAGAATCGTTCCCGGCTATTTCGCGGGAGCGCGGAGGCGGCTATGCATGCGGCCGTAGGCGAAGTAGACGAGAAGGCCGATGGCCAGCCAGACGATGAGGCGCGCCCAGTTCGTCCAGCCCAGGCCCGCCATCAACAGAAGATTTACAAGAATGCCCAGCACTGGAACCAGCGGCACCAGCGGTGTGCGGAACGGCCGCGGCGTGTCCGGATGCGTGCGGCGCATGATCATGATGCCACCGCAAACGAGCACGAAAGCGAAGAGCGTGCCGATGCTGGTCATCAGGCCGACCACGCGGATCGGCGCGAACGCGGCGAAGAGCGCGACGAAAACCATCAGGATCAAATTGCAGCGCCAGGGCGTCCGGAAGCGCGGATGGACGTCGCCGAAAAGTTTCGGCAGCAAACCATCGCCGGCCATGGAAAAGAAAACGCGCGACTGGCCCAGCAGCATCACTAGCATCACTGAAGTAAGCGCGGCGAGGACGGCCAAATTCATCGCCGTGGCGATCCAGCCGCTTTGCATCCGCGCGAGAGCGAGAGAGATGGGCGCGGCGACGTTCAGATCGCGATAGTTGACCATGCCAGTGAGGACGTACGAGTACAAAATAAAAAGGATGGTGCAGATGATGAGCGAGCCGATGATGCCGGCGGGCATGTCGCGGCTGGGGTGCTTGGCTTCCTGCGCCGCGGTGCTGACGGCGTCGAAACCAATGTAGGCGAAGAAAATCGCGCCGGCGCCGGCGAGTACGCCGCTCCAGCCAAACGCGCCGAACTGGCCGGTGGTGTTCGGCGGTAAGAGCGGATGCAGATTTTCCGGACGGATGTAGCGCCAGCCCATGTAGATGAAAACCAGGATGACGGAAATCTTGAGGATCACGATGACCGAATTCACGCTGGCCGATTCGCGGATTCCGACGACCAGCAGAAGCGAAACCAGCACGACGATGAAGACCGCGGGGAGATTGATGGCGCCATAGAAGATGCTGCCGTCCGGCAGCGTGACCGGCTGGAAAGGGGAAGCAATCAGCTTCGCAGGCAGATTGATGTGGAAGCCGTGCAGCAGAGATACGAGCGTCTGCGACCAGCCGATCGAAACTGTCGCCGCGCCGACAGAGTACTCGAGGATGAGGTCCCAGCCGATGATCCAGGCGATGAGTTCGCCCATCGTGGCATAGGCGTAAGTGTACGCGCTGCCCGCGACCGGAATCATGGTGGAGAATTCGCTGTAGCACAGGCCGGCGAAAACGCAACCGACGGCGGCGAGCACGAACGAAATCACAATCGCGGGGCCGGCGTTCGTGGCCGCGACGACACCGGTGAGTGTGAAAATGCCCGCGCCGATGATGGCGCCGACGCCGAGCGTGATGAGGGAGATGGGTCCGAGGGAGCGGCGAAGCGTGTTGCCGGATTCGGCTTCAGAGAGGATGCGGGCCAGCGGCTTGGTGGCGAACAGGCTCACGGGCAGCCCCCTGCCCGCGCAGGTTTGGCTCGGGGCGCGGACGCGCGCATTTTACACGAAAGTCCGTCAGCGAGACGGCCGGCCCTTGCTCGCCCCGGCGGCAGCGGCCTGCACGGCGGGAGGTTTCTCCTGCGGCTCGGGCGCGGCAGCAGCGGCCATCGAATTCACCGCCGCGAGTCCGAGGTGTTTGCGCAGGGCGGCTTCGAGTTTGTCGCGGATGTCCGTATTTTCTTTCAGGAAGACGCGCGCATTATCGCGGCCCTGCCCCAAACGCTCGCCGCCGTAGCTGAGCCACGTGCCGGATTTTTCGATCAAGCCCTTTTCGACGCCGAGGTCAATGAGATCGCCTTCGCGCGAGATGCCTTCGCCGTAGAGGATGTCGAACTCCGCTTCGCGGAACGGCGCGGCCACTTTGTTCTTCACCACTTTCGCGCGGGTGCGCGAGCCGACCACGCGGTCGCCTTCCTTGATGGCCTGGATGCGGCGGATATCGAGACGGATCGAAGCGTAAAACTTCAGCGCGCGGCCGCCGGTGGTCGTTTCCGGGTTGCCGAACATCACGCCGATTTTTTCGCGGATCTGATTGATGAAGACGAGGCAGGTCTTCGACTTCGAGACGAAGGCGGTGAGCTTGCGCAGCGCCTGCGACATCAGCCGCGCCTGCAAGCCCATTTGCGGGTCGCCCATATCGCCTTCGAGCTCGGCCTTGGGCACCAGAGCGGCCACCGAGTCCACCACCACCACATCCACGGCGCCTGAGCGGATCAGCGTCTCCGCGATTTCGAGCGCTTGCTCGCCGTTGTCCGGCTGCGAAACGAGCAGGTTGTCCACGTCCACGCCCAGCTTGCGCGCGTAAGAAGGATCGAGCGCGTGCTCGGCGTCAATGAACGCGGCCTGGCCGCCCATCTTCTGCGCCTCGGCGATCACGTGCAACGCCATGGTGGTCTTGCCGCCGGATTCCGGGCCGTAGATTTCGACCACGCGTCCGCGCGGGAAGCCGCCCACACCCAGCGCCGCGTCAATCGAAAGCGCCCCCGTGGGAATCACGTTGACGGGCACCAGGATATCTTTGTTGCCCAGGCGCATGATCGCGCCTTTGCCGTGGTCCTTTTCGATCTGCGCGATTGCCAAGTCCAACATCTTTGATCTTTCGTCTGCCATTTCCCACCTCGAGAGGGATGCGTTCGCCTGCGGGGGCGTCCGCCTGCTGCACTACCAGCCAACAGCCCGAGTTTACCAGAAAGTGGCTGGCCCGGCACAGCGTTTAGCAAGGGGATACTACCACAAGGCGAAGAAAAAGCAAATACTATCTTAGGCCCCAGGTGCCCTGAGGTTCAACCCCGATTCCCCTCTCCCGGTCAGTCCTTCGATTGGCCCGTGGCTTCCGCATAGGCGCGCTTGGCGGCTTCGCTCATGAAGAAATTCCAGTAGTGCTGCGCCAGTTCGTCCTCCCCGGTGACGCGCTCGCGGAAATTGCCCAGGTCCACTTTCTTCAGAGTGTCCTCAAGACGAGACCTGCGCGCGCACTGGCTTCGACCTACGCGCCGCCGCGCAGCTTCTTGAGTTTATCCTCGGCGCTCTGACGGATGGCATCAGCCGTGGGGCCGTCGTTGGGCGGGTTGGTGCGCAACATTACGAGCGCCTTTTCGGAGGCCGTGATGGCCAGTTCCTTGTTTCCGGCGGCGACGTATCCATCGGCCAGGCTGTCGTACACGTTGGCCGAGTTTGGATAGGCGTCCGCGTTCAGTTTGAAGATTTCGACCGCATCCTGCGCCGCGCCGGCCTGCAGACGTTCATAGCCCAGCAAATTCACGGCAAATTCGGGAAAGAGGGAAACATTCGGATCGCGTTTCTTTGCGTCTGCATACATTTGGCGGGCGCGCGCCACGCCGTTAGGCGCCGTCAGCGTTTCCCAGAACACCAGCGATGGCGAAGCCTTCACCGGCGCGACGCTGGCAGCGGTCGGGTTCGCCGGAGCGTTGCGCAGCGTCTTGTCGAACCACTCCTCAAGAAGCGGCTGCAAGCCTTTCTCCACGGCAAACATCTCAGTGCCATGCCCCGCGGCTTTGTATTCCACGAAGCGGTTCCGCGGATTCTGTGAAAAGTTCAGGATCCATCGCATGATCTGGACGATGGCTCCATCATCGTCGCTGGCCGCCACGAACAGCGGGAGCCACGTCGTCTTGCGCAAATACCGGCGGCCGGGCTCGTCGGTGGTGCCGGAAAGAAGCGCGAGGCTCTTCACGGCGGGATGACGAAGCGCGAGCTGGATGGATTGATTTACGCCGCAACTTGCGCCGGCCGCGCCGATACGCAGCCTATCCACGCCGGGTTGCCCGACTAGGTATGCAAAAGCAAGGTCAGTGTCCCCCGTCCACTTGGCTTGCTCCGCCGCGCGGCGATCGGCGGGCAGATCCAAAAAACGGTCGCCGCCGCTTTCACCGTATCCGCGATAGTCGAGCGTGAGGACGTGGAACCCTTCGCCGGAGAGCTTCGCCGCCAGCTCGGTCCAGGATTTCCGGTCGCGATTGCACTGGTGCAGAAGCATGATCCCCGGCCCCGGCTTTGCCGCAGGATAATAAGTGGCTTTCAGCATAATCTCGTCGGACGCCTTCAGGTCCACATCACGCGGACCGGTCTGCGCCGAAGCGGTCATTCCCAAAGCAAGAAGAACGATCAAACACAGCCATCGCATTTTCATAGAATCACCCCGTTGGCAAAATAGATGCGCGAGCCCTCGGCTCGGTTATCCCGTGTAATTGTAAAATCCGCGGCCGGATTTGCGGCCCAGCCAGCCCGCCGCGACCATTTTCTTCAGCAGCGGACAGGGCCGGTATTTCGAATCGGAAAAGCCTTCGTAGAGCACGTTCATGACGTCAAGGCAGACGTCCAGGCCGATAAAATCGGCCAATTCGAGCGGGCCCATGGGATGGTTCATGCCCAGCTTCATCACGGCGTCCACGGCTTCGGCGGTGGCCACGCCTTCCATCACGCAGCAGGCGGCTTCGTTAATCAGCGGCATCAGGACGCGGTTGGAAACAAATCCCGGCGCGTCATTGACGGCCACGGGCTTCTTATCCAGCTTTTCGCACAGCGCCATGGTCGTCGCAAATGTCGCGTCGCTCGTTTGCAGCGCGCGAATGACTTCGACCAGGACCATTACCGGCACCGGGTTCATGAAATGCATGCCTACGAAGCGGTCGGGGCGGCTGGTGAGCGCGGCCAGTGTGGTGATGGAGATCGAAGACGTGTTGCTGGCCAGGATGACTTCGGGGCGCAGGGCCTTGTCGGCTTCTCTGAGCACGGCGGTCTTCAGATCGAGCCGTTCGGGGACCGCTTCGACCACAAAGTCGGCGCGGGCGAGTGCGGAAGCGTCGGTGGTGGGCTGAATGCGGCCGAGGACTCTGGGCTTATCGGCTTCGGTGATTTTGCCCTTCTTGATTTCGCGGTCGAGATTCTTGGAAATCGTTTCCAGGCCGCGATCGAGGAAGCGCTGCTCGACGTCACGCAGGATCACCGTGTAGCCGGCGCGCGCGAAAACGTGCGCGATGCCGTTGCCCATGGTGCCCGCGCCGAGCACGCCGACGGTCTTGATTGCATCGAGGTTCATCGTGTCTCCCGCAACGAAGCGGCTGTAGGGGCGCTGCTTGCTGCGCCCGGAATATCCGTCGAGGTATAGAAATCACAAGAAGCAGAGGAAAAGCAAGACACGGACGCGAACTTCACGTCAGCGAGGAGAGATCGAGGATGGTGCGAAGAATCTGCCGCGCACGGTCCTTCAAAGGAGGGTGAACTCCCGCCACCGGAACTTCGCCGGCCAGAGCACGGCGCGCGGCACGTTAGAGGAGACGCAATCACACGAAGGAGGATTACATGTTTCGAAAAACGCCAGGAGGCGATTTGCGCGTCGGTGGGGAGGCTCTGGTGCCCCCCTAGCTGCCCGGCGAGTGAGTCGCTCCTACCCCCGGTGTTGCGCGCAACACCGGGGTAATAGAGAGCGGCCCGGCGGGTCAGTACCCGGCCGATCGGCCCCCGCCCAGGAGCAGTCGATTCCCGGGGCAAACCGCCGCTTCTGGTATCCCCCTAGCCGCCCGGAAATCGGGGCGATCCTGGATGGGGTGTGAAGCGGCACACTCCGTGGGAAACGAACGACCCGGCCGGTCCTGGACTTGGTTTACTCCGGCGGAGCGCCTTCGACCACTTCGCGGACGATTTCGCGCGCCCTCGGCAGCTTTTCGGGAGGGACGAAGATTCGGACTCGTGCGGGTTCGCCCTCTGAAGATTCGCGGCGGGTGGGTATCCCATTTTCGCGGAACGCGGTGGTCAAAAAACTCGCGACATTTCCTTCTTCCCCGGACCAGACTTCGGCAAGCGAGGAGCTGTCGGCAAGAAGTTCGTCCCCTCCGATATCGTCGGGCGCAGTGGCTTCCGCAGGCTCATCTTCGGAGGGAATTGACTCGGAATCTTCGGGCTCCTTCGCAAGGACTTCCGCGAGAATCGTTTGCGCGGCGAGCAGATCGGACTTGGCTACACGGATTTCGTATAGAGGACCCACCCAAACCTTCATGGGAAAGGGACGGTCAACGCGCGCGTGGGGGTTGTGAATCGGGTACTCATAGAAACGAATGCCCCGCTCCTCCAGCGCACTGAGAACCGCCGTGAGTGTCGCAGGATCGTCTTCTTGGCAGAGGACAACGGCCTCCGGCCCGGCATCGTCGGTCGAGGGTTCCGGTGGATCGGGCTGAGGCGGGAGCGCAGGGATGAGGTCCACGTCGCAATCGGCGCAGCGTGTGTAGCCTTCGCGATATTCGGCTTTGCAAAGTGGGCAGAACATTCTGGGTTGGGTGGCACAGGCATGTTGCCTGTGCCCTTTCCGTGAAACCAAGAACGCAGGATGGCGGCCTAAGGCCTGCTTGCGGCAGGTAGCGCCGCCGCTACAACGGTATTAGCCGCGTTCGACGGCGAGGGCGACGGCGTTGCCGCCGCCGAGGCACAGCGCGGCGATGCCCCGCTTCAGATTGCGCCGTTCGAGTTCGTAGAGCAGCGTGACGAGAATGCGCGCGCCGCTCGCTCCGATGGGATGGCCGAGTGCGACGGCGCCGCCGTTCACGTTGACCTTGGCGGGATCAAGGCGCAGTTCGCGCATCACCGCGAGCGCCTGCACGGCGAAGGCTTCGTTCAATTCGACGAGGTCAACGTCGCGGTCGCGGTCCCAGCCGGTTTTCTTGAGGATTTTCTCGATCGCCTCGACCGGGGCCATCATCACCCACTTCGGCTCGACGCCGCTTACGGCCTGCGCGACGATGCGCGCGATGGGCTTTTTGCCGAGGCGCGCGGCGTTGCGGTCGCTGGTGACGACGAGCGCGGCGGCGCCATCATTTGTGCCCGGCGCGTTGGCCGCGGTCACCGTGCCGTCTTTCTTGAACGCGGGCTTGAGCTTGGAGAGCGTCTCCATGGTGCTGTCTTCGCGTGGCGATTCGTCGTACTTGATGACCAGCGGCGCGCCTTTTTTCTGCGGCACTTCGATGGGCAGGATTTGCGCTTCAAAGAAGCACGATTTGCGCGCGTGAACTGCTTTCGCGTGGCTTTCGACCGAGAAACGGTCCTGCTCCTCGCGCGAGATCTTGTACTTTTCGGCCACGAGTTCCGCGGTGATGCCCATGTGGAAGTCGTTAAACTTGTCCCAAAGTCCGTCGTTGATCATGGAGTCGATGAGCTGGGCGTTGCCCAGGCGATAGCCGGTGCGCGCGCCGGGCAGCAGGTAAGGGCAATTGGACATGGACTCCATGCCGCCGGCCACGGCGATTTCCGTTTCGCCGAGTTGAATGCCCTGCGCTGCGAGCGCAACGGCTTTCAGCCCCGAGCCGCAAACCTTGTTGATGGTCATGGCGGCCACGCGCGGGTGCAAACCGCCGTAAATCGCCGCTTGTCGCGCGGGATTCTGGCCCAGCCCCGCGGAGACGACGTTGCCCATGATGACTTCGTCCACCTGCTGCGGCTCGATGCCCGCGCGGCGCACGGCTTCGGCGACGACTTTCGCGCCGAGGTCCACGGCGGAAAAGGAGGCCAAACCTCCCTGAAATTTTCCGATGGGAGTGCGAACGGCGCTGATGATTACGGCCTGATCCATGACGGTCTCCTCGTCTCGGGCGGGCGATTCCTCAGCGGGACGGCGTCCCGCTACGAAATCTCAGTATAGGCGCGGGAGAACGCGCGGTCAATTTGCCGAGTGATGGGTTAGGTGCGGGGGCTGCCCCTTCAAAGCATCTGCACTGCGCAACGATTTTACCCGCGAGTTCTAGTACTCCTGTATACCCGATGTCCGACCCCCGTACCATTGAGCGGCCCTGTTTTGCGCGCGAAACTAGGTCAATGGCATCGTTTCCAGATCAAATTGTGCTGTCCCCGCAGCCACTCGAGGCAACGGGGGCCAGGGCATGCGATCGAGCGACGGCCGCAGGGAAAACTGAGCGTCTCCAGTTCCTCGATACGACCCGAGGGATCCTCCTTGTCCTTATGGCTTCATCCCACGCCGTAGGAATCGCCGCAGTCTCCCGGAATAATTTCTTTGCATCCTCCTGGTGGTTACCGAGGGGATGGGCTGCGGGCGCATTCGTGATTCTGAGCGGTTTCACTGCTGCAACCGTGCTTCCTTGGGAGAACGATCCAGCGCGCGCAACAAGCCGCGCGAGAGACCGCGTTCGACAGCTCCTCCTGGTCATGTTCTTCTCCAATATTTTCTTCCTGATCTTCAAGCTCATAGTTCAGAACCAAGCGGAAAGACTGATGGACTGGAAGTGGTGGGTTGGCTTGGTCACACTCAAGACAGAGTATTCGATTTCCGGAGTCTTGCTGCCCATCTGCCTGCTTCTGCTTGTGATCCCAATGCTGGCAAAGTTTCACGAACGCTTCGGTCTAATCAGTTTAGTGATTCTCTCCATGGTCTTCGCTTTCCTTGCCTGGAAGGTTGGCTCGGCGTGGCCCGGCCGGGTTTCTAGTTCTCAGTTGTTGGATCTGCTCTTCCATCGAGGCGTGGGTGGAATGCCACTTGTCCCAGCGCTCGGCTCCGGCGCTATCGGATTTGCGATCGGGTTTGCCTGGAAGAAGTTCAAACCGCGAGTGCGGAGCACGGTCTTAATGTTCCTTATTGCAGCCTATGGTCTTCTGAGTTGGGACGAGCCTTTCGGATTGCCTGGCAAACTGGCAGAGACGGCGCCTCCCCTTCTCAACTTGATTCGCTTTATCGTGATCCTGGTGGTCGCGACGCAAGTCTTGCGGTTACCGGCGCTGGAAGGGTTGGCGCGATGGTTCTCGATCCTGGGGAAATATTCTCTGTGTTGCTTTCTTGCTCACCGCCTCGCCATTCAATCATTTGCAGTGACTTGGTCGGCGCTTTCCCTACGGCCGTCTGAGGACACCCGGTATATTCTCCTCGCCCTATCCGCGTTGATGGTCTCAACGCTTCTTTGTCTCATGCGAGAGCGTTCGCACCGAGTGAACCGCGCTCTGAGAGACCTCTACCTCTAATCCCACGGGCAGACCGGCCAGCCGTTGAAATCTGGGCGAGCGGGAATTCCCGCGCCCCACGACTATTTACCGGCTGGCGGCTTCGCCGACCGGACGGATATTCTGGTTCATGTGGAAGAGATTCGTCGGGTCGTACTTCTTCTTGATTTCCAGCAGGCGCGCGTAATTATCGCGATAGCTGGCCGCGACGCGTTCCTGGCCTTCGTCCGCCATCATGAAGTTGACGTACGCGCCGCCGGCAGAGTGTTCGTGAAGGGCGGACCAGTAGTCCCGCACCCATTTCTTGCCTTCGGCCATCGGTGCGGCATCGGGGAAGACGGCGGCGATGATGTGGGTGAATTCGGCGTCGCGGTAACTGTACGCGGTGTCGTTTTTGCCCACGCGTTTCACCGCGCCGTTCACCGGATAGATGTGGATCACCGAAGGCACGCTGGGGATCTGCGGCCCGAACTTGGCGTGGATTTCGGCTACCGCCGGCGTGTGGTCGCGGATGTAGTCGGCCTTCCAATAGTGGTGCAGCCCTGGCGGGAGCAGCGCATCGAAGAGAGTGTTCAGCACGGGATAGGGCATGGGGCCAACGAAAGTGAGCAGCGGCGGGCCGAAATCCGTGAACGGCTTGACGGCTTTGTCAGCTTCCTGCTGAGTGCCCTGGTAGCAGCAGATCACGCCGCAGACCTTCTTGTTGTGCAGGTGCTCCGGGAACGGCGGGCCGGGCGGCACAATGAGAATCGCGAAGAAGGCCTGGAGCTCTTCCGGCGCGCGCTTCATGTAGTCGTTAAAGAGGAGCAGGGCCTGGGCGGTTTTCTCGATCGGGAAAAAGATGGGGCCGGCGATCACGGTGCTCACGGGATAGAGCTTGAACCCGAGCGAAGTGACCACACCGAAATTGCCGCCACCTCCGCGCAGAGCCCAGAACAGATCCGGATTCTCGGTGGCGCTGGCAGTGCGGAATTGGCCATCGGCGGTGACGATGTCCGCAGACAGCAGATTGTCGCAGCAGAGGCCGAGCTTGCGCGTCAGGTGGCCGAAGCCGCCGCCGAGGGTGAGCCCGGAAACTCCGGTCGTCGAAATCACGCCGCCCGTAGTGGCCAGTCCGAACGCGTGAGTGGCGTGATCGAGATCGCCCCAGGTGCAGCCGCCTTCGGCGCGCACGGTGCGCTTGGCGGGATCGACCCGAGTGCTCCGCATGGACGAGAGATCGATGACCAGGCCGTCGTCGTTCGTCCCGAAGCCGGCGACATTGTGGCTGCCGCCACGGATGGAGAGATCGAGGCTCTGCTCGCGGGCGAATTTCACGGAGCTGATGACGTCGGCGACTCCGGCGGGGCGCACGATGATCGCGGGGTGGCGATCGATCATGGCGTTGTAAACTTTTCGCGCGGTTTCGTAAGCTTCATCGCCCGGGCGGATGAGTTTTCCGCGCAGGCTGGTGCGCAAAGACTCCACAACTTTCGCTTCGATGGATTTAGCGGCCATAGATTCCTCCTGTTGTGGGGGGAATCTTAGCAAACCTGGGCTGTCGAGCAAAGGTACTCCTCGCGGCGAGAAAATCGGCTAGGATGGACGAACCGTGTCGAATCTTTTTGAGATGGATCTTCCGAAGCTGGACCCTGTCGAGCGCCTGAACCCGCAGCAGCGGGCCGCGGTGCGTCACGGCGAAGGGCCGTTACTGGTCGTGGCGGGAGCCGGTACGGGAAAAACGCGCGTCATCACAGAGCGAATCCGTCTGCTGCTGGAATCCGACCCCGGGCTCGAAGGCGAGTCCATCTTAGGGTTGACGTTTACCGACAAGGCCGCGGGGGAGATGAAGCACCGCGTGGTGCGCGCAGCGGGCCAACGCGGCAAGGGCGTATGGCTTTCGACATTCCACAAATTCTGCCTCGACGCGATCCTGCTTCCCCGCCGGCCCGAATTGCGCTCGCTCGACAATGAAGACCATTGGATCCTGCTGCGGCGCCACATGCGGCTTCTGCGCCTGGACCATTATCGGCGGCTGGCTGAGCCGGGGCAATTCCTCGGCGACTTCGTGCAGTTTTTTTCGCGCTGCCAGGACGAACTGGTGATGCCGGACGACTACGAGCGCTACGTCGAAGCGCTTGCAGCGAACTACGAGCGGCAAAAGAAAAATCTGGACGACGAGACGCGTGCCGAGCTGGAAGAAATCGTGGCGCAGCAGAAAGAAGTGTTGCGGGTTTACCGCACGAGCGACGCGCTGGTGCGCGAGAGAAACCTTGTCACTTTCGGGATGCAGATGCTGGAATCAGTGCACCTGCTGAAGCAGGACGCGGCGCTGCGCAAGGAGCTGCAGGCGCGCTACCGCCACATTCTGGTGGACGAATTCCAGGATACGAACATCGCGCAGCTCGAACTGCTATGGCTGCTGGCGGGCAAGCACCGCAACATCGTCGCCGTGGGGGACGATGATCAGGCCATTTACCGTTTCCGCGGGGCTTCGTTCGGCAGCTTTACGATTTTCCTGGAACGTTTCGCAGGGTCGAAAGCCAGCGGCAAAGGAACCCTCGACGGCGTGCTGCAGCCGCTGACCCACAATTACCGTTCGAGCGGGCGCATCCTGCGCGTGGCTGGGCAGGTGATCGCGCAGAACGAACGCTCGCCGATTTTCCCGGACAAGCGGCTCACTCCCGAAAAAGCGGACGGCGTGAAGGTGCGCATCGCCGAACTGGCCACCGGCGAGGACGAAGCGCAGTGGGTGGCCTCGGAAATCGAGCGGCAGCACAGCGAAGGCGGGAAGCCCGCCACGGCGGGCAAGCGCTGGCGCGATTTCGCCGTGCTCTACCGCATGCACACGCACCGCGACCGCCTGGTGGAGATTCTTGCGGCGCGCAAGATTCCCTTCGTCATCCGCAACCTTTCGATCCTGCAGAACCCCCTGGTGCGCGACGTCGTGGCATACCTGCGGCTCATCGCTTCGCCCGCGGACGACGTGGCTTGCGCGCGCGTGCTGGCCGCACCGGCGTGGGGGCTCGAAGCAGCGGATTTGGTGCGGCTGGCAGAGCGCTGTTCGAAGAGCAAAGGGATTGCATTGTGGGATGCGTTGAGTGCAGCGACAAACGAAGCGTTCCTCGCCAAGAACAAGGCGCGCATCGGCGAGCTGATCGAGTTCATCAGCGGCCTGCGCCGCCGAGCGCGGCAACTTCCGCTTTCCGAACTGCTGGATGAACTGGCCGCAGGGCTCGAGATCGCCACTGTCGCGGCGGAAGTTGACCGGAAGTATCTGGATCGGCTGGCCAAGTTCGCGCGCGAGTGGGAGCCGAAGAGCGAGACGCGAAAGCTGCCCGAGTTCACCGAGTATCTGGACTACCACGACCAGGCCGGCGGGCAGATTAATCTGGAAGAAGATACGGGCGCGGACGCGGTGCAATTGATGACCGTGCACGCAGCGAAGGGCCTGGAGTTTCCCAACGTTTTCATTCTGCGGCTGACGCAGGGCGGATTTCCGGCGCGACCGCGGCCACACGTGCTGGAGTTTCCGCCGGAATTGATGAAGGAAGAACGTCCGAAGGGCGATTTTCACATCCAGGAAGAGCGGCGGCTGTGCTACGTGGGGCTGACGCGGGCGAAGGATGAACTGACGCTCACGACGGTGGTGAACAAGCGGTCGAAGCCGTCTGTGTTTCTCGACGACATCTTGATGGACGCGAAATTTGCTCGGGCGCACATCGAGCGGCTCGTGCCAAAGGTGCAGCCGCGGGCCGCGGCCGAGGAGCGCGAGGATGCGGGACTCTTCAGCGCAGCGCGGAAGAACGCGCGCGTGTATTCGCGAATTACGGCGTGGGCCGCGGA
Source organism: Terriglobia bacterium (assembly GCA_041497315.1). Lineage (GTDB taxonomy): Bacteria > Acidobacteriota > Terriglobia > Acidiferrales > UBA7541 > JBGQGH01. Next base: position 34,022 of record JBGQGH010000004.1, on the reverse strand, counting down.
ATACCGCCCGCCGTTGCCCGAGCCGCTGCAACTGAGTGCTTCGGCCATCGAAGCGTTCGCAATCTGCCCGCAGAAATATCTTTTTTCGAACATCTGGGGCATTCGAACCGGCCCGCATGCGGCCACGAGCTTCGGCAGCGTGATGCACACGACGATCAAGCATTTCATCGCGGAGCTGCGGAAGAAGAGGAAGGTACCGTTCGAAGAGGTGGAGGCGATTTTCACGCGCGAGTGGACTTCGGCGGGGTTTGAAGACACTTATCAGGAAGAGGAGTACAAGCGCGAAGGCCTGGAGCAATTGCGCGCATTCCATGCGGCGGTAATGGCCGCGCCGCCCGACGTGATCGAACAGGAAAAGTCCTTCACGTTGCCGATAGAACAGAACCTCGTGGTGACGGGCCGGATGGACCAGGTAAACCGCGTGGGCCCAGATGAAGAAGAGATCGTGGATTACAAGACGGGGCGTCCGAAACCTCCGGCGCAGGCCAAGAAAAGCATCCAACTCAGCCTTTACGCGCTCGCGGCGCGCGAACTGCTGGATCGGAATCCGACGCGGCTGGTCTTCTACAACCTGCAGTCGAACGAGGCGGTCGTGACTTCGCGCGACGACAAGCAGTTGAAGGAAGCGCGGGATACAGTGCTTGAAGTGGCTGCCGACATCCGCGCGGGAGAGTTCCCACCGGCCCCCGGTTATCCCTGCAAGACCTGCGAATACGAGCCGCTGTGCCCGGCGCACGAGCGGCTAATGGCGATTCAGCCTGCCGCGCCGTGAAAATCGCCCTGAAAAAACAAACGGGGCGCTCCGATTTCTCCGATCGGAGCGCCCCGCAGGTCTTTACTTGGGGCCTTCCCCTGCGCGCATTTTTTCTGGGCTGAGTCTCCCCTCGAATCCGGCTCGCGCGGTCATGATCCAGCATTGCGCGATGCCGGATACGTTCTATACGAGCACCGGCGAACGAAGTCAAGAAGAATTCTGCGGCATCCGGCGCGGGAAGGCGTGCCGCTCAAGGTTTTGTGTTCGAGTAGTAGCCGTCGCGCGTCAAGAGAGTCAGATTGGAACGTCGCACGCGCACTTCGAGGGAGTGATATTCGAGTGCGCGGTCCACATTCTCCGGCACGAAGGCCAACGTGTACTGATTTCGCGCCTGTTCCGTCAATTTGGAGTAAAAATCCTCGAGGTCGCCGCGCCGGGAGGCGTAATAGATGTCGCCGCCGGTGGCATGGGCGTACCGCGAGAGCACGTTGAAAGGGCGGCTGAGCGCCAAGTCGCCCACCCCGATGGCGTAAACGGAAATATCTGCGGAAAGCAGCAAGCGGAGCGTGTCGTCATACTTGTTGACGTTGTTACGGGAGTTCACGCCGTCGGAAATCAGGAAAATAATCTTGCGGCGGCCGCGCTCTCGGTTGCGCAGGAGCTCCCCGGCGGCATAGAGCGCGTCATCAATGTTTTTGGAATCGGCGTTTCCAATGGGAATTTGCGCGACGGTCGGCGCGCCCGGCGCGGGGGCGCCATTGATCCGCGGCCCGGCAGTCATGGGGCCGGAGCCCTGGCCCGGAAACTTGGAGGCGAGCTGGATCCGCTTGAGCTGGGTGAGCAGCTTGTCGTTGTCGGTCGTGAAATCGCTGATTTGCTGGACGCCGGTATCGAAGCGCAGGATGGCGGCTTCGTCCTGATCGCTGAATCCAGCGGCGATGGCGCGGAGCGTGTCCTGCACCTGCTCGGACGTCTTGAGCTTCAGGCCGTTGTCAATCAAGACGACGGCGGAGAGCGGGAAGGGATCCACGGAAAAAACCGAAATGTTCTGCTCGATTTTGTCCGCAAAGATGCGGAATTCGCTCGAGTGGAGATCGCCCACAAGCTGGCCGCTGGAATCTTTTATAGTCACGGGCACAACGACGAGCTCGACGGTCGCCCGGATTCTGGAGCGCGGGTCTTCCGGCTGCTGAGGCCGCTGTGGAACCTTTGAAGGTGTCTGTTGAGGAGGCAGGGCCATTGCCGGGGCGACGAGCAGAACGGCGAGCGTCCAAGCCAGTGTTTTTCGTGGACAATTCATGGGATTGCCGTCAGTATCCTTTCCCCTGGCTTAGATGCATCTTTGCGGCGCCTGGAAACATCTCACTCAGGGCGTGCATCCAACCCACTGCAGAGGAAACGAAACGATTATAGTATGCGGCTTCGAACGCTCTTATCCATTTTATTCCTAACGGTACTGGCGGCGCTGCTGGCACCGGCCGCGCAGATAGGAGTGCTGGCGCAGAGCGGCCAGCAGGGCAAGCCTCCCGCAAAGACGGACCAGAATCCACCGACCATCCGCGTCCAGGTTTCGCTCGTCAATATTTTCGCCACAGTGCGTGACGGCAAGAAACGCATCATCCCCGACCTCACGCAGGACAATTTCAAAATCCTTGAAGATGGGCAGGAGCAGAAAATCGCCGCGTTCTCCCGCGAGACGGCGTTGCCCATCACGCTGGGCATGCTGATTGATACCAGCGGCAGCGAAATGGCCATGCTGGGAGCCGAGCAGCAAGCCGCCTCGCGCTTTCTCGACAAGGTGTTGCGTAAGTCCGATGAGGCCATGGTAATCAGCTTCGATACGGACGTGGACCTGCTGGCCGATTGGACGTCCGACCGCGACACGCTCGAGCGCGGGATCCGCAAAGCGCGCATCAACGCGGCAGGCGCGGGCGGGCCGGTCACACCCGGGCCGATTCCCACGCGCGGACCGAAGGGCACAAACTTCTATGACGCCGTCTATCTGGCCTGCACGGAAAAGCTGGCCAGCGAAGCAGGGCGCAAGGCGCTGGTGATCCTGACCGACGCCATGGATAACGGCAGCAAGATGCGCGTCGAAGACGCGATCCAGGCCGCGCAGCGCACCGACACGGTCGTGCACATCCTTCTGGTCGGAGATCCGCGCGAAGGCATGAACGAGGGCGTGGCCAAGAAGCTCACCGACGAGACCGGCGGGAGGACCATCGTCGTCCACAGCGAAAAGAAACTGGAAGAGGCGTTCCAGGAAATCTCCGAGGAGCTGCGTACACAATACGTCCTTGGCTACTACTCCACCAACACGACCCGCGACGGCAGGTACCGCAAAATCAAAGTCGAAACCACGGGCAAAGACCAAAAGGTCCTGACCCGCAAGGGCTACTACGCCGCGAAGGACTAAGTCTCAACACAGATTAGGATGCGAGAAAAAAGTGCAGCTGGAACGGCCGCCTGGAGGATGGTTGTGTTTGGAAACTACTGGCTGGGAGACTTGGGAGGCGGCGCGGGAATTCCCGCCGAGGCGCGCGGCGCGTAGTAACCGCGGCGCGCACGGATAATCAGGTCCTTGTATTCTTTCCGGTCCATCTGGATCTGGATTCGGCGGAACCTGCCGTCGGCGATGCGGCTCGCGGGCGTGTAGGCCAGCGAATACTGGCTGCGCAGTTCGTCGCCGATGTCCTGGAACGACTGGCCGAGGTCGTCCACACGATAAGGGAAGAACGCGCGGCCTCCGGTCTCTTCGGCCATCTGCTGGAGGGCTTTGTCACCGGGCTCCATGTGGTATTTCCGGCCGACGCGCTTGTTCGGATCGGTCTCATCTTCGGCGGTGACCCATTGCGTGCTGGAGCTGATGGCATAGATCACCACGCCCGCGCGCTGCGCCAGCTCGATCGCTTCGCTGCGCGAGTGCTTGCTGAGCGTATCGTCGCCGTCGCTGATCACCACGAGCACGCGGCGGAGTTCCACATTCGGAGTGGACGGCTTTGGCGGGTTCATTAGCCGCTGCTCACAGGCGTAATACACCGCGTCGTAGAGCGCCGTACCGCCACCGGCGCGTTCTTTCATGATGGCGTCGCGGAGAGAGCCCACGTTGTCCGTATAGTCCTGAATGACGGCGGGCTCGTCATCGAACGTCATCAGGAACGCGCGGTCTTTTTGCCGGCGGATGACGTTGAAAAGGAATTCGATGGCCGCTTCCTGCTCGAATTTCAGGCGTTCGCGGATGCTGTTGGAAGTATCCAGCAGAAGCGCCACGCGCAAGGGCAGGTCCGTCTCGCGGCTGAAGAAGCGAATTTCCTGCGGCTTACCGTCCTCGAGCACGCGGAAATCGTCTTTCTGCAGGTCAGTGACGAATTTATGCCGCCGGTTGGTGACACTGAAGATTACGGGCACCAGATCGACGTTGACCGGGATGGTGCTCTGCGCGGCGCTCGGCTGCGACGGGGCCGCTGGCGGCGCGGGAGGCTTCTGCTCCTGCTGCTGCGCGCCGAAGACGACGGGGGGCAATCCGCCGGTGGCGAGAAGAATCGTCAATAAGAGGGCGCGCCGCATGGAAAGATTATAGGTACCCGCGTAGAGCAGCGTCAATCGCGCGAGGCGTCTTCCCCTGGGCCTCGATGAGGCGGTGCAACCACTCAAGCAGTTCCGGCGCGAGGGGTGCGCGGAGTTCCATTCGCTCTCCGGTCCGAGGATGAGTGAAGCCGATTCGCGCGGCGTGAAGGAATGGCCGTCCGAGCGGAGGGAGAACGATCTTCCCCACGCGCACTTCGCGCGCGGCACCATAAAGCGTGTCTCCAACCACTGGGTGCCGCAGAGCTGAGAAGTGCACACGGATTTGATGCGTCCGGCCGGTGTGGAGGTCAACCTCCAGAAGAGAAAAACCGTCGAGGCCCACGAGGACGCGCCAGTCCGTTCGGGCCTCCCTGCCTTCTCGGCGCGCCGCGGTCATGCGGGTGCGGCGCTTGGGATCGCGCGAGATGGGCAGGCCGATCGTACCGGTCTCGCGCGGCAGCGAGCCCTGCACCAGTGCGAGATACGTTTTCTGGACGCTGCGCGAGCGGAACTGCTCGGCGAGAACTGCGTGGGCGCGGTCATTGCGCGCGACGAGGAGTACGCCGGAGGTACCCCGGTCCAAGCGATGGACGATTCCCGGCCGCAGAATGCCGCCTGCAGAAGAAAGTTTCCCCAGTTTGTGCAAGAGCGCATTTACCAGCGTTCCCCTCGCGTTTCCTGCTCCCGCATGGACAACCATCCCCGCCGGCTTATTCACCGCAACGAGATCGTCATCCTCGTAAAGGATTTCGATGGGGATATCTTCGGCCACGGCTTCAACCGGCGGGCGCGGGAGGATTTCTACTTCGATCTTTTCGCCGGCAGCGGTGCGATGCGAGGACTTCGCCGGCGCGCCGTCCACGAGCACGCGGCCTTCCGCGATCAGCTCCTGGATGCGCGTGCGGCTCAGCTCCGGCAATTTCGCGGAAAGATAGCGATCCAGGCGCTGCCCGGCATCTTCGGCGGGGACGATGAATTTCTTGCGATCGGTCATCGGGGTCGAGTTGATCGTGGCGACGCGCCGCCGCGCCATCAACCCTCTCTATCAGAGACGCGTGCGGCGGGGTGACGCCGATTCAGCAGCAGGTCCAGCAGGACGAGCAGGGCGCCGATGGTAATCGCAGAATCAGCCACGTTGAATGCCGGCCAATGGAAGCTGCCCAAGTGGACTTCGAAGAAATCCGTCACGCCGCCGTGTAGCAGCCGGTCGGTCAGATTGCCTGCGGCGCCGCCGAGAATCAGGGCGAGTCCTGCCGCGCTGCGCCCGCCGCCCGCGCGGCCGGAGGTGAGGACCCAGGCCAACAGCGCGACTACAATCGCCGACGCGGCGATCAATAGAGCTGTGAGCCAACCGGCGCGGGAATCAGCCAGCAGGCCGAAAGCGATACCGGGATTATGGCTGTGTACCAACGTGATGAATCCCGGGACGAGCACGTGGCGGAAGTTCTCGGACGTGTAGCGCTCGAACGCGAATTTCGAGGCGCGATCGGCGGCGAGAATCACTAGGGAAAGCCAGAGCCACCGGGCATGCCGCTCGCCGGCCATCAGGAGGCGTCGCGCTCGATTTCAGCCAGCGCCGCGGTGCAGCGTTCGCAGACGGTGGGATACTCGGCGTTTTCGCCCACGCGGGTCGAGTAATTCCAGCAGCGCTCGCACTTCGCGCCGTCGGCGCGCCGCACAGAAATTTCCAGGCCGGGCATGGCTTGGGAGCGGAAGACTTCGCCCGCGTGCGTGCGGGAGAGGTCCACTTGCGAAACGATGAAAAGCGCGGGAAGCCACTCGGCATATTCCCCGATGAGGCCGGCGAGGTCGCCCTCCGCGCCGAGGACGACGCGAGCTTCGAGTGCGCTGGAGATGGTTTTGGCATTGCGCGCGGCTTCGAGGGCCTTCAAGACTTCGTTCCGCAGCGACACGAGAAGCGTCCAGCGCTCGGCCTTCATCGCAGACAGGCCGGAATCGAGTTCGGCTGCGTCGGGAAATAAAGCCATGTGCACGCTCTCCGGATCGCCCGTCCTGCGCGGGAGGTGCTTCCAGACTTCTTCGGTGGTGAACGCGAGAAGCGGCGCCGCGATGCGCACGAGCGCAGAGGCGATGGCGTAAATGGCCGTCTGCGCCGAACGACGCGTACGACTGCGCGCCGCGAAGGTGTAAAGCCGGTCCTTGAGGATGTCAAAGTAAAACGCACTCAGCTCAACCACGGCAAAATCATGCAGCGCGTGGAAAACGCGGTGGAACTCGAAGTTTTCATACCACTCGCGGCAGTCGCGCGCGAGCACCGCGGTGCGCGAGAGCATCCAGCGATCCATCTCCAGCAGCTTCTCTTTCGGCAGGGCGTCGCGATTGGGATCGAAATCGCTGAGGTTGCCGAGCGCGAAGCGAAACGTATTGCGCAGTTTGCGATAGGCCTCGGAGAGCTGCGCCATTACCGTGGCGCCCATGCGAATGTCGGCGGTGAAATCCTGCGAAGCGACCCAGAGGCGCAACAGGTCCGCCCCCCACTTCTCGCAGATTTCGCGCGGCAGAATCGTGTTGCCGAGCGACTTCGACATCGGGTCGCCCTTGTCGTCGAGCGCCCAGCCATGTGCGAGCACATGGCGATAGGGCGAGCGATCGCGCGCGCCCATGGCCACAAGCAGCGAGCTGTGAAACCACCCGCGAAACTGGTCCGGGCCTTCGAGGTACATATCCGCGGGCCAGGGCAGGCTGTCCGCGCCGGTTTTCCCGGGCGGGTCGAGCACGGCCAGGCTTGAAGAGCCGGAATCAAACCACACGTCGAGGATGTCGCTTTCCTTGCGCCAGCGCGCGGCACCGCACTTACACTTGGTGCCCGGCGGCAGCAACTCTTCGGCCGGATGCTGATACCAGGCGTCCGCGCCTTCGCGCTCGAACCAGCGGATGACGTGGCGCAGCGCGGCGATGTCCTCGAGTCGCGCATTGCACTGCTCGCAATAGAAAATGATCAATGGCACGCCCCATACGCGCTGGCGCGAGATGCACCAGTCCGGGCGCGTCTCAATCATGGAGTGAAGGCGCTCCGCTCCCCACTCCGGCGTCCACTTCACTTTCTTGATTTCCTCGAGCGCGCGGCGGCGCAGCGCGTTGTGCTCCAGGTTGATGAACCACTGCTCGGTGGCGCGGAAGATCACCGGTTTGTGGCAGCGCCAGCAGTGCGGATAGCTGTGGGTGAGTTTTGCTTCGGCGAGCAGGGCGCCGCGGTCTTTCAAGAGGGCGATGATATGAGGATTCGCCTCAAAGACGGTTTTCCCGATGTAGTCGGGCAGCCCTTCCACGAATCGGCCCTTGTCATCCAGCGGCGCATAGGTTTCCAAGCCGTAGTGCTGACCCGTGTAGAAATCTTCGGCACCGTGTCCAGGGGCAGTGTGGACGATCCCGCTGCCCTGCTCGAGGGTCACGTGGTCACCTAGAACGCCAGGGACGGTCAGATCCAAGAATGGGTGTTTGAATTTTGCGCCCGTGTACGCGCTTCCTGGAAAGGATGCCGCAATCGGGCCGAAGCGCAATCCGGTGGCGTTCGAGACCGCGGAAAGCAACTGCTCGGCCAAGATGTAGACATCTCCTCTTTCATCCTCCGCCAGGATGTATTGAAGGTTCTTGTTAAAGGCCAAGGCCCTGCTTGCTGGCAGAGTCCATGGAGTTGTCGTCCAAGTGATCGCGTAGAAGCCGGCGGTTCTGGAGCCCGTGCTTTGAGGGAATTCGACTACAGGGTAGCGAACCCAAATGGACGGGCTGGTGTGATCTTCGTACTCGACTTCGGCTTCCGCGAGCGCGGTGGCGTCGAAGATGCACCAGTACACCGGCTTCAAGCCGCGATAGACGTAGCCTTTTTCGAGGAACGTGACAAACGTATCCGCGATGCAGGCCTCGTACTGATTGCTCATCGTCAAGTACGGATCTTCCCACCGGCCGAAGATACCCAGGCGCTTGAAGTCGCTGCGGTGCTGGTCCACGTAGCGCGAAGCAAACTCGCGGCACATCCGGCGGAATTCCGCGGCGGAGACGGAATCCTTCTTGCCGCCCAGCTCCTTTTCCACTTGCCGCTCGATGGGCAGGCCGTGACAATCCCAGCCGGGCACATACGGCGAGCGGAATCCGGCCATGGTCTTCGATTTCACGACCATGTCTTTCAGTATCTTGTTTTCTCCGGTGCCCAGGTGAATTTCGCCGGTGGGATATGGAGGACCGTCATGCAGCACATAGGTCGGTGCGCCGGCGCGGGATTCCTGGATGCGGCGGTAGAGTCCGGCGGCCTCCCATGCAGCAAGCTGTTTGGGCTCGTTCTGCGGCAGGTTGGCCTTCATGGGGAAGGCGGTTCGCGGCAGGTTGAGCGTGCTTTTCAGATCGAGGATTTTGGGCATGGCCGGTCTTCAGGTCCCTCTATGAGTTTCCCGCCGCCCGGATGAGCCCTGGTAAACTCAGCTCACCCCGCTGGCAGGCGGGCCGTCATACAAATTAGTGCAGGAGGTAAAGTCAGGCACGCACGAATGGAAACTTAGCCGCGCCTCCAAACGTCGTATGGTACAATGATTCGTAATGGCTGTCAGCCTCAGGAGGGCAGACATCCTTTTGGCGTGGGCTGAATCTAAGAGTTTGTAGGGGCCTGTGGGCCCAAGCGCGGAATTCACATGCAATATTTGATGCTAGGCTCGCCAGCCAAGAACCCGGACGCACCGAAGATCATTCTGGGACCCGGGACGAAAAACCCCGTTTTTGTCGAAGAGGAACAGTCCTGGGCGAAGGGCTTTTTCACCCGCCTGCATAGCTACTTCACCGAGCGCCCCCTCAAGGTTTCCGGAAAGGCCCCGAGCGATTTGCGCGGGGACACCTACGGCCAAGTCAGCCTGTGGGATAACCTGAAAGACTTTTTCCGGCCGATTCCCGCGACAATGCGCGGGCCGGTCCATTCCCGGATGACTGTGGAATGGAAGCCGTGGTACCGCAATTATTGGGACAACCTGCGCGAGACGATTTCGCCGCCGAAGCTCCCGCCGCTCAAGGTGACCAGCAAGCCGGTCAAGGTCAAAGACATTTGGAGCAAGGACGAGAAGTTCGGGTTGTCGCAGGGTCTTTCCCTCGCGGTGCACGCCCTGCTGGTGGTGTTGATCACCGTGCCGATTTTGCAGCACGTGTTGCCCACCACGGAGGCCAAGAACAAACCCGAAGTCATCAGCATTGATATTTCGCCTTACGCGGCCATGCTGCCCCCCGGGAAAGACAAGGCCGGCGGTGGCGGTGGTGGCGGCGAACGCATGAATACTCCGCCTACCAAGGGCAAAGCCCCGAGATTTGACTGGCTGCAGAAGACGCCGCCTATGGCGACGATCCGGAATCCTGATCCCAAGCTGCCCGCTGAACCGACATTGCTGGGGCCACCGGAGTTGAAGGTGCCCAGCCCGAACATGCCGAACTACGGTGATCCGCTTGCGAGAATCCTTACCGGCTCGGGCGGACCCGGCGGCGGCGGTGGCATCGGTACCGGTTGCTGCGGCGGCATCGGGAGCGGTGATGGCGGCGGACTGGGTCCCGGCTCCGGCGGCGGCACCGGCGGCGGAGCCTTCCGCGCCGGCACCGGCGGCGTCGGATTTCCGGCGTGCCTTTATTGCCCGTCACCCACGTATCCTGACGAAGCCCGCAAGGCCAAGTATCAGGGCGTCGTCATGCTACAGATCATCGTGACGCCCGATGGCCGCGCAACCAACATCACTGTGGTTCGCACTCCGGGAATGGGCATGGAAGACAAAGCCATCGAAGCGGTCCGCGTGTGGCGGTTCACACCAGCCACCGGCCCCGGCGGCAAAGCGGTTCCGGTCTATACGTTCGTCGAAGTGAACTTCCGCCTGCTGTAATTCTTTTTTCGCGGGGCAACCCGAATTCCCTTCCCCGGTTCTCATCTCAAAGCTGTGCAGGCTGTTTGCTCGCCCACTGCTCGGCGTGAGGATGGCCGTATTTGCCGTCGGTGAGACGCCTTGTGCCTCACAGCTGCTCTTTGAATCTGGATCTTTCCCTCATTCATGTTTCTCTTAACCGGTGCCCTTGTATACATCGCTTGAGTCAGGGGTTCGCTGTCGGCGGGCCTTCAATCTGTTAGGATAGGCGCGTGAGACGTCCCCTCGAAATGCTGGTGTTTCTTGCCGCGCTCGGCCTGCTCGTTAGTCCGCCGCCTGCGCGCGCGCAATCCGGCCAAACCGGCTCGATCGTCTTCGAAGCGCGCGTTACGCCCACCGACGGCCGTCCGGAACCTGTCCGCCAAATCACGTTTTATCTCCTGCACAAAAGCTACGTGGAAATCCAGAAGGAAGCGGAAGCAACGGAAACCGAGCTCGATCTGGACCACTTCATCGGCGGGCTGGAAGTATCCAAGGAATTAAAGGCTTGGATGAAAAAACAGCACAGCGTCGTGTTATCGGGCTCAGATTTCCTGCACCGGCTGAAGACGGACGATATCTTCGAGGTGCCGGAGTTTTACAAGGCGTACCTGAAATTCAACTCGGGCGGGGCGTCGGTGGACTTTCCCACGCCGAAATACCGCGACGCCGACAAAGAGAAGAACCCGGCGAAATACGCGAAGCAGAAAGAGGACTACCAGGCCGCCGTGCGGAAATACCTCGCCGCGAATCCGAGCAGCGTCGAGGGGATAGAGAGTTTCCTGGACCCGGTGAATCCGTCCGAGCGCTGGACGAAAATGCAGATCGAAGTACGGCGGCGCGTGCGGCGTCGGACAAGCGACCTGGTGCAGCTCCGCTATCTCGCCGCCAAGACTGACAGCGACCTCGAAGGGCGCGGCATCTTCACCGGAATCGCGCCCGGCGACTACTGGATCAGCATACTCGAAACCCAAGCCGTGGCGGGTGACGTCCGGCTGCGCTGGGATGCGCCGGTCTCCGTGCGGGCGGGAGAGACCACGCGCGTCGAGCTTTCCAACGTAAATGCCAGTGAGCATCGGCCCGCAGCCAAGTAGAATGCGTTGCGGAATGTTTCCTGCCTTGCATCTTCCTGAGGATGTTCTTCCACGGACAGGCGTCGCCCGTCTGATCAAGCGCAACCATCCCGTGCGAGGCGCGCGCTAGATGGGCACGCCGCTGCTTTGGATAGGTTTCAACGTCTTTGTACTCCTCATGCTGGCGCTCGACCTGGGCGTCTTCCACCGCCGCGCGCATGTGATCAAGCTGGGCGAGGCGGGAGCCTGGAGCGTGGTCTGGGTGCTCATCTCGCTCCTCTTCAATTTCGGGTTGCTGCACTGGTACGGCCGCGGGCCTGCGCTGGAGTTTTTTACCGGCTACCTGATCGAGAAATCACTGAGCGTGGACAACCTCTTCGTTTTCGTTCTGCTCTTCCGCTACTTTGCCATCGAGCCGCGCTTCCAGCATCGGGTACTGCTGTGGGGCATCCTGGGCGCGCTGGTCATGCGGGGAATCATGATTGGGGCTGGCGTGGCGCTGATCCACCGCTTCGAGTGGGTGCTCTATCTCTTCGGCGCGTTCCTCGTCTTCGCCGGTGCGAAAATGATGTTCCAGAAGGAGGAGCAGGTCCACCCGGAGCACAATCCGGTCCTGCGCTGGGCGCGGAAATTCATGGCCGTCACTCCGGAGCATCACGGGGAAAAGCTCTTCGTGCGCAAGGGGAAGCTCTGGATGGCCACGCCGCTCTTCCTGGTTCTGCTGGTGGTCGAGACCACTGACCTCGTATTCGCCCTGGACTCGATTCCCGCGGTCTTTGGCGTCACGCGCGACCCTTTCATCGTTTACACGTCCAATGTCTTCGCCATCCTCGGCCTGCGCGCGTTCTATTTCTTGCTGGCGGGCGTGCTGCCCTATTTCCGCTACCTGGGCGAAGGTCTCTCGCTCGTACTGATGTTCATTGGTGCGAAAATGCTGGCCGCGCGCTGGATCGAGATCCCGACGCACATTGCTCTCGGAGTTGTCGGCGGCGTGCTCACTGTGGCCGTCACGGCGTCGCTGATCGCGGCGCGCGCGGAGGCGCGTGCCGCGAAGAAAAATGACGCCAAGGCAAGCGGTCATCCAGCAACCACTGCGTCCACAAGTTCCACAGCCATCAGCCTTCTCGTTTCACTTCTCGCTGCTCAAGACGCGAAGGTCCGCGCGCGGGCGACGGCTGAACTTCATCGGCTGGGCGATCAACTGAGTGCCGGAGCTATTCAGAAATGGCGCTTCGACCCCGAGTTTGCTTCCCTGCTGCTCAGCAATCCATCCGCGATTCCCAACGCCGGGGCACAGACCATCGCTACCGTGGGCGTAGCCGTGAATCCCGCAAGTTTCGAGGCCATCCGTGCCGCGAATGGCTCACCGCGGCTGGCGGATGTGCCACCCGATCAGGATGCCAAGGAATTCGAGCTGCGATTCGGGCCGCAAGTTCGCCTCGATATACTGACGACGAAGGCGCCCGGTGGAGTCGGTGCGATTGCGAAGTTTCTCGAGAAATTTGGCGAAGGAATCCAACAGGTGGAGTACGAGGTGACGGATGTCGACCGCGCAACCGAGATTTTGCGCACGAAGTTTGGACAGCAGCCGATCTATCCGGCGACCCGCCCCGGAGCCGACGGCACGCGAGTAAACTTTTTCCTCGCGCCAACGCCCGAGGGCAAGAAGGTTTTGATCGAACTCGTCGAGCCTCCCCGCCGCATCACAAAGAGTTCCTGAAACTCTTCAACTTCTCCCATACACTTGCACGGCCGCGCCGTGCACCAGCTTGGCGTCCTCAGAACACAGGAACAGAACGACCCGCGCAATTTCTTCCGGCTTGGGCCAGCGCGAAAAGTCAGCCTTGGGCATGGCCGCGCGGTTCGCTTCGGTGTCGATGATACTCGGCACGACGGAGTTGACATTGATGGCGTAGGGCTTCACCTCTTCGGCCAGCGAATCGAAGAGCGCCAGAGCGGCCGCCTTTGACGCCGAATAGAGCGCCGCGCCCGCCGAGTGTCCGTATCCTGCTTTCGAGGCGACGTTGACGACCCAGCCGCGGTTCTGCCGGATCATCACGGGAAGGACGGCCCGCGCCAGCACATAACCGGCTTTCAGGTTGAGCGCCATCATCTGCTCGTAGACTTTCGGATCGCTCTCTCAGAGGTTTTTGCCTCCAGCATATCCGCCCACAGCGTTGACGAGGATATCGATGCGACCGTGCTTTGTCGCGGTGGCGGTGGCAAAGGCCTGCGTTGCCGCTTCATCGGTGACATCCACGGTCGCGCCGGACAGGCGACCGGCATCCCCACCCGCTTCCGCAGCAAGCACGCCGTATTCCGCCTGCTTCCGGTAGGTCACAACAACTTTCGCACCTACGCCGAGAAACGCCAGGCTCACGGCGCGGCCCAGGCCGCCGGTGCCGCCAGCTATGATTGCAACTTTGTCCTGAAAGCTCATCGTTCCTCCACCAATCATTGTAAGGATACGCCGGATCAGAAGTATTCGGATGTGAGGAAGGAAAAAGAGTTGGCTGGGAGGCCTGGACTCGAACCAGGATAATCAGATCCAGAGATTGAACGGACAACGCTAAGTCTCGTTGATTCTGCTGCCCTTACCAATCCGTCGTTCAAGAACAGGGCCAAAAGCGCCGAATTTTGGACCTAGATTGGACCCAACTTCCCAGATCTCGTGCCGCTCATGCGCGCTGTTTTCGGTTCATTGCTGAGTGCCCTGTCTCCCTATCGCAAGCCGCAGGCCGTCAGGCAAAGCGAACAAGGCGGAGAACGTGTCATCCCCGGCGGCTATCTCGCGGTAAATGACCGGATAGCCTTTTGCGAGCAGGACATCGCGCATGTGTCGGTTCGACGCAAGCATAGCTGGGCGCGGGGAGAGTTCTCCGCCATAGTCGAACAGACCCGCGATGATAACGAACCGCAGAGGCACTTTGGGGGTTTCTGCGTACTGGTGGATTATCCACTCCCATTCGCCGAGACCCCCCTCCGCATCGCCTCCCACCTTGTGCTCGCCCGGTTCCCACGCGAAGTAGCCGAACAGCGAAAGAACATTTCCGAAAACCTCCGGATGCCGCAGCCCAGCAAAAGCAGCACCCAACCCGCCGGCGCTCCCTCCTGCTATGGTGGTTTCCGCAGGATTTGAAGTCACGTGATAATGCGCGCGCGTCCATGGAACCAATTCGCGCACCAGAAAATCATCAAATGAGTCGTTGCAGGTCAACTCAGCCATGCGGTTCTTCTGGCCCACCAACAGAACCACTATGGGTGGAATACGATTGGCCGCGAGAAGATTGTCGAGCATGGTCGCGGTGGGAATTGAATGCGCGAACGCCCAGCCGTCAAATAGCACCAGGAGTGCGTAAGGCTTGCTCGTTTGACTGTATCCGGGCGGCGTGTAGATCCAGAACAGGCGTTCGTCTCCCAAGACTTTACTGCTCATGTAGAACTCTTCCGTGCGGCCCTTAGGGACATTGGATCGCTCTTCCCCCCATGACTCATGAGCTTCCCCGGGGGCCTCCATCACCGACTTCACCCAATCGCGGTCCTCTTCGTGCTTCACGAATCGGTGGGGATTGAGCGGATCGGGCTGTAATGTGTCCCAATCCTTTTCCTTACGCTGGTCGGACGGAGCCAGCGAATCGTTGGGCGAAAGGTAGTACGAAAAATGAGGGTTTTTTGGCAGCTTGTACGTTTTGAACCACACGTTCGTCCCCGGCAAATTTGCCAGGCGGCTGCACTGGAACTGGGCCTCTGAAAAATATCCAGCCGCATCGGCGCCGCAACCGGGGAGAGCTGAGAAAAGGACAACGTTGTGCGTCTCGCTGTCCCCGCGCCACAGGAACGTCACCAGCACACTCTTGTCATCGCCCGCAACCGGTTCCACCAGCGGCGTGCCTTGCTTGGCAATCTGTTGCCAAAAACTTTCCAGCGCAGCTCGGTTTCCGGCTTGTAACTCCTTCTGCAAAGCAACGAGCCTAGGGCTAAGCAGCTCCTTGGTTGATACTCCTTGAGCCGCAGTGAAGGGGGCGATGACCGTCAACGCGGCCACCAGAATAACAAACATCGTTCCTTTTAGTCTGGACATTCTTAGCCCCCATCTGTGCTGATTTATTCTTGTGTCTCAATATACTCTCCTTGCTGGCTACAAAAGGCAGTCAATCTTCCGGTGGCATACTGGGTTCCATGCGAACGCAAGTCAAGAGGGTGGAGCCGCAGGCGGGACTCAAGCCCACACATGGAGCTTTTCCGGACTTATCATCAAAGATTGGCTGGGAGGCCTGGACTCGAACCAGGATAATCAGATCCAGAGTCTGATGTACTACCGATTGTACGACCTCCCAGCCGAGGGAGGAAAAAATAGCGGGTCTTTTCTCCGGCGCCATCCGAGCGGCCCCGGAACACCAAGCACCCGCCCTACTAATCTAAACAGGATTCCGGAATCGGTCAACCGCCGGACGCGCTCACGCCGCGGGTCACGGGCACTAGGCGCCCTTTGCGAATGATGAACTCCGCGCCTCGCCAGGTGATGCGGTTGGAAAAAAAGCTGGCGAGCCACACGAAGACAGCCAGCGCGTCCCGCACGGGCAGCAGCCACATATTCCGGCGCAGGACCGGATCGCCCAAGCCCTTGACCCCCACCTCCCAAGCCATCCACATCCGCAGAATGAGATAGGCTACAAGGTATCCCCCGGAGATGATTGGTGAGGGAGCCACAACCGCCGCCAGAACGGCCCATAAGAGTCCCTGCGAAAAAAGCAGACCAAAATGGGCCCATGGGCGAATGTTGCGCAGGCCGATCGTCCAGCGGCGCTCGTGCTGGAGATACTTGCGGAGCGTTTCCTCTGGATAAACCATCCAGACGGGAGTGTGAAGCATTTCGACGCGATGGCCCTTGGCGGCGATGCGGTTGCCGAACTCAAAATCGTCAGAGTGCAGATCGGCGAGCGCATCGAACCCGCCGATTTCGGCCAGACGCTCGCGGGTAGTGGCCATGGTCGCGCCATGTGCGAATTTCACACCTTCCAGAAGCCGCGCCGTCATGGCGCCGGCGCAGAATTCCGCGGAAGATCCGACGCAATCCATTCGGGAGACCCAACCACGGCCGGCAATCCCGCGAAAGAGCGCCGTCACCGCGCCGACCTGCGGATCGCGGAACGGCGCCACAACCTTCCGGAGATAATCCGGATCCACGCGGACGTCGCTATCGCTTTCCACCAGGATGGCAAAACGCGCCTCACGCGCCATCCGCGCGAGCTTGCAAACCTTGTCGTTATGCCCCAAAGGTTCCGAACCGATGAGCAGACGGATAAGGCGCTCCGGAAAATCGCGCATTAATTGACGGATGATTGGGACGACCGGGTCGTCCTCTTCGCCCACGTTGAAAAGGATTTCGTACTCTGGGTAATCCTGCCGGCAAAAACTGGCGTAATTCTCATATGCTTCGCGGTCGAGGCCGCGCAGGGGTTTCAAGATGCTGACTGGCGGCGTGAAATCCGCAGGCGCGGGGGAATTCTCTCGCTGCCGGAAGAATTGCCGGGCCGCATAAATGGACAACAGGAAATAGCCGAACGGTGTAAGCGCGGCGAGGAGGATCAGCCAGCGTAGGGCCGTCCAGATCATACGCGGATTCCTTTGGTGCGGATGTTAACCGCCTGCCCAGGCCAGGGCCACACCGAAACACACCAGGAAGACGCCCGCCCAGCGAATGGCGCTGATGCGCTCTCCCAGCAAATACTTCGCCCCAATCGCGCTGACGGCGTAGCTCGACGCCGTAGCGGGGATCACGAAGCTTACCGGGTTCCACGAGAGGAGCGTGAGCAAAGAATAGAAAGAGCAGGCCAGGAGCGTGACGCCCAGCCACATCGAGGGCATGCGGAACGCACGCCACAACAATGGCAAGAGCGTTCGCGGCGCGAAACTCTTGACCTCGCCGACGCGCTTCATTGTATGCGTGATGGAGATTTCGCCGCCGGTGCCACAAAAAACCACCAGACAAAGAAAGAAGAACGTGCGCATCAGGGCAGCGGCTCCGTGGTGCGGGGTTGCGTGCGCGTGATGAGCAGCACGCCCAGGCAGATGAAGGCCACGCCGGCCCAGCGCAGCATTGTCACTGATTCTCCGAGCACCAGATAACCCAGCAGCGGCACAATCGCGTAGCCGATGGCGGCCACCGGCTGGACGTAACTGTAGTCGGCCCAGGAGAGCACCACGATGTAGGAAAGCGTGTAGAGCGACAAGAAAAGAATAGCCAGCCAGACCCTGCCGTTGCCGATGATTTGAAGGAACGTGCTTGCCAGTGCGCCAAACGAATTGAAGCTGACCTCGCCCACCTGCTTCATTCCCTTGCTGAGGAGTATGTCGCCGGTGCAGCTGCAGGACACCATGATCGCCACCATGGCGAGCGTCTTAGCCCGCAAACTGATCTTCGACAACATCGAGTCTGGGGCTAGAGCTGCGCCGCCTGGCCGGATTCCGACTTAATGGCCGGCACAGCGATGGAGGTCTTCTTCTCGAAGCCCCTGCGCGCGAGCTTGTTGCGTTGGCGGCGGAGTTTGAGAAACTCGGTGGCCTCGTGGTAGAGGCGCTTGCGCTCGTGCGAGTCCCAGAGCGCTTCGCGCACGATGCGCCAGACGACCTTGGGCCGGAAGTAGTATTCGTCGTAGAAACGATTGACGCCCTCCATCATGTCTTCGCGCGTCAGGCCGGGATATTGGATGTGCGGAAGCTGATGGCCGCCACCGTCGGCCAGCGCTTCGGCGACGAGGAAGTCATTCTTGGCGAGGTATTGATAGAGTTCCGTGCCCGGGAAGGCATGCGCCATGGAAACTTGAACCGTGGGGCAATCCAGCTCTTTAGCGAAATCAATCGTCTTCTGCATGGTCTCTTTTGTTTCGCCGGGGAGTCCGAGGATGAAGTCGCCGTGGATGCGGATGCCCACCTTCTTGCAATTCTTGGCGAATTCGCGGGCCATCTCGACCGTGGCGCCCTTCTTGATGTTCTTCAGGATTTGCGGGTCGCCCGACTCGAAGCCGACGATGAAGAGGCGCGCGCCGGCATCGGCCATGGCCTTCAGCGTCTCATAGTCGCTGTGGACGCGGGCGTTGCAGGACCAGCGGAATTTCATCGGCTTGAATTTCTCGCAGATGTCCAGGACGCGGTCCTTGCGAATGTTGAATGTATCGTCGTCGAAGAAAAATTCCTTCGACTGTGGGAACCACTGGAGCGCCTGCTTGATTTCGCGCGCCACGTTGTCGCTCGAGCGCACGCGCCAGGCGTGCCCGGAAATCGTCTGCGGCCACTGGCAGAAGGTGCACAGCGCCGGGCAGCCGCGCGTGGTGTAAATGGCGATGAACGGGTTCAGCAGGAACGGCACGTTGTAGTTCTCGATCTTGAGATCGCGCTTGTAAACTTCGGTCGCGAACGGCAAGGCATCCAGCTCTTCCGTGTGAAGCTGCGGCCGCGGCCCGGTGTGCATCACCCGGCCATCTTTACGGTAACTGATGCCCGGAATCTGGTCGAGCGGCTTGCCCTGCGCGTACTCGACCACGGCGTGGTCGAATTCGCCGCGGACGATGAACTCGATGTCATCGCTGGCCATCAGGCTCTGGTCGGGTGTGTTCTGAACGTGCGGCCCCACGAGGCACACCTTCAAGCCGGGATTCTTCTCTTTCATTTGCCGGATGAGCCGGAGATCGCTCTCGAATCCGACCGTGGAAGTGAACAGGACCAAGAATTCGTAGGCGCGGGAAATTTCCACCGTTTCGGCGCGTGAGATCTTGTGCGGACAGGCGTCCACCAGGCGGCTGCCCGGCAGCATCCCGGCGGGAAATGTCAGCCAGACCGGATACCAGTACGATTCAATTTCCCGCGTCACCGGCCAGCGCGAGCTGGCGCCGCCATCGAACTTCTCAAAGCTCGGCGGGTTCAACAGCAGTGTCTTCATCACATCGGGCATACTCCGTCCTCCCTCATGATTGCAAATAAGCCTCTAAATCGGCCCTCGAAGTGGAGAAATCATTCTACCTGAAATTGCCGCGGGGCCGTTAGGGATTCCTTTTGCCAGCGTTTCCGCCGCTGAATGCCGGCACGAATCCTACTGAAAGGCCTTGGCAAGCTGCCCGGTCGTCCTCATCAGCTCGAGCTGAGCGCGCTGGCGCTCGAATTCCGCGTCGAGGAAAGCCATCCACTTATCGTTTTCTTCGATCCGGGCTCGCTCCAGGTCGCGCAGGTTCAGGCGGCCTTCCTGGAACTGGGCTTGCAGAACGGCCAGGTTTTGCTGGGCGAGCTGCAGCTCGAGCCGGGCTACCTCGCGCCCCGCTTCCATCTCCCGCGTGCGACGCGCTTCCCGGCGGACTTCGAGTTCCAAGAGACCGCGCTTGTTTTTCAGGTCCAGTTCCGCTGCGTTCAGATCCGTCTGCGCAAAAGAAACTGCGGAGTTGGTGCGCGCACTCAGGATGGGAATGTTCACTTGCACGCCAAAGTTGAAGTTGTGCCGCTGGAATTTCTTAAAGAACTGATCGTAATTGTTGATCCGGCTCAAAATGCTGTACTGGCCCACCAAATCCAGCGTCGGAAACCGTCCGCCGCGCTCCCCATCCAACCGGAAATGTCGCGCCCGCTGTTCCGACTCGGCCTGCTTCACGGCGGCATTGTTGGCGAGTGCGAGGTGCACCAGTTCGGGGACGGGTTGATCCAGCCCTCCGGGAAGCTCTTCGGCGGCGACCTCAATGCGCTGATCCGGCTGCAGACCGAGCATGTTGTGCAGCTCATCGTCCAGCGAGTCTTCCGCACCCTCGAGTTGCAGGATGCGCTGTTCGATGCGGGCGGATTGGAGCTGCGCGCGCGTGATCTCGATGGGCAGTTCGAGCCCGGCGCCGGCACGATCGCGCGTCAGGTCCAGGATTTTCTGCGCGCCTTCGCGCTGGCGCCGCATCAATTCGAGCGCATGACGCGTCTTGGCTAATTCCAGGTAGGCCGAGGCCGCGCGGAGAATCACCGAATCGCGCACCGCTTCGACATTCGACTGCTGGCCCCGCGCGCGCTCTTCGGCAGCTTTTAGTTGTCCGCGCAGTGGCGGGTTGAAAAGCGTCTGGATGTACGAGACGCTGAAGATGGAAGGCGCCTGACCACCGGGAGTCTGCGGCATTCCGTTCGTATAGGCAGCACCGGACCCGCCATAGAGATTGGGGAGGAAATCCGCGCGGTTCAAACCCGCAGCCTTCTCGGTAATCGTCTGTTGGATGCGAGCCAACGCAAGGTCTCGGCTGTTCCGGATCGCCTGGTTGACCGCCTGCTTGAGCGTGAGCCTCGCGGGCGGGAGTGCATCCTGCGCCGCAAGCGTGATCCCAACTGCCGATATCCCTGCAGCAGCCAGAATCATGCTCGCGAGCAGCGGGACTGCGCGTCTTGCGCTTTGCCAATTCAATTCATTCATGGGCGACCTCTACTGCAAGAGGCAGTTGGTGGAAGAAACTGAGCCCAGATTGTAACGAAAGCGGAACCCTGCGCGCTACCCGTGCAATCGAATCTTGCGCCGCCGCTCCCGCAGCAAGACACTGTGATGCACGGCGGACGGCCAAGGGATTCCCCGGACTCTATTCGTACCGCAGCGAGTCAGTAGGTTGCAGCGCGGCCGCCCGATTCGCGGGCAGATAACCGAAGAAGAGTCCGGTTGCGCAGGAAATCACAAACGCAGCGATCACCGAGATTCCGGAGATGGGCACGCGCAGGTTGCCCGGCAAGACCTGCTGCGCCAGCACCGGCAGACTGACGCCGATCAAGATTCCCGCCACAGAGCCAAACCCGCTGATCAGGAACGCTTCCAGCAGAAACTGCGTCAGAATCTCTTTGCGAGTCGCGCCGATGGCCTTGCGGATGCCGATTTCACGGGTGCGTTCGGTGACGGTGACGAGCATGATGTTCATAATCCCGATTCCGCTGATCAACAACGCAATAAAGCCGATGATCAGGAGCACCACCGTCAACGCCGTGGCAATATTCTTCGCTGCGTCAAGAATGGAACTGAGATTCTGGACGTCATAGATCGCGGCGGCGAGATGGCGGCTGCGCAAGATCTCCTTCACCTGCTGAGTCACCGATGGCACATCCTCCGGGTTTCGCGCCTGGGCATAGAGTGTAAGCACGGTATCGGTGCCGGTGTAATCCTTGATCAGCGGGAAGGGGACCACGGCGGACTCGCGCTGGATCTCCGAGAGCCCAAAGGTCGCTACGCGCTCCCTGAAGACGCCAATGATCGTGAAGCGAAACTCGCCCAACTGAATGCTCAATCCAGTGGCATCCTGATTCGGGTAGACGCGTGCGGCGAGCTGCTCGGTGACGATGCACACTTTGTTGCGCGAAGTCAGGTCCTGATCATCGAAGTAGCGCCCGCGCAGGATAATTAGGTTGCGGATGGCCTGATAGCCGCGCGTCACACCCACCATGGTTACCGGCCACTCCTTGCCGCGCACCACAACGAAGGAGGGCATATCGGTTGCCCCGGCGGCCTCGATGACTTGGGGGATCCCGCCGCGCACGGCCTCCACATCGGCAGGGGTAATGCCGTAACTCAGGGCCGCATTGTCCCCTGGATTGACTTGGTTCGTGGCCCAAACAAGATTCGATCCCACACCTTCGATCTGGCCGATGACGAACTTGCGGCCGGTCAGGGCCACGGTGACAACGAGGACGATCGAAGCGCTGCCGATGACCACGCCGAGCGTGGTCAGGAATGCACGGACCTTGTTGGCGCGCAGGGCGTCCAGCGCGACCATCACCGTTTCACTCCGGAGCATCGCCATCTTGCATTCGCCTCGAAGTAACTATAGCAGAGATGTCGCGGACTTTGCGCCGCGCTGCCCGTACCCCACGCGTTGACGACTCAGGCCCGAACAAGTATTATGCCGCGGGCAAGACGGGCTATTCAGTTCAGATGATCGGCAAAACGATTTCCCATTATCGTGTTCTCGACCGGCTCGGTGTCGGCGGCATGGGCGTGGTGTACAAGGCCGAAGACACGCGTCTGGGCCGCAGCGTGGCGCTGAAATTCCTCCCCGATGAAATGGCCCAGGATCGCCTGGCGCTGGATCGCTTCCAGCGTGAGGCGCGCGCCGCCTCCACGCTGAACCACGTCAATATCTGCACGATTTACGATATTGACGAGCACGAAGGCCGGCCCTTCATTGCTATGGAGCTTCTCGAAGGGCAGACACTGCAGCACCGCCTGGCCGGTCGGCCAATGGAGACGGCGGAGATCCTCGAACTCGGGACGCAGATCGCCGACGCTCTGGATGCCGCACACTCGAAGGGCATCGTCCACCGTGACATCAAACCCGCGAACATCTTCGTCACAAATCGCGGCCAGGCCAAAATCCTCGATTTCGGCCTGGCCAAACTGACCGCCGGTAAGAAAGTACTTGGAGCGATGACTTCCGTCGGAGCGACCGCGATCGCCGAGGACAATCTCACCAGCCCGGGGACGGCGCTGGGTACGGTGGCCTACATGTCTCCGGAACAGGCGCGGGGAGAAGAGCTGGAGGCGCGGACGGACATCTTTTCCTTCGGCGTGGTGCTGTACGAAATGGCAACGGGAAAGCAGGCGTTCGGGGGCAGCACCGCCGGACTCATCTTTGACGCGGTGTTGAACCGCGAGCCCATTTCTGCCGTGCGCCTGAACCCCAAACTCGCGCCCGAACTGGCGCAGATCATCGAGAAGTCGCTGGAGAAAGACCTGGCGCGGCGCTATCAGACGGCCGCGGGACTGCGGGCCGATTTGCTGCGGCTGAAGCACGATTCAGGTTCCGGCCGGGCGGTGGCGACGGACGCGCAGGCGGAAAAATCGGTGGCCGTCCTCTATTTCGAGAATCGCGGCGGCTCTCAGGAAGACGAGTACTTCCGCGATGGCATCACTGAAGATGTGACGACCGAGTTGTCGCGCATCAAGGGACTTAAGGTGTGCTCGCGATCCGCGGTACTTCCCTACCGCGACAAGCCCATCAATGCTTCCGAGGCCGGACAGCAGCTTCGAGCCGGATTCGTGCTGGAGGGTAGTCTGCGCCGGGCGGGAAACCGTCTGCGTATCACCGCGCAGCTCGTGGAGGCGCGCAACGGCCGCATCGCCTGGGCGGAACGCTACGACCGCGAATTGAAGGACGTCTTCGAGATTCAGGACGAAATAGCCCGGAGTATCTCGCAAGCCCTGCGAATCACGCTTTCGCCCCAGGAAGAGCAGACCATCGCCCAAAAACCCACCGAAAACGCGCAGGCCTACGATTACTATCTGCGGGGCCGCAACTACGCGCGGCGGGAAAACCTGGAATACGCGATGCAGATGTTCGAGAGGGCCATCCAGATCGATCCGGGGTTCTCCCTGGCCCATGCGGGGATCGCCAACGTGTGCGGAATGATGTACGAGCTGCACGAACACGCTCCTCGCTGGATTGAGAGGGGCATGGCCGCCTGTGACAAAGCTCTGCTGGGCAATTCCCAACTTCCGGAAGCGCTGGCGGCGCGCGCGCGAATCTTTTACGCCCAGCGGAAATACGATGAAGCCATCGAATTTGCCAGGGCGGCGCTGGAGCGCAGGCCGGATTGTGAGAACGCCTACAACATTTTGGGCCGAGCCTTGCTGAGCTCCGATCGCCTGCAAGAATCCGCGGAGATCGCCGATCGGGCCATCGCTGTAAGCGGCGATGATTACAACGTGTACATTCCGTTCGCCCAGGCCCTGGAACGGCTGGGCCAAGCGGACCGGGCTGAGCAAATAGACAAGCAATTGTGCCGGGCGCTTGAATTGCAAATCGAGCTGGTACCCGAAGACGCGCGCGCGCGAATCCTGCTGGCCACGCGCTATGGGCGTGAGAAAAGAGAAAAGGAAGCCATCGAGCAGTTGGCAAAGGCAATCGAACTGCGTCCCACCGACCCAAACGTTCAATACAATGCGGCCTGCGTTTACGGCGTGATGAACCGGCCGGCCGAAGCTCTTACGGTCCTGCGGAAAGTGGTCCAACTGGGCTATTCAAATTGGGATTGGATGGCGCGAGACACCGACTTCACCTGCCTGCAAGGAAATCCGGAATTCCTCCAGATGATCGAGGAAGGCCGCAGCCGTGGCTGAGTCTCACCCCCAGTTACTCCCCCCTCCGCTCAACTGCACGGTTGAAGGACGCGCAGTTCCGCGGTTTGACCCTTCTGTGCCGGCAAGCTAGAGTAGCCTCGCGATGACTCCCGCGAGCGGTGCCGGCCATGTTCGACATCCTGCGGTGCAAGCCTACCTGACGATTTCATTTCTGATGCTTTTGACCATCGTTTCAATCCTCATCAACGGCTATCACCTCGGGCATCAGGACCAGGCCGTGTGGCTCGCGGCGGTGAAAAAAAGTCTCGACCCCAGTCTCTATCGATTTGATTCGGCGTTCCTCCTGTCGCAGACGCAGTACTCACTCTTTCCGCAGATCATCGCCTGGTCGGTGAGGACTAGCGGCCTGCCGCTCGATCTGGCGGCCTTTCTCTGGCACGTCCTCTCGATTTTTCTTTTTCTCCTCGCAAGCTTACAGGTCGCTCGGCGCGTGTTTCCGACGAAATATGGGCAATGGGGAGCCGTGGCCGCCGTTTGGGCGGCGCGGCTGATGACCGCGAGCGGAAGCAAAGTCAACCTGACGGACCGTTACCAGCATCCGCGAGATCTCGCGGTCGTCGCGTTGCTGTTTGGATTCGCGGCCGTACTCGACGGAAAGCTGCGCGCGTTGGTATGGATCGCTCTCGCGGCCGTCATGCATCCAACCTTGGCAGCCATCGGCGCGTGCCATCTGGCGATTCAGGCCTGGAAAGCGCCGCGCCCCGGGCCGGCGGTTTCGGCGGTGATCCCGCTGGCACTGTTTGCGATTGGCCCTGTGCCCAACCCTGTTTGGCGTCAGGTGGTCGCATCGCGGAGCTTCCTGCTTCCCTTACACTGGCATTGGTATGAGTGGCTGGGAGTCATCGGCCTGCTGGCGATGTTGGTGTGGTACGCGCGCCTGGGCGATCAGAGGAGATTGCCGGTCGTCGCGCACATCAGCCGGCGCGTGGTGCTGGCCGGGAGTCTCGGCGTCCTCGGCGCGGTCGCGATCAGCACGCTGCCGCCCCTCGAACGATTCATCCCCACTGAGCCGATGCGCGTTCTGCACTTCGTTTATTTTTGTTGGATTTTTCTGGGCGGCGGATTGTTGGGAGAGCACGTCCTGCGCGATCGCCACTTGCGATGGGCGGCGTTTCTTGTACCCATCCTCCTCGCTTCCTACCTTGCGAACGCGTTGACCGATCGCGCCAGCCCCCAGGTGGAATGGCCGGGACGCCTTCCCGCGAACGATTGGGTCCGAGCCTTCGGCTGGGTGCGGCGGAATACGCCGCCCGGAGCGCTCTTCGCGCTGAACCCCTACTCGATGGGCCTTCCAGGGAACGATTCACACGGATTTCGCGCATTCGCCCAACGCAGCGCGCTGGCCGACGGGATGAAGGATCGTGCGGTCACCGCGAATTGCCCGGAACTCGCGTATGCCTGGCGTCAGGAGACCAGCGACCTGGAGCACTGGGAGGATTTCGGGAGCGTGGACTTCGAGCGCCTCGCAAAGCGGTATGGCGTCAGCTGGATTGTCCTGGAACGCACGAGCCGCGCGGGGAGTTCGATTCGCGCAGCTGCAGACGCTGGCCTGGCGTGTCCCTACCTCAACCAGAGGCTGCTAGTTTGCGAGATCGGAAGGAAACTGGCGGAATGAAACCCATTGCCTGCATCGTCCTGCCGACCTACATGGAAGCAAAGAATTTGCCGCTGCTCCTGCCACGCATCTTCGCGCAACAGAACAGAATTCCGACTCACGACCTGCGTGTGCTGGTCGTGGACGATAACTCACCGGATGGCACGCAGGACGCGGTGCGTGCGGAGATGGAACGCTTCCCGGGATTGCACATGATCACGGGCGAGAAAAAAGGCCTGGGGGTCGCCTACCAGCGCGGCATCGAACACGCGCTTGCAGAATTCAAACCTGATCTGATCTTCGAAATGGACGCTGACTTGCAACACAACGCCAGTCTACTGCCGGATTTCATCGCACGCACCAATCAGGGCTACAGCGTAGTGATCGGCTCGCGCTTCGTCGCGGGGGGAGAGACCCCGGACTTTGCCATGCATCGCCGGTTGATCAGCGTGTGCGGCAACTGGCTGACGCGGCACGTCACGGGCATTGCGGACATCCGTGATATCACTTCGGGCTACCGCTGCATCAAGGCTGATTTGTTGGCACGCTGCAATCTCTACCACCTGGCCACCCGGGGTTATGCATTTCAGACCGCCTTGCTGGTGGAGCTGGTAAACCACGGCGGGTGCTTCGTCGAAATCCCCATCATTTTTCCCGACCGGGAGTTTGGCCAATCGAAACTCTCGGCACGGGATTACTTCGAGTTTCTTTGGGTCCTGCTGAAGCTAGGCTGGGAGGGCCGGCACCGGCGCTCCTGATTATCGCTGGAGCCGGCGGAGCGAATCGTGGGCCTTCTTGCAGTGGGCATCCTGCGCGATGGCCGCGCGGTATTGCGTGATCGCGTCCGCGGTGCGGCCTTCGCGCTCGTAAAGCTGGCCCAGCCATTCGCGAGCGGCACAGTGGGGAGGCAGGTCGCTGCGCGGCGGAATTGTCTCGAGGTATCTTTTGAGTGATTGCTCTGCTTCGTCGTTGCGGATTCCAGCGAGGAACGCCGCCACACCCTGAAAATAAAGGAAGTGCGGCTCAGTGGGATCGATGCGCATCCCTCCTTCGACGGTCCTCTGAAGTCCTGCGCGGTCCTTACGCCGCTCATAGAACTCCGCAGCATCGATGTAGGCATGGATGCTCGTGGGGCGAGCGTCGAGCGCGGCACGGACTTCGACGTCGGCGGCGGCCGTCTTTTTTTTATCCAGCAAATACTTGGCGCGAAGGAGATGCGCTTCGATAGCATCCACCTTGGTGAGAGCTTCGATCTGCTGGAGCGCCTTCTCCTCGCCGCCCCCGACGATACCGGGTGCGCGGAGATAAAACTCGATCAGGTCTTCCTGGGCCTCAAAACTCGAAGGGTTTAGGCGGACCGCCTCCTCAAATTCCCGGCGGGATTTCCTGGCCAGGGAAAATGCGGAGAAGAGGCCAGCCTCCTCGGCCTTGCGGCCATAGGCGCGGCCGAGCCAGAGGTGGTAGTCGGAATTGGAAGGTTCGAGCTCGACGGCGCGCTCGGCGCTGACCACCGCCGGGTCGTATTCCCGCAACTCGAACTCGCAACGAGCGAGCCAGTTGTAGAATGAGGCATCGCGGGAATATTGCGCGGCCGCTCCGCGCAGAAGATCCACCGCCTGCTGGTAGTGTCCCGCATCGTACTCCGTGCGGGCCATCTCCAGAACAGTTTGCGCGGCGGCAGACCACACCGTCAGCGCGAACAGCGTCGCAGCGAGCAGCAGACGGAAAACTCTGCCCCCGCGAGTCGTCATTCCTTCGACACTACGCTGACGGTCATGCCGTCCCGCAATTCGACGTCGGTGGGCAGTGCGAGCTTGTCTCCCTCGCGGACGCCGTCTACCACCTCGAAGTTTGTCGGGCTGGCAATTCCCAGTTTGACCTCGCGCTTCAGCAGTTTTCTGGTCTGGGGCAAGAGGCCGCTCTCGGCGATGAAAACGAACCGGCGCGTACCTTCGAAACGCACCGCGCCCCGGGGGACGATTAGGACGTTCTTCTTTTCGCGGACGCGAATCCAGACGTTTACGTTTACGTTGGGGACCAGCTCCAATTTTTCGTTCTGGATCGGGCAGAGAACTTCGCCGACACTGCGCTGCCCACGGGAGACCACTTCCTTGGGGATTTCATCGGTGCGCCCAAACCATCTTTGGGAGGGCATGCCGTCCCAGGTGATTTCGACGGTTTGATTGGGCTCGAGCATGCCCAGGTCGGGCTCATCAATAAACGCCCGGACGCGGATGTGGCGGAGGTCCGCAACTTCCACAATCGGTTCGCCGACTTTCAGGTAGTCGCCGGTCTTGACGTCGAGCGAGTAGAGCGTGCCTTCGATCGGAGCGACCACGCGCGCGGAACGCACCTTTTCGTCGAGCGAGCGAACCTCATCATTCGATTGCGCTACGCGCAGAGCAGCGCGCTCGAGATCGAGCTGAGTGCGGCGGGTGAATTCCTCTTTCTTTTTCTGCGCTTCCAGCAAGTCCGCCTGTGCGCGAGCCAGCACGGCGTTGTTCTGCGCGACTTCCTCTTTCGTCGCGGCTTGGCTGGCCGCCAGCCGTTCGAGCGCGTCTCGCTGGCGCTGCAAGCGGTCGCGCTCCAACTCCGCGCGGCGGAGCCCGGCGTCGATCTGAGCGGCCTCGTCCGCGTGGCCGCCTGCGCGAGCCGCGCGCAGGTCATCCTGCGCCCTCACCAATTGTTCCTTGGCGCGCGACAATGCGGCGCGAAGGTCCTTGTCATCCAGTGTGGCGAGCAGTTCGCCGCTCTTCACGTGTTGGCCTGCGCGGGCGATGACTTTGGTCACGAAGGTGGAAAATTGCGCGCGGAGAACGTGGGGGGTGACCGGCTCCACCTTGCCATTACTTGTCACGCTGGCGCTTAAATCCTCCCGCCGCACTTCGACGAGGGCCACGCGGGTGGTCGGCTTGCGGCCGCTATACTGGACCAGCAACACGACCGCAACTAAGCTTGCGGCCAGCCACAGCCATATCTTCAATCTCCAATGCGGAAACATCGGCCTCTCAATCCGCCAGGAACATCGCGGGAGGAAAAGTAGCGCATTCTAACAAAGATTGCGCCACCTTGCCTATGAGGGGCGCGGCCAGCGCTTCACTATACAGGATGCTATACTTTGCGCTCAGGATGCCGGGAGTTTTCATCGTCTCGAAGGACTGGACGCTGCGCGCTGCGCTCCGCGCGGAACTCCTGGAGGCGGGACTCGACGCGCGCGGGATGGATTCCATCCAGAATGTTGGCCAAGCACTCGCTCGCCGAGAGTTTCCCACCGTCGTGGTGCTCGACGCTGCTTTGGTCGAAACGCCCGAAGATGCGGCCGCGCTCGTGGGACTGGGCAGATACACTTATTTGTTGGTGGTCGCTTCGCATGTACAACCCGGAGCGGGCGCGGCGGAATGGATGCGAAGCGCCGCGGTAATCATATACCGGCCGGTGCGCATCGGCGAAATCGTTTCCCGCGTGAAGCAGTTTGTGGAAGGGCAGGCCGCCTGAGGGATGCCCGGAACTCCTCCCGTCATCCCGCCTTCGGTAGAAACCCCAGAGTCGCCGGCGCCGCGGCTGCCGTTTGACATTTTGCTGGCGCCGGGCCGCGGATGGTTCCGTTCGTTGCGACATCCGCAATACCGGTTTTTCTGGAGCGGCAATTTCGTCTCCAACATCGGCTCGTGGATGCAAAACGTGGCCCAGGGCTGGCTGGTGCTGCAACTCACAAACTCCCCCTTTTGGCTGGGCCTGGTGGGATTCATGCAGCAGGTTCCCGCGCTGTTTTTTTCCCTCCCCGCCGGAGTGATCGCCGACCGCGCTTCGCGCCGCCGGATGCTGCTGGCCACCCAGACTGCGATGATGATCTTCGCGCTCGCGCTGGCCATCCTGACGCAGGGACACGTGATCACCGTGCGGCAGATTCTGGTCCTCGCATTTCTCGCCGGAACCACCATGGCCATCAACGCGCCCACGTATCAGGCGGCGATCAGCGACCTGGTACCGCCGGATGATACACTTAATGCGATTGCGCTCAATTCCATCCAGTTCAACATGTCGCGCGTGCTGGGCCCTTCGCTCGCCGGCTTTGCCATCGCCGGCGTGGGCGTCGCCGCGTGCTTCTACCTGAACGCGCTGAGCTACCTACCGCTGCTCTTCGTGCTCGCCCGCGTGGCCTTCCCCGCGCGCCAGCCACGCGCGGAGGCTTCCTTGCGGGAAGAACTCACCGAGGGCTTCCGTTACGTCCGTTCACATCGCGATATTCTCTTGCTGGTCGTGATCGTGGCGCTGGTCAGCGGCTTCGGTTTGCCTTACCTGGTGATGATGCCGGTGTTCGCGCGCGACGTCTTGCAGGTCGGCGCGAAAGGCCTGGGCTACCTGGTCACCGCCGCTGGCGCGGGAGCATTGCTGGGCGGATTTCAACTCGCACGGCATCGAGCGCACAAGCGCCGCGGGCCGCTCGTCCTCGGCGCGGCGATTACCTTCTTTGCCGCCATCGTGCTGTTTTGTTTTTCGCGTTCGCCGCTGATTTCGGCGCTGCTGCTCGCGGTTGTGGGCGGCGCGATGGTCGAGTCTGTGGCCACGGCCAACAGTTTGATCCAGACGCTCGTGCCGGTGTCCATCCGCGGGCGCGTGCTCAGCATGCACACCATGGCCTACCTCGGTTTCACGCCCCTGGGAAGCCTCCTGGTGGGAGTGCTGGCCGCGCGGTTGGGCACGCCTCTGGCGCTGGCGGCCTCAAGCGGCTTCGCGTTGATCGCGACCGTCGTGATTGCGTTCGCAGCGTCGGGAGTCCGGCGACTTCACTGAGATCGCCGACGGCCGCGGCGGTATTTCCGGCTCGCGCGGCTGTGCTAGAATCGCGCCATGAGCGAATCGCAGCAGGAATCGAAAGCCGAACAGAAGCCTGGTGAAAAACCGGCGCCGGTGATTCATCGCGTCTGCACGACTTGCAATAACATGTTCGTCGTGACGCTGGACAAGGTTGATACGAAGATCTGCCCCAGTTGCCACAAAGGCTGAGCGCGCGACGCGGGTTGCCGGCGAAATCTGCGAAGCCGTAAATTAAGCCGTCGGCGGGTTTTCAAATTCTCATTCTTCTGTAATCTTTCCGAGGCACTCTGCGTAGAACCAGTTGGTGGACGGACGGAACTGCTTCCGCAAGCTGCGCGGCGGCTTCAAGGGTTGTGCCGGGACTCCGAGGGATGTGCCTAGATGATTGAAGCGCAACAGCTCGTTAAAGTGTTCCACGACAAAAAGCGCGGCGAGATCCGCGCCGTGGATGGGATCAGCTTCGTCTGCAAGCCGGGGCAAATTTACGGGCTGCTGGGCGCCAACGGCGCCGGGAAAACCACCACGCTGCGTATGCTGGCCACGATCCTCGAGCCCACCGACGGCACCGCCAAGGTGGCCGGCTACGATGTCGTGACTGATTCCGACAAGGTGCGCGCAAACGTGGGTTTTCTTTCTACGGCCACCGCGCTCTATGGCCGCTTGACGGCGCAGGAGATGGTTGAATACTTCGGACGGCTCTACGGACTTAACGATGACGAGCTGAAGAAGCGCATCGACCGGATTTTCTCGCGCTTGGAGATGGACGAATTCCGCGACCGCCGTTGCGACAAACTTTCCACCGGCATGAAGCAGAAAGTTTCCATCGCGCGGACGCTGGTGCACGATCCGCCGGTGATGATTTTCGATGAGCCCACGCTGGGACTGGACGTCATGACGGCGCGCACCATCGTTGGATTCATCCGCGAGTGCCGCGCCAATGGAAAAACAGTTATCTTCTCCACCCACGTGATGAGCGAAGTCGAAAAACTTTGCGACACGATCGGGATCGTGGACAGCGGCCGTATTCTGGCCGAGGGCAGTCTCGCCGAGCTGCGTGACCGCTATCGCCAGCAGGAACTGGAAGAGATTTTCGTGCAGGTCGTGGAGGGTCACCGATGAGCCTGAGAAATATCGGCATTGTCTATCGCAAAGAGCTCACCGATTCGCTGCGCGACCGGCGCACGCTGATCTCCATGATCGTCGTGCCCATCGTCCTCATGCCCCTGATGTCCATCGGGATCGGCGCGATTTCCACGATGATTATCGGCAAGGCCAGCCAGGAAGTCGCCCGCGTGATGATTCTGGGCGGCGACGATTCGCCAAAGCTGATGGCGCAGTTGCGCACCGTGAAAAACACACGGATTGTGCCCCCGCATGCCAATTACGCCGAATTGATTACCAACAAGGAGATTCGCGCTGCAGTGGAGATTCCGCCGGGCTTCGATGATGCTCTCGTCCTAGGCCAGAATGCCACAGTGAAGATTTACGAATACGAAGGCGAGTTGAGATCGCAATTCGCCGCGAACCGCCTGCAGCAATTCTTCCGTGACCTGCGCGACAAAACGGTTCAGGATCGCCTGGAGGCTCAAAAACTTCCGGCGAATCTAATCAAGCCATTCGATATCTCGAAGGAGAACGTAGCTCCGCCGGAAAAAGTCACCGGCAACCTCGTCGGTGGCTTGGTTCCCTACTTCATCATTCTCCTCTCCCTCACCGGAGCGATGTATCCGGCCATGGACCTGACCGCGGGAGAGAAAGAACGCGGCACGATCGAGACGATCCTGTGCAGCCCCGTTTCGCGCACGCATCTGGTGCTGGGCAAATTCCTGATGGTGCTGACCGCTTCGGTCTGCACGGCGATCCTCTCGATGCTCTCGATGTCGGGGACTTTCGTTTTTGCCAAGCGCGCCATGAGCAGCATGGGCCCGGGCAAAGGCGAAGGCTTCGCGCAGCTCTCCATCAATCCCAAGGCCGTCGCGGCGGTTTTTCTGATGGTCATTCCTCTCGCGGTCCTCTTCTCTGCCGCGCTGTTTGCCATCGCGCTCTTCGCCAAGTCCTACAAGGAAGCGCAGAGTTACATCTCGCCGCTGATGATTGTGGTAATCCTGCCTGCCATCGCCGCCATCCTGCCGGGCGTGGAGTTGAACGCCAAGCTGGCACTGGTGCCCATCCTCAATACCAGCCTGGTCAGCAAGGAAATCATCACCGGTACCTATCACTGGAATTACATTTTCATGATCTTCGCGTCCTCGACGTTGTATGCGGCCGCCGCGCTGTATGTCGCCGTCAATCTTTTCAAGCGTGAAGACG
Source organism: Terriglobia bacterium (assembly GCA_041497315.1). Lineage (GTDB taxonomy): Bacteria > Acidobacteriota > Terriglobia > Acidiferrales > UBA7541 > JBGQGH01. Next base: position 892 of record JBGQGH010000004.1, on the reverse strand, counting down.
TGCTGTTCCGCTCCTGATCCGAAGCTCCCTGCAGAACTCCGTGTTAGAATCCGGCTTCGATGTCGGATTCCTCATTGATCGCTGTCGGGGAACTCTCCAAACACTTCCGGACCTTCCGCCGCCGGGAAGGAGTCTGGGGCGGCATCCAAAACCTTTTCCATCGCGACTACCAGACCGTGAAGGCGGTGGACCGCATCACGTTTGAAATCGATCGCGGCGAGATGGTTGGCTACATCGGCCCGAATGGCGCGGGCAAGTCCACCAGCATCAAGATGTTAACCGGCATCCTGGTACCGACGTCGGGCGAAGTGCGCTCAAACGGGTTCGTGCCCTGGCGCCAGCGCACCGCCTACGTCAAGACAATCGGCGTGGTTTTCGGGCAGCGCACGCAACTTTGGTGGGACATCGCCGTGGTCGAGTCGCTGAAACTGCTGCGGCGGATTTACGACGTCTCGCAGCGCGATTTCGACGAGCGCATGGAACTTTTCAACCAGATCCTGGGCATCAAGGATTATTTGCACACGCCAGTGCGCAAACTTTCGCTCGGCGAACGCATGCGCTGCGACCTGGCCGCGGCGCTCCTCCACAATCCGCCGCTGCTCTTCCTCGACGAGCCCACCATCGGTCTCGACGTTGTAGCCAAGGATCACATCCGCAAGTTTCTGCGCGCCATCAATGAGCAATACAACACCACGGTCGTCCTGACCACACACGACATGGACGACATTGAAGAACTTTGCCGCCGCATCATGATCATCGACCACGGCCGATTGCTCTATGACGGCCCACTCGCTTTGCTGAAGCAGAAACTGCTGCGCACCAAGCAGGTGAAATTCGCGGTGCGCGACGGGGAACACGCCGCGCGCGTGGGCGCGATGGCGCGGGCGCTGGG
>JBGQGH010000003.1:0-63676 GCA_041497315.1 Terriglobia bacterium | reverse complement strand
CTGGGCTTGAATGGCGCGATTGAGGAGAGGCTTATCACTGTCTTCATTCAGGCGCTTCCATTCTTCCCGCGGCACGCGCACGGCAAAGAGATTCGGGTCCGGAGAAGGCTGGCTGGCCATGGCGAGCACCTCGCCCGTCCGCGGATCGAGCGCCACGATGGCTCCCTGTTTCCCGGCAAGCGACTGTTCGGCCACCACCTGCAAGTCGTAATCAATAGTGAGCTGGATTGGCTTTCCCGCAACGGCCTCGACTTCCTCCAGCCGGCCCATTTCCTTGCCGACGCTGTTCACGATCACGCGACGCTGACCGTCGGTCCCCTGCAAGATCTCGTTGTACTGCCGTTCGAGGCCGGATTTGCCCACCAGGTCGCCGGGGCGATAGCGGCCGTCGCCCGCATCCACCTGCTCCGCGCTGACTTCGCCGACATATCCGCTCAAGTGGGCCATGAAACCGTCTTTCATGTAGCGGCGGCGATGAACCATCACCATCTCGAGCACGGGAATATCGGCGCGGTGCGATTCGATGAAGGCGATATCCGCCTGCGAAGCTTCGGGCTTAATCACGATGGCCTGGAATTTCGGGAAGTTTTTCGCCGCGTCGAGCTGCTGGCGGAGATCATCGATCGAGAGTTCCAGACCTTCGGCGATTTGCGAGAGGTTGCGTTCAACTTGCTGCGGGGAATCTCGAAGCAGCAGCACGCTGAAGGAGGGATAATTGTCCACTAGGACGCGGCCTTCGCGATCGAGCATGCGCCCGCGCGGCGCGATGATGGGGATGGTGCGGATGCGGTTGCGCTCGGCGAGCTGCGCGTAGCGGTCGGAATCCGAAACCTGGAGTTTCCAAAAACCCAGTAGCAGCAGGGCAATCACGCCGACGATCACGTACGACGCAATCGCCAGCCGCTCCTGCGGCAGTTTGTGGTCGTTCTTAAACCAGTACGACACTCACAACTTCCAATCTAAGTGGCGGCGCCCGGCGCTCGCGGGATCTTCAATGTTTCTCAAAGGCCTGTGGAAATCTACAAGTCTCTTGCAGCCGCTCTGTGGAAATCTCTCTCCCGACCGCGTACTGTTACTTGCTCTGAGTCGGCAAATCTCTTCTTCCGGATCACCGGAAGTGCAGCCCAACCTATCACTTACAATACGGTCGCGCAAGCTGTCCACCCGTACAGGGATGCGAATTCGCACACAGACAGGCTCAAGACTTGGCAGCCGCAGGGTGAGCCCGCGGCACTTACTGGCGCTTGCGCAGCTTATCGAGTAGAGGGAACAGCGCGACGGCGAGAACAGCGTTTACCAGCGAGGCCAGGAGGAGCGGCCAGGTGATAAAGGACTCGCGCTGCGAGAGGAGCAGCCGCTGCGTCAGCGCATACGAGGCATGGTGGAAGTGAAAGAAAGCGAACGTCAGCACAAAACGGCCGACGGGATGCTCCGTATCAATCCGCGCGCCAATGGAAGAGGCGAAATAGCCCACCAGAGTTTTCGCGATGCCGTAGAGACCAATTGGCGAGCGTCCGCTGCTGAGGCTGTCTTGTACGAGGCCGATTACCATGCCGAGCAGAAGCCCGGTCGAAGTATTCCGGCGGCTCAGGCCGAAATAGATGGTGACGAGCAGCGGCAGTTCCATGAACTCGCCCACTCGAGGGAGATGCGCGGGGAGGAACGCCTGGAGCAGCAGCGCGGCCACCGCGACAACGACCACTGCGCCGGTGCGGAACTTGTGCACCTCGATGTGCTGCTCGGCGTGAGTGCGGATTTCCATCTTCAGAGGCGCGCTATACGATTGATCCATCGCTTCCATTTCTTCTGACCCGTTGCGTCAGCGCGGCTGCGTCGCTCCTTTGGCTGGCGCCGGATTTTTCAATTGCGCTTGCGTTGGCGCCGCGGGTTGTTGATCGGCCGGCTTTTCTTTCAGCGACTCAAGTTCCTTTTGCGAGAGCAAAACCAGCACCTCTTCCAGGCGGTCGAGGTGCGCCGCAGGCTTGACGCGAATTTGTTTGAATGGATTTCCCGGCTTCACCTCGCTGACCGTGCCGACGGGCAAGTCCTTCGGGAAGATGCGATCCTGGCCGGAGGTCAACACGCGCTCACCCACGGCAACAGTTTCGTCGTTGCTCACATACTTCAACACTAGCGCCGGCTCGCCTGTGCCGCTGACGGGGCCCTGAATGCGGCTGGTAGCCAGCAACGCACCGGCACCACCATCCTTGTCACTCAGCAATTGCACCTGCGAAGTGGTTTTGTAAACCTCGAGGATCTTGCCCACGACGCCATCCGGCGTGATTACGCCCATATTGCGGCGGATGCCGTCGCTCTGCCCGCGGTCGATGAAAATAGTCTTGCTGGCGGCGTCCGCGCTCGAAGAAATCACCCGGGCAGCCACCATCGGCGTGTCGCTGTGAGCTTCACGGAACGATAGGAGAGCGGCCAGGCGATCGGCTTCCGCGGCGCGGCCTTCGAGCTCGGCATTGCGCAGGCGAAGCCGATCCATCTCCGCGCGCAGGTTTTCGTTTTCCTTGCTGGTGTTGCGCAGGCCGATGTAGTGACGCCAGCCCCCGCTGATTCCGTCGATGGCCCAGGCGCCTGCGCGTTGAACGGGAGTGACCAGCGAGACGGCCCAGACGCGGATCAGCCGCACCTGGCGGTCGCGCTTGATCTGCACGGCCAGGAGCAGCACCTGCGCCGTGAGGACCGAGGCCAGCAGGACCAGTGACCGGTGTTTGGATGGAACTGCGAGCATTGAGAATCGGAAAATCGAAACTCGCCACGGGCCGCGGCCGGAACTTCTTCAGTCGATCGAGACCAGCCGCAACAGCCGGAAATCGCTCAGCATTTTTCCCGTGCCCAGCACCACCGATGCCAGCGGATCGTCGGCGATCGAAACCGGCAGACCGGTCTCCTCACGGATGCGTTTGTCCAAATTCTTCAGCAGCGCGCCGCCGCCGGTCAGGACGATGCCGCGGTCGCTGATGTCCGCGGAAAGCTCGGGCGGAGTACGCTCGAGGGCCACGCGGATTGCGTTCAGGATGGTGGCCACACATTCGGAGAGCGCCTCGCGGATCTCGCTGTCGTCAATCGTTACCGTGCGCGGGACGCCCTCAATCAAATTGCGGCCCTTCACTTCCATGGTTAGCGGCTTTTCGAGCGGATAGGCCGAACCGATTTCCATCTTGATTTGCTCGGCGGTGCGCTCGCCGACCAGCAGGTTGTACTTGCGCTTCAGGTAGTGCATCACGGCTTCGTCCATTTCGTTGCCGGCCACGCGCACCGAACGCGAATAGACGATCCCGCTCATGGAAATGACGGCGATATCCGTGGTGCCGCCGCCGATGTCCACCACCATGTTGCCCGAAGGCTCTTCAATGGGCAGGCCCGCGCCGATGGCCGCGGCCATGGCTTGCTCGACCAGATAGACTTCGCTGGCGCGGGCGCGGTAGGCGGAGTCCTGCACGGCGCGCTTTTCCACCGGCGTGATCTCGCTGGGCACGCCGATGACGATGCGCGGGTGCACCAGGACGCGCCGGTTGTGTGCCTTCTGGATGAAGTAGGTGAGCATTTTTTCGGTGACTTTGAAATCGGCGATCACGCCGTCTTTCATGGGTTTTATGGCCACTACGTTTCCCGGCGTGCGGCCGAGCATTTCCTTGGCTTCCTTGCCCACGGCCACCACTTCGCCGTTGTTCTTGTTGATGGCCACGATGGAGGGTTCGTTCACCACGATCCCTTTGCCCTTTGCAAACACCAGAGTGTTAGCCGTGCCCAGGTCAATGGCCAGGTCGGAAGAAAACAGGCTGAAAACCGACCGCAGGTTGAATCCGTTCTTGCTCATCTGTCCCTCAGTTCCATACGCCCAGCGCGCCCCACCTCACATCCCCAAGAATCCCGGCAGGACGCCGCGCGTTCAATTGCCTCAAGACTTTTCCGCTGGTGACTCGGCGCTACGGAATCACGATCGGTACACGCTTGATCGCGGTGCCTCCCCGGCGGTTTTGCCCGGAGATGACGATGGTCTGGCTGCCGCGCGCCATCGGCTCGGTGAAATGCTGGAAACGCCCGTCGGCCTTGATGTTGGCCACTTGCTGGCCGTTCACGATCAGCGCCGCGCCGGGCTCGGTCCGGCCTGTAATTTCCACCACGTTGCCGTGCAACTGGGTGCCGTCCACCTCGAGGAGCATCTCCTCGGACTTGCCCTGTGCCACGAGAGTGAACTTGTAGGTGTCGCTCGGCTCGCTCAAATGTTTCGCGGCATCGATGGCGATCACGTTCCAGAAATATTCGCCCGAATCCAAGCCGGAGACCTCAACGGATTTCCCCGTGGTGCGCCGCTCGGCCAGAACCTTTGTAAACATGGACGTGGCGCTCAGGCGCAACTGGTAGCCCACCGCGCCTCGAACCGGTCGCCACTCAAATTTCACGGAGGAGTGCTTGGAGTCGGAAAAGATGGGCTGCAAATTCAGCGGCTGAGCCAGATCCGGCGGGGCCAAGACATTCGTCTTCACAATCGCGCCGCCCGTGGAGATGCTGGCGCGCTCCCATTTACCCAGCTCGATTTTCTGTTCCTGTCCGCCGGATTGAGTCCTGACTTCCGCACTGCCGGCCGCCATGGTGATCTCGCTCTGATTGGTTTGCGGATCGCTGCGCACCGCCGCGCGGCTGTTCTGGCGCACCGAAGCCACGGCGTCAGCGAAGGAGACCTCCGCTTTGGACTTCGACGATTCCCACGACCCGGTGGCCAGATCCACCGCGCCGGAGCTGATGTGCACGCCGACGCGCGTGGAGCGGTCGCGGCCCACCGAGTTTTCCTCGACGGTCACCAGGGTGTCGCCCTTCACGGTGTACGAAGTGCCGTCCACGAACGTCAAGCGCGCGAGGCCGTCCGAACTCGTCTGAATCAGGTCGCCTTTATCGAGCGTGGCGCTGTAAGTTGCCGGCACCCACTCCACGGAGTTCGCTTTCTTCACCATCACCCTGCCGTTCAGGTTGACGAAGCGCGCCTGGTTCTGCGTGATGGCCGCCAAGTTCGTCGTGCTGCCGCTGAACGCGGCCGACACGCGATGTATTTGCGCAATCACCCAATCTGGATAGATCAAGTACAGTGAGCCCAGCACGATGACGACGAACAAGAACAGGTAGATCGCCAGAGTGCGGTAGGTAAAGTTCGTCCAGTAGATCTGTACGGTTGAGATCTTGGGCTTCGGGGTTCCGATTGGTTGCGAGCCACTCATGCTGCAAGGCGCTGATTTTACGCCATTTTTGCAGACTAACACAGCGAGTAGGGCCTTTCAACACGGCCTCGGAGGAGTTTTCTAACCGGCAACAGCAATCACTCCACGAATCATATTGGGATCGAGCCTCGGGCCCGCCGGTGGACTTCGCCTGAGTTGGGGGCCGCGGCGCGGTTGGAGAAGGCGTCCCGAAGATTAGCGATTGAGTGTGCCCTCGCGACTCTCTATAATCCCTTGTTTGGACTGATGGGGTTTGGGCCGCCCGGAGGGGGACTCCCTGCATGTTGAAGGCGCTACAGAACAAGACCGTGGCGACGCGCGTTGTGCTGGGAATTATCGTCGCCGGCATCGGCGTGAGCATGCTGGTGTACCTGGTGCCGCATGGAGACTCCGGCATTGCGTCCACGGACACGGTGGCGGATGTGGGCGGCAACGCCGTCACCGTGGTGGAGGTGCGCCGCCAGATGGATCGCATCACGCGCGGCGGGCAAATTCCGAAAGCGCTCCAACCGCTCTACGCGCAACAAGTGGTGAACCAGCTCGTCTTTGAACGCATGCTGGAAGTGGAAGCGAAGCGCCTGGGCATTCGCGTGAGCCAAGATGAACAGATCGAGCGGATTCGCCAACTGGTTCCCGCATCGTTCGTCGGCGATAGCGTGGTGGGAATGGAGCAGTACGCCAGCGACGTGCAGAACCGGTTTGGGATGAGTGTCCCTGAATTCGAGGAGCTGGTGCGGCAGGGAATGTTGGAGGAGAAGTTCCGGCGCCTGGTCACCGACGGAGTGACTGTCTCTCCTGAGGACGTCAAACAGGAATTCGAGCGGCGGAACGAGAAAGTCAAAATTGATTACGTCCTGATTGCCCCGGACGTCCTTGAGGCCAAAATCTCGCCCAGCGATGCCGAACTCGGCGCTTATTTCACGAAGAACAAGGCGCGTTATACGGTGCCCGAGCGCCGCGTGGTGCGCTATGCCTTGCTGGACCTCAACCAACTTCGGCAGCGCGCTCAGGTGTCCGATGCCGAGCTGCGCGCCTACTACAACGAGCACATCAATCAGTACAAAGTCATGGACCGCGTCCACCTGGAGCAAATCCTCTTCAAGACGGTGGGAAAGACCGACGCGGAGGTACAGGAGATTCAGAAGAAAGCGGAACTCGTCCTGAAACAGGCCAAGCTCGGTGGCAAGTTCGAAGATCTGGCCAAGAAAAACTCGGAAGACACAGCGACCAAAGACAAGGGTGGAGACCTCGGGTGGCTCGAACGCAACCAGGCCAGCGCGGAACTCGAAAAGGCGGCATTTGGCCTTTCGAAGGGGGCCGTCTCCGACCTGATCCGGACGCAAATCGGCATCCACATCATCAAGGTTCTGGATCGCGAATATGCGCATACGAAAACATTCGAGGAAGTGCGCGCCGAAATTCAACCGATCCTCGCCGGACAGAAGGCCGACCAGATGGCCGCCGACCAGGCGGACAAGATCGCCCAGGCCATCCGCAAAGTCGGGCGCATTCCGATGGACGATTTGGCGAAACAGTTCAATCTCATCCTGACGGAGACGGCTCCGGTCACCGCGAATGACGCGATCCCGGAAATTGGGAGCTCACCGGAACTCAAGGACGCCATCTTCCGGTTGCGCGCCGGCGAACTGAATCTGCCCATTCGCACGGATCGGGGATATATCGTCTTGTCTGTGAAAGACATCCAGCCGACGCATCCGGGAATTCTGGCCGAAGTACGCGACAATGTTTTGAAGGACTACCGCCACGAGAAAGCTGTGGAACTCGCCAGGACGCGCGCCGAAGAACTGGCCAAGCGCGTCAAGGGGGGAGAAAATCTTGCCGCCGCGGCGAAGTCGCTCGGCCTCGAATCGAAGGCCAGCGAGCCCTTCGCCCGCGACGGAAGTGTGGCCGGCGTCGGGAGCGCCCGGCAGCTCGCGGTAGTCTTCTCACTGAAAGCCGGAAAAGTCTCCTCCCCCGTCCAAATCGCCGCGAACTGGGTGGTCGCCCAGATGACGGAGCGGACCGAAGCCAAGCCCGAGGAGTTCGACAAGCAGAGGGCGGAGATCGAGCAGCAACTGCTCCAAGCCAAGCGCGAACTCGCCTATGAAGCCTTTCGAAACGCTCTGGAAGAGCGCCTGAAGCGGGAAGGCCTGTTGAAGTTCAATGCTGAAACATTGCGACGCCTGACCAGCCCAGCCTGAGCGTTCTTCGATTCTATCTTATTGCAATAAAAAGACTTACAAGGAACCTCTTTTCGCTTGCCTTACCCGCAGGCTTTCGGCTAGCATAGCTTTGTCCGCAGGAAAGGCCCCGTCGCCAGCGGGGCGAAGCTCAGAAACGTTCGTCTTCCCCAAGGGTACGTCTCCCGCTCACGGCCACCGGTCACTGTGGCCGGGAGAAGCTCGTGGTAGAGAAAAAACCAGCAGGGTAGCAGTCCAACGTTCCCCAACCGCCGCAAGGCCGAGGTGCAGCATGCCGGGCAAGAATGGTCATACCAAGAACGGTCACGCGAGGAACGACTATCGCTGCACGATGGAGCTCAACCAGTCCGGCAAGTACTGCGTGCGCATTCGCGCGTCTTTCCCGCGGCATCATTGGGTGCTGAACGTCTATTTCATGGCGTCATCCTTCGTCCGGGCGATGAAGAAACTGGAGGAGTCGCTGCAATACTTGCAGCGCGATGAGGACCGGCTGTGGTTTTGGGGAGTGGACCGCTCCGACGACCCCAATCTCTCCGAAGAGATGCTGAGCGGCGCGGGCCTGCGCCTGGACCACCGCTCCGAGTTCCCCCGCAAGTCCGCAGCCGTGCACGTGCCGCTCAACCAACCTGTCGCGGCGTTTATGCTTGCGCCTGTGCGGCGCCATCTGGCGGATGCCGTCGAAAATGCCCGGCCGCGGGCGGCGGCTGCGGGTGACTAGATCTTCCCGAACGAGCAGATCCGCACTTCGCGACCAACGACTGCTTGCCTAGGTCTTGATTCCAGCAGCGCGGGATTACTTCTCTCGCAGAACTACTTCGCCACTGCCGACCAATTGATCGTTGAGCCAGAGGCGATACCGGTAGGAGCCGGGTTTCGTGCCCGGCCGAGGTGTGCCGCTGAGCAGGCGCATGCCGGCGGGGACCTGGAAGACGTTGGAGGAGAACGGACAGCGGTTGGGATCGAACTCGATCTTCAGGCTCCCCGCATTGGAAATCCAGGCCACTTGTTCGTCCGTCTCGATCACCATCACTTCGGGGATGAGTCCCACGAGAATTGTTTTTTCGCTCATCGGAGAAAAACCGCCGATCGTACAAAAGCGGGCGGCGGAAAGATAACACATCGCCGGGGAGATTTCCCGACCTTGTGCCGGCTCCATCGTGTTTCTTCAACGAAATTACTCCAGGGGCTTTGGCAGGAATGCAAGTGTGGGAATGAAGCTGCGCAGTTTGCTTGACCGCAGCGCGCGCGAAGACTACACTGAAAGTGTCTTTTCGTGGCGCCACGTGCTGGTTTTCCTCTCAAGCGCTCGCGGAGAGTGCGAGGCTGACTCCGGGTCACTCGGAGTGGAGGAAACCGGCTGTATGGCAACTGCTCAGATTGCTCTGCGGAACGGCGCACGAATCTCCCTGGTTCGATCCTTTCCCTTTTTTGCGGCTCACCTGATTCCACTGGCCGCGTTCTTTATCGGCTTCCGTTGGTCTTACCTGGTGATTTTCCTGGCCATGTACTACGTGCGGATGTTTTTCGTCACCGCGGGCTACCACCGGTATTTTTCGCACCGCTCGTTCAAGACCAGCCGCGTCTTCCAGTTCCTGATGGCCTTCATGGCCACCACCTCTTCACAGAAGGGCGTGCTTTGGTGGGCGGCGAATCATCGCCATCACCACAAATATTCAGACACCGAGGAAGACTTGCACTCGCCGACGCTCTTCGGTTTCTGGTGGTCGCATGTCGGCTGGATCCTTTCCGACCGCTACAACGACACGATGGTGGATTTGATTCCGGACCTCTACAAGTATCCCGAGCTTCGCTGGCTGAACAAGTATCACCTGGTCCCGCCCGTTGCACTGGCTGTGGTTTTGTTCCTCATCGGCGGCTGGGGCTGGCTGATCTGGGGCTTTTTCCTGAGCACGGTGGTGCTGTGGCACAGCTCGTTCACGGTGAACTCGCTCTCGCACGTCTTTGGCTGGCGGCGTTACGAGACCGCGGACACCAGCAAGAACAATGTGTTGTTGGCGCTGCTGACCATGGGCGAAGGCTGGCACAACAATCATCACCACTACATGGCCAGCGCCCGGCAGGGTTTCTTCTGGTGGGAAGTTGACCTCACGTACTACACGCTGAAAGTTCTGTCGTGGTTCCGCATCGTGTGGGACCTGCGGCAGCCTCCCCAGCACGTCCTGCAACCAACCGAAGCGGGACTCTAACCGACGCGATTATTTGAGCTGTTGTACCGCGGCGGCGATGTGCCGCGCGGAAAGCCCGAACGCGTCCAACAATTCGTCCGGCGTGCCGGAGTGCGCCACGCGATCCACGGCGATCTTGCGCACTCTTGTGAGCGGCACGCCCGCTTCCGCCAGCGCCGCGATCGTGGCTTCCCCCAACCCGCCCTCGCCGTAATGATCCTCGACCGTGACAATGCGCCCGCCCGTCGCGGTGACGTGCGCGCCGAGCGCGGCGCCATCGAGCGGCTTCACGCAGTAGAGATCAATCACGCGGATGGCGATGCCGGCCGATTTCAGTCGGTCGTAGGCCTTCAGAGCTTCGTGCAGCGTGACGCCCGCGGCGACCACCGTCGCGCGATCATTCGGGCTCTGCCGTAGCACCTTGAATCCGGGCACGGGGAATTCTTCATTCATTGGATAGAGAATCGGGGTCTTCGGCCGCGAAGTGCGGATGTAGCAGATTCCCGGAAGCCGCGCGGCGATTTCGGTGAGCCGTTCGGCGGCCACGGCATCGCTCGGATAGAAAACCGTGGCGCCGGGAATGGCGCGGAACATTGCCAGGTCTTCGAGTCCCATCTGTGAGGGCCCGTCTTCGCCGATGGAGACGCCGCAGTGCGATCCGCACAGGTTGATGTTGCTGCGGCTGATAGCCGCCATGCGCAACTGATCGTACGCGCGGGCGAGGAAGCAAGCGAAGGTCGCGGCGAACGGCACAAGTCCCTGCGCGGCCAGGCCAACCGCCACGCTCACCATATTTTGTTCGGCGATATAGCCCTGATAGAGGCGGCTGGGATCCGTCTTTTCGATGTCTTCGGAAAAAGTGGAGTTCTTGACGTCGCCATCAAGCGCCACAACGTGCGGATGCACCTGCGCAAGCTTCCGCAGCGCAATGCCGTAGGCTTCGCGGGTGGCCACGGGTTTCCCCGCCTCGTAATTCGGAGGGGGCGGCGCGGGAAAGTTTTCCGGCACCGGCAGTGATTTGCGCGCGTAGGAGCGCCCGTCGTCTTTCGGGATCTCCGGAATCGGCCCCAGTTCGGCCAGCGCCTTTTCGAGCATGTCCTTGGGGAGCGGCTTGCCGTGCCAGCCTTCTTTGTCCGCGAGGAAACTGACGCCGTGGCCCTTCTCCGTACGCGCGATGATGGCCTGCGGACGTCCGCGCGTGGCGCAAGCGCGATCAAGCGCCGCGATCACTGCGGCCAGATCGTGGCCGTCAACCGCTTCCGCTTCCCAGCCTTCCGATTCGAACTTGCGGCGGTAGATTTCCGTGTCGTGTTTGTACATCGTGCGACCGCTCTGGCCCAGCGCGTTCACGTCGGCCAGCACAGTGATGTTGTCGAGGCCGTAGAACGCCGCAAACGCCGCCGCTTCCCACACCTGGCCTTCCGCCATTTCGCCGTCGCCCATCAGGACGTAAATCCGCGCGGGACTCTTCGCCGCGCGCGCGCCGAGCGCGAGGCCCGCCGCCACCGAAAGCCCCTGCCCGAGCGAGCCCGTCGCCGCATCCACTCCCGGAATCAGTGGGGTCGGATGCCCCTCGAGTTCGCTTGAAAACTGACGCAGCGTCATCAATCGCGAAACGGGATAAATGCCGGCCTCGGCTTGTGCAGCATAGAGAACCGGAGCGGCGTGGCCCTTCGAAAGCACGAACCGGTCGCCGCCGATGGCGTTGGGATTCGCGGGATCGAATTTCATGGCGTGGAAAAAAGTCGCGGCCACCAATTCCGCGGCGGAGAGACATGAAGTTGGATGACCCGAGCCCGCGGCCGTGGTCATGCGCATCGAGTGGATGCGCAGGAGTCGCGCCTTTTCGCGGATGGCGTCGAGCTGCGCGGTAGTGGTGGCACCCTGCGGCAGGGCAGTCATTCGGACTCCTTTATAAGGAAACGTGTTGGGCCGATGGTGAAGCCCGATTCTACTGGACTCGATGCATTTCTGTTAAGCGTGAACTATGCGCTCCGGTCGGTTTCGCGGGGCGCGAACTGTGCGCCCCACCAGGGGCTGGGGACCGAATCTGACGGGCTCAACCCTGCGTTTCTTTCCCGGACCGCAGCTTCCAGTCGATCTGTCGCAACATGCCCAGCCAGGCATCGGTGTCGCTGGCTTGGATATGCATCCGCCGAATTAGACGCCGGATGCGCTCTTCGGAATCCGCGACGCGGCGCCGGCCGAGGTAGCCGCTGGCACGCAGCGTTTCGAGCAATATCGCCGTGATCCGCTCGACGTCTCCCGCGCTCGCAGGCTTCGATTCCTCCGGTCTTACCGCGCCCTTCGCACTCGGCGCCAGTTCGTAGAGGCAAACAGCCACGGCCTGTCCCAGATTCATGGAAATGTTTTCTTGGGACGTGGGAATGTTCATCAGCCAGTGGCAGTGGCTGAAATCTTCGTTCGAAAGGCCAACCTTTTCCGACCCAAACAGCAGGGCGACGCGGGTCGCTTTATTTTTCGTAGCCGATGCCAGGCGCTTGCGGATCTGGCGCGCGCCTTCGTCCAGCCGCCGCAGCGCGTGCTTCAAGTGCCGATGACGGATGGCCGTGGTTCCCACGACGAGCGTGCAATCGGCCACCGCTTCCGCCACAGTCTTGAACTCCTCCGCGCTGGCCAGCACCTCTAATGCACCGACGGCCGAGCGTGCTTCACGATACGCTGGCTCGTACGGTGTGACGAGCCGCATGCGTCGAAAGCCGAAGTTGCTCATCGCGCGAGCGGCCGCGCCGATGTTGAGCGGATTGCGCGTCCTGACAAGGACCACGCAAAGCCGATCGAGTTGTGTCGCAGGCTCCAAGGCTGCTTATCCTAACTCAGGAGGGAACGCACGGTTCACTGATGGTTTTCGAAGGATGTCCTCTGCGTGTAGACCCTTGTAAGCTCGGCCTGAGCAAGAGTGGCAACGGAACTTAGAGCATTTTTTCCAAGTCTTCCGCCGAAAGGTCGGCGTCCCGCAGGATGCTCTTCAACACCTTTGGGTGAAGAATTTTTGGGCCGTGAAAAGGGACGGTCACGCGCTTGCCCGCTTTATTCTTGTATATCTTGTGGCTCCCGCTCTGGCGTGCCAACGAAAACCCGGCCCTTTCGAGCGCCGAGGAGATCTCGCGAGCCGTGATACGCGGGAGTTTGGGCATCAGACAGAAACTTCAACTGTGGAGAGACTGACCGAAACCCGCTCCGGGATCTCCTCGCCGCTAGCGAGACGATCCTCGATGTGCAGCCGGATAGCGTCCTTGATGTTCGCCACCGCTTCTTCGTATGTGTCTCCCTGGCTGTAGCAGCCCTGCAGGGCCGGGCAGGAAACAAAATAGCCGTCCGCGTCACTTTCAAGAACGATGGGAAGTGTGAATTGTTTCATACCTGAATTATAGGGCCGCCGCCGTGAAACGCAAATCAGATTGCGAAGATTGCTAGGCTGGAATGACAGCCGAGCGATTCTCGTTTGATCCCCCAGCCATTTTGGCTCTGCCCCTGAGCCCTCATTCGGTTCATTCTTTACGCTTCGTCGGAGATACAATAGGGGAAGGGGGCACCATGCAGGAAACGCCGGAACAATACAGAAACAGAATGCTGAGCCACCTCGCCGGGAAAAAACCGGAGAAGCTTCAGGCTGGGGCCGCGAAGAAAATGGAGCGACTCATCCGCCGAGCCTCCGCTTCGCGTCTCGCCAAGCGCCCTGCGCCCGGCAAATGGTCGGTGGCGGAAATTCTCGCGCATCTCGCCGATACCGAACTCGTTTACGGCTATCGCGTCCGCGCAATCATAGGAGACCCCGGCACGCCCATTCCGGCCTTTGACCAGGACGCCTGGGCGCTGCAAATGAATTACGCCAAGCGCCCGGCCAAGCAGTCTCTCGCGGCGTTTCGCGCATTGCGCGTAAACAATCTCGCTTTGCTCAAATCGCTCTCGCCCGAAAAAAAGCAATTGTTCGGCATCCATGCCGAGCGCGGCCAGGAATCCGTCGCCACGCTCGTCAGCATGATGGCGGGGCACGACCTTAACCACATCCGCCAAATGGAGGCAATCCTTCGCCCGCCTGCCGCCTCCGCCCCTCGCTAACGGGCTGCATGTCCTCCCGAACATTCGCCGCGCGTCGGCGCATTCCCTCGCGATGCCATTTTGGCCGTTGCGCCCAGGGCCCGTTTTAGAGACACTAGAAACCCGCGCCTGTCCGCCTCCGGCGGGCAGCAAGCCCCGGCGGCTTGCACAGAAATCGAGGCTTACACCATGAGCGATTCGATTGGAGAACTCCTTCCCCCGACACGTTTGATGTTGACCCCCGGCCCTTCGTGCGTTGACCCGCGCGTTTACCGCGCCATGGCCACTCCGCTGGTGGGCCACCTGGACCCGTGGTTCCTCAACATGATGGAAGACGTACAGGTGATGCTGCGGCGCGTTTTCCAGACGCAAAACCGCCTTACCTTCCCGATTTCGGCTTCCGGCTCCGGCGGGATTGAAGCGGCCGTGCTGAATCCGCTCGAAGAGGGCGATAGCGCCATCATCTGCATCAACGGCACCTTCTCCGAGCGCATGGCCATCATCGCGGAGCGCGCTCCCGCGAATATTATCCGCGTCGAGGCGCCTTATGGACGCCCCGTGGATCCTGAAGACGTGCGCCGCGCAGGAAAAGGGAAAAAGATCAAGTTTATCGGGCTGACGCACGGCGAGACTTCGACGTCGGTGGTCAGCCACCTCGCGGACTATCGCAAGGTGGCGGACGAACTGGGCGCATTGCTCGTCGTGGATGCGGTGGCCACGCTCGCGGGCGTTCCGCTCGATATTGACCGCGAGCGGATCGACATCTGTTTCAGCGGCTCGCAGAAGGCCATCAGCGCGCCCCCGGGCATGTCGCCCATCAGCGTGAATGCGCGCATGGAAGAATTGCTGCGCAACCGCAAGACCAAGGTGTTGAGCTGGTATTTCGATCTGACCACCACGATGAACTATTGGGGCAAGGAGCGCACCTATCACCATACGCCGCCGATTTCATTGATCTACGGCTTGCGCGAAGCCCTGCGCCTGGTGTTGGAGGAAACGCTCGAAGCGCGCTGGGAGCGCCACCGCCAGAACCAGCAAGCGCTGATCGCCGGAATTGAAGCGATGGGGCTCGAACTTTTCGTGAAGAACCCGGCGGAGCGCCTCATCACCGTTACCGGCGTCACCGTCCCAAGCGGGATCGAAGATATGCGCGTGCGCAAACAGTTGCTCGATGAATTCAATATCGAGATTGCCGGCGGCTTCGGCCCGCTGAAGGGCAAACTATGGCGCGTCGGCTTGATGGGCTATTCCTGCCAGAAGAACAACGTGCTTTTGCTGCTCGCGGCGCTCGAAAAGGTGCTCCTCGATCAGGGCTTCCGCGTTTCGGCGGGCGCCGGCGTGGGGGCGGCGGTACGCGCGTATGCGCAACCGCAAGCCGTCCACGCATAAACGGCACACCGCTGACGACAGAATGCCAGCTTCACTAGCCAACGCCGGCTCAATGTCCGAATTCGTCGGCGCGTTCGACGTGGCCTCGAAACTCACCGACCAAACTTATCGCTGTCGCTTCTCGCACATGTGGAACGGCATCGCCACGCGGCACAGCGATACGATTGACTGCAAGTTTTTCGTGGATGGCCGCGGAGTCATCGTCGGCCTCGCGCACATGGCCTTCGTGGACTTCCGCACGCGCGCCGGGCGCGATCTCTCCGACCGCGAAGCCAGCTACATCGCTGCCGAGTATCTGCGCGAGCGCCTGGCGGAAGCAGACGAGCACGAGCTCTATGACGTGCCTGCTTCGGAAGTCTCCCGCCTCATCTCCAAGCTCGGAATCCGCTAGCCCTGGGCATTCTCGCCCGAACAGGACACCTATTTGGAATCTCTCACGCGTCGGAGAGGGTCTCACCGAATCCGGAAGGCTCTTTCAACTCGCCCGCTTCGAGGATGGCGCCGCACTCCACGCACTCGACGTATTCGGCGTCGCTATCTTTGGCGATGAGGCGGGTCTGCGTGTGCTTGCAAGTGGCGGGATCGTTCATGGGAGCGCCGTTTGATCCGATAGGCGGATTATAGCACCGCAGCAGGGCGCGCGACGCAGCGCGGAAATTAGTCCCCCGCGGCGGCGTGATATTGGTCGAGCTTGGGGTGGCGCAGGCCGTCGCGGCGGATGAAGTAGATCACCAGGAAGAGTGTGCACGCGCCGGCCACCATCACGCCTACGGCCACCTGCAGGCCGCGCAGGAGTGTAGACCGGTCGTCAATCTGTCCGACCACGAAGGGCCCCAGAACGCCGCCGATCAGTTGCGTGACGAACATATAGATGCCGATGGAAGTGGCGTGAGCGCGGCGCGGCATCATGTCGTGAATCACCGCGGTGATCGGTCCGTGATACCAGGACATGAAAAACGCGGCGATGAACAGCGCGATGAGGACTGTGTGTTTCTCTTCCGTGTAGAGGCCCCAAATGATAAACGGCGTGGCGGCGAAAAACGCAAGTGCCACCGTCAGGATGCGGCCGTAGTGAAAATGTTTTTGCGACCAATCCGCCACGTAGCCGCCCGCCAGCACGCCAAGCAGCGAAGCCACCAGCACCGTGATTCCGAGTGAAATTCCCGCCTCCGCCTGGCTAAAATCTTTCCACTCCTTCACAAACTCCGGTCCCCAGAAAATAACAGCCACGCTTGTAAACGTGATGAGTACTCCGGCCAGAATCAGAGCGAGAAACGCGGGGACCGAGAGTAGGTGGGAGAGCGGCACCAGGTCTGAGCGCGGGCCGCGAGTCGGCTCCTCGAGAGTCAGGGCGAGCAGGGCGATGATGACTCCGGGCACGCCGATCATGTAGAAGGCCGGACGCCAGCCCATCGCCTGACCAATGAATCCGCCGGCCGCGAGCCCGAACGTTGCACCTGCCAGCATCCCTGCCGCAAAAATGGCCTGCGCCCCCGCGCGCCTATCCTCCGTAAATGCGCCAGATATCATGGACTGCGCGGAGGGCGCATACGCTGCTTCGCCCACACCGACGAGCGCGCGCGCCACGAGCAGGAGCATGAACGTATGCGCCATCCCGGTGACGATCATCACCAGGCTGCAGAAAACCATGCCGTAGGTGATGATGCGTGTACGGCTGTAACGGTCGCCGAGCAGTGCCAAGGGGATCGTGGCGATCGCCAGAACGATTTGGAGCGAGCCTTGCAAAAGCGAGAGTTGCGTGCTGCTCAGGCCGAATTCCGCCCGCAACAGCGGCACCAGCGGCGGCACAATGAGGCGGTACGCAAAGTTGACAAAATTAATGAGAGCGAGTATGGCCAGTAGGCGCACCCGGTAGGAGTATGTGGTTGGCGAGAAGTCCTTCATCTGCTGGGGCCGGAATCGTTCCTCGAATGATGCATGACCTGCGGTTTTGGACGCCGGTGATTATAGTACGTTAGTGGCGGATTTCCCGGATGGCGGATCGCTCAACGGGTGCACATCTCACCACGGCGCTGTTCTATGGCGCCGTCATCCTGCTTGCCTATCTTGTTTTCCGCGTGTTCGAACCGTTCCTCGTGCCGCTCGGCTGGGCGGGCGTCCTGGTGGTTGTGTTTTATCCTTTGCACCGGCGCCTGGAGCGAAAGATGGGTCCGAACGCAGCCGCGACCATCAGCACTCTGGGTGTCACTCTGATTCTGATCGTGCCCGTGCTGCTGCTGATGGCGCTGTTTGTCCGGGAAGGGCTCGATGCCGCGCGAGGCATCCAGGAATCCATGAAGGCGGGCCAGCTCTCGGCCGTCGAGCGCATCTGGCAGTGGATGCAACAACACTCGCCGGTTACCGAGTCGGGCGGCTCGAGCGCCAATCTTTCGGCGATTGTGCAACGCTACGCGGAGCAGGCGGCGGGCTTCCTCGCTTCCAAGCTGGGCGCGGTTCTGCGCAACCTGGCGTTGTTCCTCTTCGAACTCTTCGTGACACTCTTCGCCTTGTTTTATTTCTTCCGCGATGCGGATTCGATGATGAAGGGACTCCGCCGCCTCCTGCCGTTCGAGCCGCCGCAACGTGAGCGAATTCTTTCCGAGGCGCGTGAATTGATCAACGCCAGCGTCACGGCCAGCCTCATCATCGCTGCCGTGCAAGGCCTCCTGGGCGGAGTTGCATTTGCCATCGTGGGTTTGCATACGCCGATCTTCTGGGGCGTGGTGATGGCCTTCTGCTCGCTGCTGCCCGTGGTTGGTTCGGCGATCGTGTGGGGCCCGGCCGCCATCTGGTTGCTGGCGACGGGACACACGTGGCGCGCGGCAGTCCTGGCTCTAATTTGTGCGGGCCTGGTGGGGACGGTGGACAATTTTCTGCGTCCGCTGCTGATCAGCGGCCGCTCGCGGCTCAATGGCCTCTGGGTCTTCATCAGCGCGTTCGGAGGCATCGCCGTCTTCGGCATGCTGGGTCTGGTGTTGGGGCCTATCGTCGTAGCCACCGCTGCGTCCCTGCTGGAGAACTATTCTGCAGGCGACGGCGCTGGCTGATTCATTCAGACGCGAGCCGAACATTTGTTGGGGCGGCCAGCGGGCTATGCTAGAGTAGCCCGCTCGGACGAGGTCCCCATGGCCACGAAGCCCGCAGCGACTCCCACAGAGCTTACCCCGGACAAACTGCGGTGGAGCTGCGACACTGCGCGCATCCCGTTTGAGACCACGGCGCAGGCCGAACCCCTCGAAGGTGTCATCGGGCAGGACCGCGCCATTCGCGCGCTCAAGATGGGCGTGGAGTTGAGCGCGCCCGGCTACAACGTTTTTGTGTGCGGCCTGGCCGGCACCAGCCGCGGGGGCATGATCGTGCGCATGATTGAGGAGCTGCAGCCCGCCACGCAGCCCGCGCTGGACCGCTGCTACGTCAACAACTTCAAGAGTGCGGACCGCCCGCGCCTGTTGGGGCTGCCGCGCGGCCAGGCACAGAGCTTCAAGAAAGACATGCAGTCAGGAATCGAATTCCTCCGGCGGCGCATTCCGCAGGTCTTCGAGGGGGAACCCTTCCAGCGGCAAAAAGGCCGCATCGTGGACCGCTTCACCGCGCGCGAGAAGGAATTGATGGACGATTTCACGCGGCGCATCGCGCAAGACCAGTTCGCGCTGGGCCACATGCAGGTTGGCGCCGTGGCTCTGCCAGAAATCTTCCCCGTTCTCGAAGGCCAGATGGTGCCCATCGAGGATGTTCCCAAGCTGGTGCACGAGGGCAAGATCGAGACCACCGCCGCCGAAGAGCTGGAACGCAAGTACGAACAGCACCGGCAGGAATTCACCGTCGTTTACCGCAAGACGCTGACGCTCTCGCGCGAGCTAGCAAGCGAACTGAGCTACCTCGAGCAGGAAGCCGCCTCCGTTCTCGTGGATGGCGTTATCGAGGAGCTGAAGGAAAAATACCCCGACGGGAAGTTGACGGAATACCTCGAGGAAGTCCGCCATCACATCCTGGATAATCTCGATCCTTTCAAAGAGCGCGAAGGGGAAGAGGAGAGCGCCACGGCAGGGAACCCCGAACCGGGTTTCCGGCAGCCCATGGGCGACCGGGATCCCTTCCGCGTTTATGGCGTCAACGTCATCCTCACCCACAACGAAAGCGACGCCTCGCCGGTGATCTTTGAGACCACGCCGAACTACGCCAACCTCTTCGGCACCATCCAGCGCACTTACGATTCCCGTGGCGGTTGGAACTCGGACTTCATGGACCTCCGCGCCGGCTCGATCCTCCGCGCCGACGGCGGGTTCCTGGTGATCTATGCCCTGGATACGCTGACCGAGCCGGGCGTCTGGCGCACGCTGAAACGCACGTTGAACCACGGCAAACTGGAAATCCAGCCCTTGGACCTCTTTTTTCCGTTCACTCCCTCGGTGCTGAAGCCGGAACCCATCGAAATCAACACCAAGATTATTTTGATCGGCGACCGCGAGATGTACGAGCTGCTCTACGTCTACGAGGAAGATTTCAAGAAAATCTTCAAGGTGCGCGCCGAGTTTGACGAAGAAATGGTCATGAGCGACGAGGTCATCCGGGAATATGGCGGGCGGCTGCGAAAGCTCTGCGACGACGAAGGCCTGTGTCCTTTCGACCGCGGCGCGGTGGCTGCGATGATCGAGTACGGCGTGCGCAAAGCCGGCCGCCGCAGCCAGGTGACCGCGCGGTTCACGGATCTAGCCGATCTCGCGCGCGAGGCCTGCTACGCGGCGCAGGAATCCGGCGACTCGCCGGTCAGCGCCGGGCACGTCCGCCGCGCCCTCGATTCGAAAATGGAGCGGCACAACCTGATCGAGACCAAAATCCGCGAGATGATCGAAGAGGGCACGCTGCTCATCGATACCGACGGCGCGCGCTCGGGCCAGGTGAACGGCCTGAGCGTGCTCGAAATTGGCGGATACGCCTTCGGGAAGCCGGTGCGCATCACCGCTTCGGCGGCGCTGGGCAAGGCCGGGCTGATCAACGTCGAACGCGAATCGAATTTGAGTGGGCGCATCCACGACAAGGGCATGCACATCATCGCGGGTTTCCTGCGCTCGCGCTTCGCGCAGGACAAGCCGCTCTCGCTCGCCGCAAGTATCTGTTTCGAACAGTCCTACTCGGGGATTGACGGCGATAGCGCTAGCTCCACCGAAATCTACGCTCTGCTCTCGGCGCTCAGCGGCCTGCCCATCCGCCAGGACATCGCCGTCACAGGCTCGGTGAACCAGCAGGGGGACATTCAACCCATTGGCGGGGTCAATCAGAAGATTGAAGGGTTCTACGATGTCTGTCGCGTGAAAGGGTTCACCGGAAAGCAGGGCGTCATCATCCCGGTGGAGAATGTGGAAGACCTTATGCTGCGCGAGGATGTCGTCGAGGCCGTCGCTGCGGGCAAGTTCCACATCCTGCCGGTTTCCTCCGTCGAGCAGGGAAGTGAAATCTTGACCGGCGTGAAAGCCGGGAGGCGCGAGCCGGCGGGAAAATTTGAAGCCGGCACCGTCTTCGGCCTCGTGGACCAGCGCCTTCGCGAGATGGCCCTGACGCTGAAGAAATTCGAGTAGCCGTCTTCCCCGAACAAACCCGCGATTTTGTTTGACCTTTCTTGCCGCTCAGTGTGCTGGGGCTAGATAGCGTTTACGGTGGGAAAGCCGAAAGAGCGGCTTCCCGTCTTTGTCGGTCACCGGGTGTCCCCCCTCTTCCACGATCTGCACTTCAATCTTGTGAAAGCGCCCGTCATGCGCGGCGGGCTGGAATCCCAGGCTGTATTGGTGACGGAGGAGGGAAGCAACCTGTTTGTAGATGGCCGGGAATTCGCGCGCGCTCTTCGGGAAATAGGCATACCCGCCGGTTTCTTCGGCCAGCGCGTTGAGCAGGAGATCGGCTTGTTCGAAACTCATGGCCGCATCCTGCGCGAGCTGCGGGTTCACCGGCGATTTCTTTTTCTTGTCTGGCTCGCGCAATTCTCCGCTCAGCGCGACCGGCAGCATCACGACCTCGCTCGCCGCCAGCTTTTGTTCGAGCGCTTGCCAACTGGTGGGACCCGAGGCGTCGAGGCCAGTGCCGAGAAGCACGATTGCTTTCTTGCCGGGAAACGGACGGAGGTAATCGAGCACGGCCGATAGGCTGTCCGCGAGATTGAGTTGCGCCATGCCCAGACCGAAATTCAGTTTGTCCATGGCCTGGGCGGCGGCACGTTTATCGTCTGTAAATTCGAGAGTGAGTCGCGCGGCTTCGGCGTAGGTCGCCAGGGCGACGCGGTCATCCTGAGCTAGCCCGTCGAGCAGTGCGTACGCGGCTTGCAGATGGCCGCGATGAATCAGGTAAACCGCGGGGCTGGTTTCGACCAGCACCTGTGCGCGCGCTTCGATGGCAGCAAAATGCGTGATTGGTTGCGGCACGCCGTCGTCCAGTATGCGGAAGCGCTCGCGGGTGAGGTTGCTGACAAACTCGCCACCTGGGTCGGCCACGGTGACGTCCACGTTCACCAGATTCACATTCACAGCGATTTGTGCGGGAGGTGGTTGTGCCGCGGACGGCGGCGCCTGCTCCGGACCGCGCGCAGGAACCAAAGTAAGCAGAACGAGCGGGAGAAAAACGGCGCGCGCTCCGGCCTGCAGAGAAAATACAGCCGAAGCGCACTCAGTAGTTGAGGTCACTGCTTGGCAGGAGCAGCACCGCCTTCTTTTGGCGTGGACAAATAACCCTTGATGGTGTCTTTCGAGGCCTCGAAGACGACGATCTCGTAAGGCGTGCGGGATCCGCGAACGTAAAACTGCACCGGTTCGTTCACGGTCTTGTCCTTTTTCTCGACGAGTTTGTCGTCCGCGTAAACGTTTACCGTGTAGCGGTAGCTCTTCGGGTCCACTTTCTTGAGCTGCATCTGGATGGGGCCCACGCGTTGCGGCTGCTTGGTCTTCGAAGAGAGAGTGAATTCATTGATATTCCGCTCGCCGAGGCGCTTGAGCTCCTCGACTTCCTCGCGATTGCGCGCGATCAAGCCGCTTTGCACGCCGAGATCGCCCACCGCCGTGGTCAACTTGGCTTTCGTGGCCTCCAGATCTTTCTTCGTGGCCTCAATGTCGGTTTTCGCGCCGCCCAGTTCCGTGGAAACCGCGCCGATTTTCGCTTCGCTCTCCTGCTTCACCTGGCCGATCTGCGAACCCAGGCGCGAGTCGCTCTCCTGCTGTTGTTTGCGGACCTCCTGCGCCAGAGAGCGCGCCCGCGCCAACTCTTCCTGGGTCAGCCCGAGTTTTTGCGAAGTCACTTGTACTTTGCCGTTGAGCTGGGCCAAGCGCTCGTTGGTCTGGTCAATCTGCGCGGCCAGCACCTTGGTCTGTTCTTGAGATTTGGCCAGATCGGCCTCCAGCTTCGTGCGCGTCGCGTAGCCCTGGTAAGTGACGTATCCCAGAAGCCCCAGCAGCACGACAAACGCGGCGATGATCCAGCGCGGCGTGGGCGAAGATTCGATCACCGTCTGCTGGCTGGGATCGGGCCCGGATTGAATGACGCTCATCTTGCCTCCTGACTGCTCTAGATTGCTCGATCGGGGTTGCGCCGGCGATTCGCCGGTTTTTCTCCTCTTTGGAGTGTGTTTCCGCCTCCGCGCATTGGATTATCGCTGAGCCCCGCCGGGTTGTCCATCGGGTTGCCTCGCGAAGCCGCCGAGCGGGTCATCTTTTCGGGCGCTTGCTCCCGCGCGGCCAGCGCGCCTCGACCGTCGTGGTGAGGCCGCCGCGAGGCGTGAACTCGCCGCGCACCACGCACCACTCGGGACGCGTGGCGGCCACAACGTCGCGAAGGATGCGGTTGACGGCGTTCTCATAGAAGATGCCCAGATTGCGGAACGCCAGCAGGTAAGTTTTCAGCGCCTTCAGTTCGAGGCAGAGCCTCCGCGGCTGATATTCAATCGTCAGCGTGCCGTAGTCGGGCAGCCCCGTCTTGGGACAGAT
This sequence comes from Terriglobia bacterium, assembly GCA_041497315.1. Lineage (GTDB taxonomy): Bacteria > Acidobacteriota > Terriglobia > Acidiferrales > UBA7541 > JBGQGH01. The sequence goes on along the minus strand of JBGQGH010000003.1, from coordinate 40,649 downwards.
GGACGTGTATTCCGGGAAGCGTGTGGTGATGACGTAGCCGGGAAACTGGTTGGGCCAGGTCTCGAGCCTCGGCAACTTCGTGTGAATCCCCGCGCGCGCGTGGTCGGCAGTGTAACCGGGCATCGACTTCTCTCGCCGTAATTCTACACGCCCTTACCATTTCCCGCGCGGCCATTCCAGCAATCGCGCGCCGTCCGGTGATACATTTCCAGGCATATTGCTTGTGCAGATAGGTTTCGCTTATGCTGGCTGCCAGCGAGGGGCCTGGGGGCGTCCAAAGTGATTTGTCCAAAGTGCAAGGAGTATGCGTGCCGGCGATCCCGGCGCAGAGGTCTCGTCGATTACGCCATTGGGCTGACCGGCCTGCGCCCCTGGCGATGCCGCAAGTGCGATCTGCGATTCTTTGCCTGGATGGTGCCGTTGTCCTATAGTTTCAACGCTCATTGCCGGCTGTGCGGAAACCTCAGTCTGCAACGTGTCTCAAATGAGTATGTGAAGGATGGTTTCCACTGGTTCTGGCGCAAACTCCGCGCGCCGGCCTATCGCTGCGCTCCCTGCCGCAACCGGTTCTTTTCAATCCTGCCTCAACGGCGAAATGTTCCGCCCGAGACGGAGACTGTGGCGGAGTAAACGAATCCATCTTTCTGGAAGCACGGCGAGAAAGTGGAGCGGCAGCCGCGCCTTGACGCCGCCCTCGGTTCCACGCTATAAAAATAGAACCGTATTTCCTGATTTGTTCTTTCGCTGAAATGTCTCAGCGAAGCCGTGGCGGTATCGTCTAGGGGTTAGGACGCCAGATTCTCAATCTGGTAACCCGGGTTCGATTCCCGGTACCGCTACCATCTGCTTTCCCGGGTTCTCCGCCTCCAGCGGATCCGAGAGATTTCCGGTACTGCTACCATCCGCTTTCACTGCCTGTGAGTGCTTCGCACTCGGGTTGCCCTCCGCAGAGCGACCGTTCCCATCGCGGCTGTAAACTCAATCGATTGAACAGCCTCCCGACCACCTGATTCGTGCGGATTTCACTAGGCAGGAGCGGAGACTTGTGGTACCATGCAGTTGCGTTTGTTGCTCTTGTAAAACCTTTGAGTTCGTTGAAGGGGCTGCAAGGTCAAGCTTGCGGCCTTTTTTGTTGTACGGCTGGAGGGCCCGGGAGACCGGGACGTGTAGCACCAAATAGCTTAAACTGAAAGAAGGAATTACCAAGTGAAAGAACAAGGAACAGTAAAGTGGTTCAACGCCAGCAAGGGGTTCGGATTCATCCAGCGCCAGTCCGGCGAGGACGTTTTCGTCCACTTTTCCGCCATCCAGGCGGAAGGCTACAAGTCGCTGAACGAAGGCCAGGCGGTTGAGTTCGAAGTCACCACGGGCCCCAAGGGCCTGCAGGCGTCGAACGTTTCCCCCCTCTAGCCACTCTGCGCGAGCCCGCCACGCTACGGCGAGTGGGCTCGCGCTTTTTTCTTCTCTAGTGTTCGAAACGGACTGCCCGGCAATCCTCGGAGGAGGTCTGGATGAAGGCTCTCGCGGAAGGCAAGTACGTGAAGCACTTCCAGTACGGCTGCGGAGTGATCACGGAATCGGACGAGGATCGCACCTCAATTGATTTCGATCAGTTCGGCATGAAGAAGTTCGTCACCAGCCTGATGGTGGTTGAACCGGCAGAAGGAACGCCTCCGAAGCGCGCCCGCGCCAAGCGCAAGAAAAAGACGGCCACCGTTGCTGCGCCGGTGGCGACTGCCGCAGGCGCAAAGTGAGCAGCACGCTCCTCGTCCAGTACGTCGGATTCACGCCCAAACGTTCTTTTCGGGAATATAAGTTTCAGGTTCGCGAGGCGCAGGACGCGCCGCGGGACTTCATCCTCTCCATCGCCAACGCCGCGTTCGTCGCTCACCAAGTGCGTTATCAGGATGCTCCCGACCTCTGCTCGCTGAAACTGCAGCGCGAATTGGCCGCCAACGCGAACCACCCCGCCGAAACTCGGTTCGAGATCTCGAACGCGGACCTGGAGACCTACCGCGTGGCCCACACCCGAAAGAGCACGCGTTACCCCAACATGCACAAGGCTGAACAAGAGTACTGAGCCTCCGAGCTGCAATTCTTCTTCTGCGGCAGACTTCCCTGGGATGAACAAGCATCTCCTGACCGCGCTCGCAGTCGCTGCTGGGCTTGGCGTTTTCGCCCTGACGCCGATGATGCGCGCGCTGCCCTGGACGCCAATGCGCATTGCGGGCCTGGCGCTTGGAATCCCGTCGTTCCTCCTGTGGGTTCTGGCGCGGAAGCAACTCGGCGATTCATTTTCCATTCGCGCCGAAGCCCGGGCGCTCGTGACCCACGGACTTTATTCCCGCATTCGCAATCCCATTTACGTTTTTGGCTCGCTGGTAATCTGCTCGATGATTCTTTATTCGAACCAGCCGGTGTTCTTTCTGATTTTTCTGATCCTGATTCCGCTGCAAATCGTTCGCGCCGGGAAAGAATCGAGAATCCTCGAAGAAAAATTCGGTGAAGAATACCGCAACTACAAGAAAAGAACGTGGTTCTGAATTCGACGTAATCCTGCAAGCGGCAATCCCAGCGCGATTCGCGCTACATGCCTGATTCTGTTTGGCTTGCAGGTTTTTTTCGCAGATTCCGAAGCTTGACACGTATGCTATAGTAAAAGTGTAGGGAGAAATTATGACCCGGGCTTTTCCGCCCGGGTTTTTCGTTTTCCGGCGCAATTCAAGGCTGTATCTTCTGGCTTGATGGACATGCCGTGCCGATCCCCTGCAATTTAACTCTTGAGATATCTGCGAATCTCCCGCAGCACACGCAGAAACATCCCCGGAGTCAGCCTGCCCGTCTGCGTGTTCTGCTGGCTGGGATGGTAGGAGGCAAAGAGGCAAGGGAGGCCGTCCGGTAGCGCGTAGTTAGCGCAGTGGGCAAACTGAAATTTGCTGCGTGAAGGAATATCTCCGCGTTCCACCAGAAGCTTCAGGTAGCTCTCAAACGCGATCCGTCCCAGGGCCAGCACCGCGCGCGGTTGGAGCAGATCGAGTTCAGCGACGAGATACCGCTGACAATTGTGGATTTCGGACGGCAACGGTTTGTTCGCGGGCGGTGCGCAACGCACGGTGGCGGAGATGTAGCCGTTCCACAGCTTCAAGCCGTCGCCGGGACCCTCCGAAGTCGGCTGGTTCGCAAATCCTGCGCGATAGAGGTGCTTGTAGAGGAACTCGCCGGAGCGGTCGCCCGTGAAGACGCGCCCGGTGCGATTCGCTCCGTGCGCGGCGGGCGCGAGGCCGATGATGAGGAGTTCCGCGCCGGGATCGCCAAAGCCGGGAACCGGCGCGCCCCAGTAATTCCAATCGAGAAACGCGCGGCGCTTCTTGCGCGCGACTTCTTCGCGGTAGCGCACCAGGCGCGGACATCTCCGGCAGGAGATGATTCTTTCCTCGAGCACGGCCAGGCCCGGTGCTGCATTTTTCGCAGAACCCTTTCGGCGTTTGGTGGCAGCCGGCATGCTGCGACAAGTAGGCGTCAACTGAGTGGCAAACGCAAACGCGCTTCGCAGCCGCGGCCCTGCCGGCGATTCTCGAGCGTGAGCGTGCCGCCGTGCGCCTCGGCAATCTGCCGGCTGAGGACGAGACCGATGCCGGAGCCGCCGGGCTTGGTGGTGAAGAACGGCACGAAGAGGTTTGCGGTGTTGGAAAGCCCCGGGCCTTCATCGGTGATGCGCACGTCGAGGTAGCTGGCATTTTTCGTCCAACTGACGTGCACGGCGCCGCCGGTCTCCAGTGTGGCGTCCGCGGCATTGCGGATCACGTTGATAAGGAGCTGCTCGAGCTGATCGCTATCAGCCGGCAGCGTTACATTCGGCCCGGGCTTCAGCGCAATGGCCAGGCGCGTTTCGAGGCCGGCGACGCGGCGGATCAGCGGGTCGATCTCAACGGGCGCGAGCTTCGGCGGTGGCAGTTTCGCCAGCCGCGCGTACGCGGCCATGAAGCGGCTGAGCGCCTCCGCGCGCGCGCGGATCACGCTGATTCCGCGGCGCATGTCTTCGACCGCGTCGGGCTGCCAGTCCGCGGGCTGCGGATTGCGGTTCAGCATGCTTTCGAGGCTGCCGGCCACGGATTGAATCGGCGCGAGCGAATTATTCAGCTCGTGACCAAGCACGCGAATCAGGCGCTGCCACGCCTGGCGCTCTTCTTCACGAAGAGCGCGGCTCAAATCCGAGAGCACCACCAACTGCCGCGGCAAGCCGCCTTCCCGAAACGTCGTGCGGCGCATGCCCCAGCGGCTCGACCCGCCGGGAAAGCTCATTTCCACCGTGCGCGCGGGCTCATCCACCAGGCACATCGCCAGGCCCAGCTCTTCCGCGGTCAGGCCGAGGATTCTTTCCGCGGGTTGCGCCACCAGGCGTTCCCCGGCGCGATTCACCAGCCGCAGGATGTGGTTTTCGTCGAAGGTGAACACCGCGACGTCGATTTCTTCCATCACCTTGCGTAGGAGCGTTGTGGCTTCGAGTGCGCCGAGCCGCTGTTCGCGCAGCGTCTCGCCCAGCGCGTTCACTTCGCGCATCACCTCGCCGAGGGCGTCGGCGAGTCGCGCGCCGCGCGCGCGGATCGAGTAGTCCTCTTCGCGCAGGGCAGCGAGCAGGTTGGAAATCGTTTGCAGCGGAAAGACAACGCGATTGCGCGTCGCGGAAGCAAAGCCGAACCAGAAGATTACGATGAGGACGGTGAAGGTCCAGGCGAGTTTGGAAGAGTAGCCGCCGGTCCAGAGCAGCACCAGCGCCACCGCCGAACCCGGAAGCCCCGCCGCCAACGCCAGCAGCAGGATCCGGCGTTCATGCGCGAGTTCTTTCATAAGCCGTACTTTTGCAACCGGCGATAGAGCCCGCTTCGGCTCAGGCCCAGCGCCTTGGCCGCCTGGCTGACATTGCCATCGTACCGCGCCAGCGTGCGCTGAACGAGAAAGCGCTCCACTTCTTCGAGACTCATCTCCTCCAGGCGTGGCACGGCGCCGGGCGCGGTGGTGCGCAAGCCCAAATCGCTCGCTTTCACCAGATTACCTTGCGCGAGAAGGACAGCGCGTTCCACGGAGTGATCGAGTTCGCGGATGTTGCCCGGCCAGGGATGCTCGGTGAGCGCCTGCAGCGCCACCGGCTCGAATCCGGTCACCGCCTTGCGGTAGCGCTGCGCGTAGGTGCGCAGAAAATGATTTCCAAGCAGCGGAATATCTTCGCGGCGCTCGCGTAGCGGCGGGAGATGAATCTCGATCGTGTTCAATCGGAAAAGCAGATCCTGGCGGAATCGCCCGGCGCTGACTTCGACGTTCACATCGGCGTTCGTCGCGGCGACGATCCGCACGTCCACGCGCCGCGTCCGCGAAGAGCCCACGCGCTCCATCTCGCCGGTCTCTAGCACGCGCAGCAGTTTGGCTTGCAGGTTCATGGGCACATTCGCGATTTCGTCGAGGAAGAGCGTGCTGCCCTCGGCCAGCTCGAAGCGCCCAATGCGATCGGCCTTGGCGTCCGTGAACGCGCCTTTCACGTGACCGAACAATTCGCTCTCGAAGATGCCTTCGGAAAGTCCCCCGGCGTTCACAGTGACCATGGGTTTGATTGAGCGCGGTGACAGAATGTGCAGCGTGCGCGCGACCACTTCTTTTCCCGTGCCGTGCTCGCCGGTGATGAGCACGTTGGCGTCCGACGGGCCCACGCGCGCGATCAATTCCAGCACCGGGCGCATCGAAGCGGCTTCCGCGATTAGCGTGGGCCGCGATTCCGAACGCAGCAGGCGGTTTTCCGCTTCCAGACGCAGCTCGCGCCGCAGAGCCTGACGCAATTCTATCTGCGTGCGGATAATCGTGAGCAGCCGTGCGTTTTCCCACGGCTTCTGGATGAAATCCTTGGCGCCGCGGCGCATCACTTCGACCGCCAGCTCGACGCTGCCCCACGCCGTCATCACCACCACCGGCAGGGCGCCGTCCATCAACTGAATCCGCGCGAGGAGATCCAGCCCTTCCTGGCCTGAGGTGGTGTCGCGAGCGTAGTTCAAGTCCATCAGCACGAGATCGAAGTCGCGCGTCTCGAGCGCGGAGAGCAAATCCGCAGGAGTGGCCACGGCCTGGATTTCGTAGCCTTCGCTTTTCAGCAGCAGCCGGAGCGCTTCGCGGACGTCCGGTTGGTCATCCGCGATCAGCACCCGGGAGGAATCTGAGTTCGTCGCTCGCATGGGTCTCGTCAGGGCCGCCTTTAGTTTAACCTGATCCTACCGTATCCACTTTCGCGAGACACTTCACCGCGCACCCGCCCCACTCGATTGGGGCAGGATTCACGCGAGGACGAGCGTGAACCGCATGCCGCGGGGATTCCCGAACCACCAATCGTATCGCGTTCCGATGCTCCGGGATGCAAAGGGCGCGGGCAGAACCTAATGAATCTCGATGCTCCCCGAAGAAGTGTTCACTTCCAGCACCGGGCCTCCCCCGCGGACTTTTCCGCGGAGCTCGCGGCGGCTGAGTGTCCCTTCGACCAAAATCGGGTGGTCGGTGTGGATACTGCCCGAGCCGGCATGGGCATCGAGATCAAACGCCGCCTGTTGCGGCAAGCGCAGCCGGACGCTGCCGGAGCCGCTGCGCAGGCGCCAATCGCCGGTCATTTCGCCGTCGGCCGTGATGGTGCCGCTTCCCGTGTGGGCGCGCAACTTGCCGCGTACTCCTCGCAAAGTGATCGAGCCGGAGCCGGTGTCCGCTTCCGCATCGCCGCCGGCGATCTGCTCGGCTTCGATTCCGCCGGAGCCGGTATGTCCGTTGAAACTGCCGGCAATTCGCATGGCGCGGATATGCCCGCTGCCGGTGGATGCGCGGACGCCGCCGTGGATGTCGTCCAATTCAATTCCGCCGGAGCCGGTGCGGCATTGCGTCTCTCCGCCGATGTGCGAAATGCGCAGGCTGCCCGAACCCGTCGAGGTATCCAGCGGGCCGCGAATGCCGTCAATGGTCTGGCTGCCGGAACCGGTGTGCGACACCACGCGCGTCTCGGCTGGCACAGTCAGCTCGTAGCTGATCGAAACGTTGCGCCGCAACTCTTCATCGTCAATTTTTCCGATAACGATGGTGTTTCCGTTTTGCTGGATCGGCGGATTGGCCTCGATGCGCCGTACTTTCTCTTCGGCTTCGCTGCGATTGATGTGCCAGCCGTCGTTCACGCGAATCCGCGCGTGTACCTGCACGGTGCTCGCATCCCGCGCGCGGACCTCGATGCTGCCCGAGCCGGTCGAAACATCCAGGTCCACCACGCCGGTCACCTTCAGCGTGCGGTCGAACGAGCCTTCGGCGGTCCAATCTCTGGCGAAACCTGCCATCACGGCAAGAAACAGCGCGGCCAGCAGAGTGAGAACAATTCGTGAGAGCCTTTGCGTGTTCATCTCAACCTCCAAATTCGTCGTGTCACGGGCGAGCCCATCTTCCGCGCTCGCCTCTTTCTTTCAGACGCCCGCGGGGCGTCTTCGGTCGGTCATCGCTTACTCGTACCGCAGCGCCACCATCGGGTCTACGCGCGTGGCGCGCCGCGCCGGGATGTAACTCGCCGCGAATGCCACGACCAGCAGCACAAGCGGAATCGCCGCGAACGTCAGCGGGTCCGTGGGCCGCACGGCATAAAGCTGCGTCTGCAAAAATCGCGTGAGATAGAAAGCCCCTCCCAGTCCTACGGCGATTCCAATGAGCGCGACTCCAATCCCTTGGCGCAGAATCAGGCGCAAGACGTCGCGGGGTTGCGCCCCCAGCGCCATGCGAATGCCGATCTCGTTCGTCCGCTGGCCGACGGTATGCGAGATCACTCCGTAGATGCCCGCCGCGGCCAGAATGAGCGCCAGCGCTGCGAAGGAGCCGAGCAGCGTCATCGAGAATCGCCACGGCACTAGCGTTTGCGACATCAATTCTTCGAGCGTGCGCACCTGAAAAAGCGGCTGCTCCGGATCCACGGAACGCACGGCCCCGCGAATGGATTCGACCATGGACTGCGGGTTGGCATGCGTGCGTACGGTGACCACCATGAATCGGTAAGGCATCTGTGGATAGTGGAAGTAAATCGTGGGTTCGGGCTCTCTGCTGATTCTGGTGCGGACGTCGCCCGCGATGCCTACGATTTCCCAGGGGCTCTGGTCGTCGCCCATGTAGGCCACCAGATGCTGGCCGATCGGATCGCTGTCCGGCCAATAGCGCCGCGCCATGAACGCGCTGATCACCACCGCGCGCGGCGCGCCGGCGCGGTCCCGCTCATCGAAGTTCCGCCCGCGCAGTACGGGAATTCCGAGTACGCCGAAGCATTGCGGGTCGGTCATGCGAATCAGCGCGTACTCTCGCTGCGAAGTCGGGTGCGGGGGACGCCCGACGATGTCAAAGCTGTTATCGAAATTGTGTCCGGTCAGCGGCAGGAAACTGATGGTCCCCGCGGTTTCCACGCCAGGCCGCGCGCGGACTTCGCTGAGCAGGCGGTCGTAAAACGCGGTCACCTGTTCGCTTTTCGTGTATTTGTCGCTCGGAATCGAGATGCGCGCGGTGACGGTGTGGTCGGTGCGGAAACCGAGTTCGTTATTGCGCAGGCGCACGAAGCTCCGGATAAGTAAGCCCGCGACGACGAGGAGTACGAGCGACACCGCGATCTCGCCGGCAACAAAAACGTTGCGAAGGCGGTGCGCGCCGGCTCCCGCTGTTGCGCTGCGCGATGACCCGCGCAGCGCCAGATTCAGGTCCGAACGCGCGGCCCGCAGCGCCGGCACCAGTCCGAACAGAACGCCGGTCGCGATCGAGAGCCCGAGTGTGAAGACGAGCACGCGCGTGTCAAGTTCAATGGCGTTGTATTGCGGCAGGCTTGCCGGCCGCAGCGCGAGCAATGCTTCGCGCGCCCAGCTAGCCACCAGAAGCCCGGCAGCGCCTCCGCCCACGCTCAGCAGCACGCTCTCCGTAAGCATCTGCCGCACCAGCCGGAAACTTCCCGCGCCGAGCGCGAGCCGGATGGACATTTCTTTTTCACGGCCCGTCGCTCGTACGAGCAGCAGGTTGGCGACGTTGGCGCACGCGATCAGGAGCACGAAGCCGACGGCCACGAGAAGCGTGAGCAGCGCGGGGCGTATATCGCTGACCATATCTTCCTGTACGGGCATGATGAACGTGCCCGCACCGCTGTTGGTATCGGGGTGCGCGCGCTTCATCTCCGCGGCGAGCTGATTCATTTCCGCGCGCGCCTGCGCCAGCGTGACGCCGGGTTTCAGGCGCGCATAAACATCCAGATAGTGCGAATTGCGCCAGTGCATGTCGTGGCCGTTGATGTTCTGCTCGAGAGGCACCCAGAGGTCCACGTCCTTTTGCGGAAATTGCAACCCGGCGGGCAGGATTCCGATGACGGTGGCCGGAATCGTGCCGAGGTGAATCGTCTTGCCGACGATGGCCGGATCGCCACCGAAGCGGCGTTGCCAGAGGGAAGAGCTGATCAAAACCACCGGCGCGGCATCGGGGCGATCATCGGCCGGCTCAATCTCCCGCCCGAGTTGCGGCTGCAGCCCCAGCATGCGAAGCATGCCGGCGGTAATCGCGGCGCCCAGCACGCGTTCGGGCCGATCCGAGTCGGTGATGTTAAAGCCCGGCAGGCTCACCGCGCCAATGTGCTCGAAAACGCGGTTCTGCTCGCGCCAGTCGAGGAAGTTTCCGGGCGCCACCGCGTTGCGAGAGGCCAGGTCGTTTGGCGCGTTGCTTTCCGAGATGACGACGAGGCGGTCCGGCTCGCGATAGGGAAGTGGACGCAGGAGCACCGCATCCACCACGCTGAAAATGGCGGAATTCGCTCCGATGCCCAGCGCGAGCGTGAGCAGGAGCAGAGCGGTCAGCCCCGGACTCTTGCTCAAGCTGCGCAGCGCGCAGCGTGTGTCCTGCCAGAGTGTTTCCACTAGCGTGCCTCCGCCGTCGACGCGTTACTTGTCACTTTGCATCTACCAGCCAGCCGTCGTGCAAATTCACGATGCGGTTTCCGTACGCGGCGTTCCGCTCTGAGTGCGTGACCTGGATGATGGTCGTGCCCTCTTCGTTCAGCCGCTTGAAGAGCTTCATGATCTCTTCGCCCTGCGAGGAATGCAGATTACCGGTAGGCTCGTCGGCCAGGATGAGCTTCGGATTCATCACCAGCGCGCGCGCCACGGCCACGAGTTGCTGCTGGCCGCCGGAAAGTTGATTGGGATAGAGGTCTTTTTTGCCCACGATCTGGAAACGGTCGAGACTGTCGCAGACTTTGCTGACGCGCTCGCCGCGCGGGATGTTGTGATAGGAGAGCGGAATCTCCAGGTTCTCGAAGACGGTCAGATTGTCGATGAGGTGATAGCTCTGAAAGACAAAGCCGATGTATTTCTTGTGCAGCTCGTTGCGGTCCTTCACGCTCATCTTGTTCACGCGGTGCCCGGCGAATTCGTATTCGCCGTCCCACGCGCCGTCCAGCATGCCCACGATGCTGAGCAAGGTGGATTTTCCCGCGCCCGAGGGGCCCATGATGGTGACAAATTCTCCAGCGGCGATCTCGAGGGTGATGCGCCGCAATACATAAAACTTTCCGCCCGCAAGCGGGTAGGATTTCTCGACGTTTCGCAACTGAATCAACGCACTGGACTGTTCCACGGGTCTTGCCTCCGTTTCCTCTTGCCGGCCTAGTTTGAGCATTTGCTCCTCCGGTCCGCGTGTTGCGGCGGCCGCTTCAGATTGCACTATTCATATCGCAACGCGACCATCGGGTCTACGCGCATCGCCCGCCGTGCGGGGAGATAGCATGCCAGGAGCGCCACGCCGAGCAAACCGATGGAGACTCCTGCAAAGGTCCAGGGATCTGTCGGCTTGACTCCGAAGAGCATGCTCGAAAGCACGCTGGTCGCCGCCAGGCCGCCCGCAAGTCCCACGGCGATTCCGATCAGCGTGACGAACACGCCCTGGCCGATGATCAGGCGGAAGACGTCGCCACGTTGCGCGCCCAGCGCCAGGCGAATGCCGATCTCGTGTGTGCGCTGAGACACCGAATAGGCCATCACGCCGTAGATGCCGACGGCGGCGAGGATAAGAGCAAGCCCCGCAAAAATGCTGAGCACCAGCATATTGAATTCCTGATCCGTCACCGAAGCTGAGCGCACCTGTTCCATGGACCGAGTTTTCCCCAATGCCAGAGCCGGATCCGCCGCATGCAATTCCTGTTGAACCGCCTGGGCGAGCCCCAACGGCTTGCCCGAGGCCATCACGATCAAATGAGCGGGGAAAATGCCGTTGAACAGCCGCGTGACGTTGAAGTCCGCTTGCGTCGCCGGGACAAACAGAGTGGGTGCGGCCGGACGATCCAAGCTGGATTTCACGTCGCCCACCACGCCAACGATTTCACAAAGATCTTCCTTCTTCGAACCCGGCTCCATGTTGATGGATTGCCCCAACGGGACGGTCTTCCCAAAGGCTTGCCGCGCAAACGATTCGTTGATGATGGCCGCCCGCTGAGAGCGGGCCGTATCCGCTGCATTAAAGGGTCGGCCCATCCGCACCGGAGTGCCCATGGCGCGAAAATAGTCCGGGGTAATCTCGCGGTAGTCGGCGCTGAAACCTTCGGTATTCGCGTCGTGGCCCTGGCGAACCATGAACGTGTTTCCGCCGCGCTGGAGTGGAAGGCCCGCGACGACGATTCCCGCCGCTTCGACGCCCGGCAAACTCTGTATCCGGGAGAGCGACGCCTGGTAGAAACTGTTCATCGCCGCGGTCGAGTTGTAGTTCGAGCCCATCAGCCACATTTCGACGGTGAGGATTTTGCCGGGCTCAAAGCCCGCATTCGTGCCGAGCAGATTCGACAACGTGCGGATCATCAGCGTCGCGCCGGCCAGCAGCATGAGCGAGAGAGCCACCTCGCTGACCACGAGAATGCTCCGCAGCCGCCCGCGGCGCGTCCCGGATGTCGCGGCGCGGCCCGCGTTTTCCTTCAAGGCTTCGTTGGGGTCGAACCGCGATGCCTGGAAGGCGGGAGCGAGGCCAAAAAGAATTCCGGTCATCGCGGCGATCAGGATGGTGAAACTCAGCGCCCAGCGATCCACGGCGATATCCTGCGCTCGGGGCAGGTCAACCGGCACCAGCGTCAACAGCGAATCCAGCCCCACGTTTGCAAGGAAGACGCCGACCACGGCGCTGGCCAGCGCTAGGATCACACTCTCGGTGAGCAACTGGCGAATCAGCCGAGGACGGCCGGCCCCCAGCGCGGTGCGGATGGCGATCTCGCGTCCGCGCGCCGCTGCCCGCGTCAGAAGGAGGTTGGCCACGTTGACGCATGCGATCAAAAGAACCAAAGTGACTGCGCCGAAGAAGATCAGCAGGGTCGAGCGCACAGATCGCGACAGGAAGGCCCGATAGCCGAAGACCTGGATTGACTCTCCCTTCCGCATCCTTTCCGGAAATGTCTTTCGGTATTGCTCCGCCACCACGGCCATATCGGCGTCGGCTATTTCCGGAGTGATCCCCGGCTTCAACCTGCCGAGGGTAGTAAAGTTTGTGCCGCCCAACATTCCTTTTGGTTCGAGGGCGAGCGGCACCCAGATGTCGCTGGGAGGTTCCGTTTGAAATCCCGGGGGCATCCCGCCAATCACGGTATACAGCTCCCCGTCGAGAGAAATGCTCTGGCCGATGAGATTGCGGTCCGCTCCGAAGTGTCTCTTCCAGAGACCGTTGCTGAGAATGGCTACGCGCTGTCCGTCGCCGCTATCCTCCTCGGGGACGAAGTCGCGGCCGATCATGGGAAATACGCCGAGGACGCTCAGATAGTCCGAAGAAACGCGGAGGCCGTGAATCCGCTCGGGGGACGCGCCTCCGGCGAGATTGAATCCCGCTCCGGTGGTTGCGGCAAGATGCTGGAAGACCTGGTTGTGCTCCCGCCAGAATCTAAACTTGTGAAACGTGGTGTACTCGCCGGAGCCGCTCGGGAACTTGCGCGCGACTTCCATGATTCGATCCGCCTGCGGATAGGGAAGCGGGCGCAGGATCACGGAATAGACCACACTGAAGATGGCCGTATTCGCGCCGATGCCGACGGCGAGCGTCAGGATGGCGACGAGCGTGAAGCCTGGGCTTCTCAGCAACTGGCGCAGGGAGTAGCGAATGTCTTGCCAGAGTCCTTCCATCGTTCTTCTCCAAGTCTAGTCTGGAGCTAGTCGACTTCTCTCAGTTGGCGGCCCCGAATCGCAGGAGTCGAATCACGAGTCACCAGCCACGAATCACGTTCTTACTCATACCGCAGCGCCACCATCGGATCTACGCGCGTTGCACGACGCGCGGGGAGATAACAGGCCAGCATCCCCACCATAATCAGCAGCAGCGAGACGCTGGCAAACGTGATCGGATCGGTCGGCTCCACCTGGAACAAAAACTGTCCCATCACTCGTCCGGCGGCTAAAGTTCCCAAGAAATGCTGCAATACGCGCGTCGCGGCCAAAGCTCCCAGGACTCCCCCGACGACGCCGATGAGCGCTAATTTGAGGCCTTCCCGCATGACCAGGCGCAGGATTTCCTCCGGCCGCGCGCCCAGCGTCATGCGGATGCCGAATTCCCGCGTGCGCTGCGTCACGCCGTAGCCGATCACGCTGTAGATGCCGACACCGGCCAAACCGACCGCCAGCGCGGCGAAAACGCTCAGCAGTACAAGGTAGAAACGCCGCGGAGAAATGGAAACCGAAATGACGTCTTCCATGGTCGCGATCTTGCCGATGGGCAGGTCCTTATCGAGCGACCGCACCTGCTCGCGCAGCGCCGGCGCCAGCGTGGCCAGGTCGCTCGTCGAGCGGATCACAAAACTCGTCCAGCCCCAGGGCGCCTGCGCCTCGGGGAGATACATTTCCGGATTCACATTCGCGTCCAGGCCCCAGTGGCGGACGTCTCCGGCCACGCCCACAATCGTGCGCCACTCTTGGGTTCCGCCGAGCCGGATGCGTTTGCCGACCGCGCTCTGATTCGGGAAGTACCGGCGCGCCGCAGTCTGATTGAAGACCAGGACGAGCGGCGCGGTTGCCGTGTCCGCGTCCGTCACGAAGCGCCCTTCGATCAGCGGGATGCGCAGAGTCTCGAAGTATCCCGGCAAGACGACGCGATGATGCGCGCGCGTCGGTTCGGATGGATTCGGCGGCGCGTCTTCGATGGCGATTCCCGTGCGGCTGTCCTGCCCCGTCAAGGGAACATGCGAGATGGCTCCCACCGACTCGACGCCGGGGAGAGCGCGAAGTTTGTTCTCCAGGGCTTCCATGAACGCGGCCTGCTGCTGCGGCTCGCGATAGCGGTTCCGAGGAAGAGAGATGGGCATGGCCACAACGTTTTCGGGACGGAAGCCCGGCTGGACCTCCTGCAACCGCAGAAACGTCCGGACCATCAATCCCGCGCCGGCCAGCAAGATCAATGAGAGCGAAAACTCCAGAATCACCAGAGCGTTGCGAAGCCGCCGGTGGCCTGCACCCGATGTTCCGGAGCGCACGCCTTCCTTCAGCGTTTCATTCAGATTGGTGCGGCTGGACTTGAGCGCGGGCACAAGACCAAACACAATTCCCGTGAGCACGGTGAGCGCCAACAGATAGGCTAGCACGGTGCCATCGACGTGAAAATCCTCCAGCCCCAAGACTTGCACTCCGTGCGGCACGACCACTCGCAACCCTTCTACGCCCCACACCGCGATCAGCCAGCCCAGCGCGCCCGCCAGCAGGGACAGCAACATGCTCTCCGTCAGCAACTGGCGGATGACGCGCCAGCGACCGGCGCCTAGGGAGCTCCGGACGGCAATTTCCTTCTGCCGTGCGATTCCCCGCGAGAGCAGAAGATTCGCGACATTACCGCAGGCGATCAGTTGCACCAGCCCAACCGCGACGCTCAACACCAGCAGCGCGGGCCGGATTTCGCCGACGAGTTGCTCGCGAAGCGGCACCACGTTGGCGCTGTGGCCGCGATTGATGTCGGGATATTGTTTTTCCAGGTTCGCGGCAATCGTTTCCATCGCGGCCTGGGATTGCTGGAGGGTCACGCCGGGCTTGAGACGTGCATACACGTTGAGAAAGTGGGCCCCGCGAACCTGTTTGAGTTGCGGCGAATAGACAAAAGGAACCCACAACTGAATCTCCGTGTCCGAATAGCGGAACCCGGCGGGGAGTATTCCGATTACAGTGTGAGGCAGGCTGCTGAGGTTGATCGTCTTTCCCACCAGGTCGGGATCAGAGCCGAATCGGCGCACCCACAGGCCGTGGCTGAGGATCGCGACGTGGTTTTGCCCCTCCTGGTCGTCCTGGGCGCTGAAGGAACGGCCCCGAGCAGGCATAACTCCCAGCGCGTCGAAAAACTCCGAAGTCACAGCGCCGGCGTTGATACTTTCCGGTTCGCCGCCGCCGAGCAGATCCACGGGCGACACAATCTGCGCGGCCATGAATTGAAAAACCTGGTTCTGCGTTTTCCAATCAAGGAAATCGGCGGGGGAGACAACATTGGTCAGGGTATTTTCGCGGACGCGTTTTTCAAAGACGCGGACGACACGCTCGGGCTCCTGGTAGGGAAGCGAGCGCAAGAGGACGGCGTTCACGACGCTGAAGATGGCGGCGTTGGCGCCGATTCCGAGCGCCAGAGCCACGGCGGCCAGGATGGTCACACCGGGGTTTTTCCTCAGCATTCGTGCGCCGAAGCGCAAGTCCTGCCAGAACGAATCCATAGATCACCTCGAGATCAACGCTCCGTCGCCTTCGTGCTTCTTGCCGTTCACTCGTAGCGCAGGGCGACCAGCGGGTCCACCCGCGTCGCGCGCCGCGCGGGCAAATAGCAGCCCGCGAGCGCCACCGCCAGCAGAAACAGCGCTACGCCTGCAAACGTAGCGGGGTCGTTCGGTTTCACTTCGTACAGCATGCTTTCGAGCAGGCGCGTCAGCCAGAAGGACGCCGCAAGACCCAAGAGAATACCGGCCCCCGCCATTCGCGCACCCTGCCACATCACCATGCGAAGCACGCTCGCCTGCGTGGCGCCCAGCGCCATCCGCACGCCGATCTCGTGCGTTCTTTGCACCACGAGGTAGGAGACGACCCCATAGACTCCCACGGTCACGAGCAACAATCCGATTCCGCTGAAAAGGCCGAGCAGGATGGTCTGGAACCGCTGGTTCCGCAGCGAATTGGAAACAATCTGGTCCATCGTGCGCATCGTGCTCACCGGCTGTGTCGGCAGCGCTGCGCGCAGCATGCCGCGGATCGTGGGTTCCAGCGACAGCGGTTCCTGCGCCGTTCGCAAAACGAAGTAACTTCCGCTGATGCTGCCGGACCATTGTGCGGGCGGTATGTACATGGCCGGGCTTGGGGCCTCAGCGAGTGATTCGCCGCGAACGTCGCCGACGATTCCGATAATCCGGCGCGGGGCTGGTTCTGCCTGGCTTGGCCCCATCGGCTTCCCGATCCAGATGAACTCGCCGATCGGGTCGCTGTGCGGCCAAAAGAATTCGGCCATCGCGCGATTGATCAAGACCACGGGTTCCGCGCTCGCGGCATCCGCGCGGGTAAACCCGCGCCCGCGCCGAAGCGGGATGCGCATGGTGTCGAAATAATTCGCGCTGGCGATGCGGAAATCGGCGTCGCCCTTGGCATTCTCCTCAGCCGGGCGCCCTTCTATGCTGAAAAGGATGTCGCCCTGGCTGTCGAGCGGCAATCCGCTGATGTACGCAGCCTGCCGCACGCCCGGCGTCGCTGCCAGCCGCGCGGAGAATTCCTCGAAGAACGCGACCGCCTTCGCAGGGGTGTCGAAAGCCGCGCGCGGCAAGGTCACGTTGAAAACGAGCACGCGGTCCGGATCAAAACCCAATTTCACGCCGAGGAGACGCCCGAAACTCTCGAGGAGCAACGTCGCGCCGGTGAGCAACACAAGTGCCAGCCCCACTTCCGTCAGCACCAGCGCCGCGCGCAGGCGCCCGCGTTCCCGGCCCATCCCCGCGCGTGAGCTACCTTCCTTCAAGGCCGTGCTCACGTCCGTATTGGCCATCGAAAGTGTCGGCGCGAGGCCGAAAATAAATCCCGTCAAAAAGCTCAGCACGATTGCGAAAACCAAAACCGGCGCGTCAATGGTGATCGTCCCCACGTGCGGCAAACTTGCGGGAACCAGCGCTAGAATCAGATCGAAGCACTCATAGCAAATCAGAACGCCGGCCACGCCTCCGGCGAGCGCCAGCAGCGTGCTCTCGGTGAGGAGCTGGCTCACAATCCGCCAGCGCGCTGCGCCGAGCGCCGTCCGCAAGGCAATTTCGCGCCGCCGATTCGTCGCACGCGCGAGCAACAGATTAGCGACGTTGGCGCAGGCGATCAGCAGGATCAATCCCACCGCGCCCAGGAGCAGCAAAGGCTCTGAACCCGCCCGCGCGCGCAGGAAATCGCGCATCGGCACCAGATGTGCCTTCTCCACCGGAAAAATCATGTTTGGAAAACGCGCCGCCAGGCCCGCCAGCGGAGCGGTCAACGCGGCCTCGGCCACCGCTCTCGAGATCCCTTCCCGCAGGCGACCGATGCACCACAACCCATTGCTCGAATTGTCGCTCGCCAGTGGGGCCTGGTAGGGAAGCCAGATCTGAGCGTCGCGCATGAAGGAGATGGGAATCTCAAATCCCCGCGGCAGCACGCCGATCACGGTGAACGAACGGCTGCCCAGCGTGATCGCGCGCCCGAGCACGCCATTATCGGCCGCGAACCGGCTGCGCCAGATCGCGTCGAACAACATCACGACGTTCGCCCCGCCGGGCTTTCCTTCCTCGGTGCTGAAGGTTCGGCCCAGCGCAGGCTGCACGCCCAGCGCCTGGAAAACACCGGGACTCGCCGCGATGGCGGGGACCCGCCTAGGCTCATCGCCGCCCGCAAGCGTCACCGGACCGGTGAAGTTCACCACGCCCAGGGCGTCGAACCAGCTCTGTTTCTCCTGCCACGCCAGGTAAATCGGGAGTGAGATCGAAACGCCGCCGATGCGGTTGCCGGATCGTTGAACTAGGTAGATCCGATCGGAGTTGGGGAAGGGAAGTGGCCGCAGAAACACGGCATTCACGATGGAGAAAATGGCCGTATTCGCGCCAATCCCCACAGCCAGGGTGAGGATCACGACGAGCGCGAAGCCGGGACTCTTCGCCAGCAGCCGCAGACCGTAGCGGATGTCCTGCCAGAACGCAGGCATTAGTTCACCTCGACGCTCTCCTCCACGATGCGGCCGTCGAAGAGGTGAATCGTGCGGTCCGCGAACTTGGCGTACCGCGGATCGTGCGTCACCATGCAGAGCGTCGCGCCGGCGCGGTTCAATTCCCGCAGCAGCTCCATCACCGATTCGCCGTTCTTCGAGTCCAGGTTGCCGGTGGGCTCGTCCGCCATCATGATCAGCGGCTCCCCGACCAGCGCCCGGGCCACGGCCACGCGCTGCTGTTGGCCGCCCGAAAGCTGCGAAGGATAGTGCTTGATGCGGTGCGCCATGCCGACTTTTTCCAGCGCTTCCTGTACGCGCTTCTTGCGTTCGCTCGAGGGCATGCCGCGGTACGTCAACGGCAGCTCCACGTTCTCGAACACGGTGAGGTCGCCGATCAGGTTGAACGCCTGGAAGATGAAGCCGATCTCGCGGTTGCGGATGCGCGTACGTTCGCTCAGCGAGAGATTGGCCACCGACTTCCCGTTCAGGTAGTACTCGCCGTCGCTCGGCGTATCCAGCAGGCCGAGGATCGAGAGCAGCGTCGATTTGCCGCAGCCCGATGGCCCGGCGATCGAGACGTACTCTCCCTTCTTGATCTCGAGATGGATCCCCGACAGCGCGTGGGTTTCCACTTCATCGGTCAAGAAGACCTTCTTCACCGCTTCCAGCTTGATCAAGGTTCCGTTTGCGTCCGGCATCGTTTCTCCTTTTTCGTTCTTCCGAGTGAACTCAATACCCGAAATTCGTTCCCCAGGGCCTGAAATCCGAATTCAAAGCTTTTCGAGACTCTTGACCTACAAGAAAACGAATTGCGCAGCGCGTCCGTTACTCGTACCGTAGCGCCACCAGCGGATCCACGCGCGTCGCCCGGCGCGCCGGAATGTAGCACGCCACCAGCGCCACCAGTATGAGCACGAGCGCGACTCCCGCAAACGTGATCGGATCCCGCGGACGAATGCCGTAAAGCAGATCGGCGATTACGTTCCCCAGGAGGAGCGCGCCGACGATTCCGGCCGCCGCTCCGGAAAGTGCCAGCAGCATGCCTTGCCGCAACACCAGTCGAAGGACGTCGCCTGCTTGCGCGCCGAGCGCCATACGGATGCCGATCTCCTGCGTGCGCTGCGCCACAGTGTAAGACATCACGCCGTAGATCCCGATCATCGCCAGCGCCAATGCCAGTCCGCCGAAAATGCTCAGGAGCGCCGCGCCCATCCGCGAGGCCCACAGGCCCTGTTCGATCTGTTCCTGGATTGTGCCGGTGCCGCGAATCGGCATGTTTTTGTCGAGGGTCTGCACCTGGTCGCGCACCGCTCCGAGGAGTTTTCCCGGCTCGCCGCTCGTTCGCACGAGGAGCGCGACAGTCGGAGCGTATTCCTGTTGCATCGGCCGGTAAATCATCGGCGTCGGATCTTCCCCGATGTTCGCGATCACCGATTCAGCCGTCACACCGACCACCTCGTAGAACGTCTCCGGGTGTTGGACAATCCAAAACCGCTTGTGCAGCGCGTCCTGGCCGGGCCAGAGCTGCCTCGCCACCGTCTTGTTGATCACCGCTACCATCGTTGACCCTTCGCGGTCGAATTCGTTGAAGTCTCTTCCTTCCACGATGGGAATGCGCAGCGCGTCAAAGTACCCGGGCGTGATGTCGTTGTACGTGATCAGCGAGCCTCCATAGGAGGAGGTCTGCGCCTGCCCTTCGGGAAACGTGGTGAGCAGGACTCCATTTCCGCCGGCCAGCGGCACAATCGACGCGGCCGCGCCTCCTTGCACGCCGGGAATGGCCCGCGCCTTGGCAATGGCGTCCAGGTAGAACTGCTCGCCCTGCTGTTGTGGGTAGCGCTGGCTTCCCGGGTTCAGGCCGATAAAGCCGACGTGCTTCGCGTCGAACCCCACATCCATGTTCTGCGCCGCCTGCATGCTGCGCAGGAACAGTCCGGAGCCGATCAGAGCCACCGTGGCCAGCCCGATCTCCGCAGCTACCAGCACGCTGCGCACGCGATTGCTGGAGAGGCCGGCTGAGCCGCTGCGCCCTCCGGTCTTTAACATTTCGTTCAGGTTCGCGCGCGAGAGTTTGAGCGCCGGCACCAGGCCAAACAACAGTCCGGTGAATATCGCCATCGCCGCGGTGAAGCTCAAGACGCGCGCATCAAAGCTCAGATCAATCCAGGCATTGCCCAGGAACGGCGGCCGGAATGACCACAGCGCGTTGCGGCCCCAATAGGCCACCAGCAATCCGGCCGCGCCTCCGACGACCCCCAGCGTCACGCTCTCGATCAGCAACTGCCGAACCAGGCGGCCGCGGCTGGCTCCCAGCGCCGATCGGATACTGATCTCGCGCTCTCGCTTGGCCGATTGCGCCAGCAACAGATTGGCCAGGTTGACGCAGGCGATCAGCAGCACCAGGCCCACGACTGCCATCAGCACGCCGCCGGCTCTTGTGAACTGTGTTCGTTGGTTGATCCCCAGCGCCGAATCCGTCACCCGCGCCAGCTCCACCGTGCGGCCGAGGTTCGACTCCGGATATTGCTTTTCAAGCGAGGCCGCGATCCCCTTCATCGCCGCTTGAGCCTGCGCCAGCGTGACTCCCGGTTTCATCCGGCCCACGATGTTCAGCCAGCGGAACCTCCGGTTCGACATGAGCTGCTTGATTGGCCCTGTCAGCAGTTGTTCGCGCATGCCCAGCGAGACCCAAAGCCGGTCCGGGCCTCCCAGGGAAAAGGTTCCTTTGAAACCTGCCGGTGCAATTCCGATCACCGTGAACGGCAGTCCGTTCAACGTGAGAGTCTTCCCCGCGAAATTGGGATCGGAGCCGAAGCGCGTCGTCCACAAGCTGTGACTCACCACGACCACCAGCGCTGCTTGCTTGATGTCCTCGTCCGGAGTGAAAAACCGTCCGCGGAAGGGTTTGACCCCCAGCACGTCGAAATAATTTGCCGTGGTCATGAAGCCCGGAAGGCCCTGCACCTCGCCATTGTTCGTCCAACGCAGGCCGGTGCCGAAATATCCAGCCAGGCCGGTGAAGACCGAATTCTGGTCGCGGTAGTCCTCGAAATTCTGGATCGAGGACGGAGTCAGGTTGAAATTGCCCACCTGCACCGTGTGCGTGTCGCGCGTGAACGCTTCGACCACGCGGCTGGGTTCTTCGATTGCCAGGGGATGGAGGAAGACGGCGTTAATCACGGTAAAGATGGCTGTATTCGCTCCGATCCCCAGGGCCAGCGAGAGCACGGCCACGATCGTGAAGCCGGGCTTCTTCACCAGCATGCGGAGCGCGTATCGCAGATCTTGCCACCAGGTTTCCATGTCTCACCTCGGTAACGAACGTTGCTATCGCTTACTCGTATCGCAGCGCAATCATCGGATCCACGCGCGTGGCTCGTCGCGCCGGGATGTAGCACGCCGCAGCGGCCACAGCGCCCAACAACAATGAGACGCCGACAAACGTGACGGGGTCCGTCGGCCGCACCCCGAAAAGCTGGGCGGTGAGAGCGCGGCCCAGCCAGTATGACCCGGCGAGGCCGATGGCCACGCCGAGAGCCGCTAGACGCATCCCCTGGCCGATCACCAGCGCGAGGATGTCGCGTCCCTGTGCGCCCAGCGCCATTCGCACGCCCAGTTCGTGCGTGCGCTCGGTGACCAAGTACGAAATCACGCCGTAAATCCCCACAGAGGCCAGCATCAGCGCCACCAACGCGAAGGCGCCGAACAAGCGCATGAATACGGCTTGCGAAGCCACCGACTCATCGAGCATCTGCTCCATCGTGGTGACATGGAACACCGGCAAATCGCGGTCCACGGCCCAAATCGTGGCACGCAACGCCCCTGCAAGGTTCGAGGGTTCTGACCGCGTGCGCGTGATTAGGTTCATCGAGCGGTCTTGCCACTGCCAGAGGAGGGGCGGGGCCTGCGCGAACGGCACAAAGAGCTCCGCGCGCGGATCGGAATCGAGCCCGAACAGTTTCACATCGCCCACCACGCCGATCACTTCCACAGGCATCTTTTCGCCGTCATCCAGAGTGAACCGCTTGCCGATGGGTTCTTCTCCCGCGAAATGTTTTTGCGCAAACGTCTGATTGATGATGCCCACACGGACGGCGCTGGCGCGATCCTGTGCCGTAAATTCGCGTCCGCGAAGGAAGGGGATACCCAGCACGCGAAAATAGCTGGGACTCACGGAATGGTAGAAGGTCGAGACGAATTCTCCGGGCGCGGGTTTCGGCCGGCCCTCGAACTCAATCGCCAGGTCGAAGCCTGGATCGCCCAGCGGAACTTGCGACGCAAGCGCCGCGCCCTCTACGCCTGGCACGCTCGAAGCGTAGTCCAGAACTTGATCGTAGAATGAAACCGCCTGCGCTGGCTGAGCATACCGCGATTCCGGCAGAGCCACCTGCAGCGCCAGCAGGTGATCGGGACGGAAGCCCGGCTTCACCGCTTGCAGCTCGAAGAAGCTGCGCATCAGCAGTCCACCACCGATTAGGAGCGTCAAAGCCACCGCGACTTCCAGGACCACGAGCGCGCTCCGCAGACGATGTTGGCCGGTGCCGGAGGTGGCGCCGCGCGCGCCTTCTTTCAGCGAATCGTTCAGGTCCGTGTGCGAACCTTGGAGCCCAGGCGCGAGGCCGAAGAGGATTCCCGCGATCACCGCGACGCCCAATGTATAGGCGAGCACGCTAGCGTCAATGCTCACCTGCCCCAGCCGCGGAAACGCGCTGGGCAGCACGGGGATCAGCACGGGAATCAGAAAGTCCGTACCCCACCACGCCAGCAACAATCCGGCGGCGCCGCCCACTACAGAAAGGGTGACGCTCTCCGTCAGCAACTGTCGCAGAATCCGGATCCGGCTTGCACCCATGGCCACGCGGATAGCGATCTCACGCTCGCGCGCCGCGGCCCGCGCCAGCAACAGATTGGCAACGTTGGCGCAGGCGATCAGCAAGACCAGTCCTACCGCGCTGAGCAAAATGTAGAGCGAGGCACGCGTGTCCGTCCCGACGATAACGTCCGCCATCGGCACCACTCGCGCCGAAATGTCGGTATTTGACCACGGCCGCTTCGGCACAATTTGCGCCGCAATCGTCTTCATCTGCGCTTCGGCTTGCTCACGTGTAATACTCGGTTTGAGCCTGGCGGTTACACGGTATCGGTGGTTTCCCGTGGATTTCAAATTTTCCGCGGTTATCGCAAGCGGCGTCCAGAGCTGAGGGCTGCTTCCACTGATTCGCAGTGAGGCGGGCATCACTCCCACGACGGTGTACTTCTCGCTCTCGAGCGTCACGCTTTGCCCGATGATGTTCGGGTCCGCGCCAAACCTCTCTCTCCACAGCCCGTCGCTCAGCAGCGCGACATGTTCCGACCCGGGCCGGTCTTCTTCCTCTGTAAACGTGCGTCCGATCTCCGGCTCCACGCCGAGCGCGCGGAAGTAATTCCACGAGGCGCGCGCGCCCGGAACGCGCAGGGGTTCGTCCTTCCCGGTCAGATTGAAATTCATGCTTGCGGTGGCGGCCAGATCCTGGAAAACGGTGTTCTGGTCGCGCCATTCCACAAAATCGGGTGCGGTCACTCCAGCAATGCGTCCGCGATAATTCTCCCAAACGATCATCACTCGGTCCGGGTCTTTGAAGGGAAGTGGGCGCAGCAGGACGGCGTTCACGACGCTGAAAATCGCAGTATTCGCGCCGATGCCCAGGGCCAGCGCAAGAATCGCGGCCACGGTGACGCCGCGGTTGCGCAGCAGCATCCGCAGGCCGTAACGCAGGTCGCTCAGCACAGAGCCCATCGGCCCTCCTCACGCTCGCCAGACTCTCGGGAAACCTCGGATCCTGATGCCCGGCCAGCGCACCGCCCGGGCAAACTATTCCACCGCCATTACGATCAGCGTGGCGTCGTCCTGAAATTCTCCGCCGCCGAACTCCCCCGCGACGAAAAATATTTTCGTGCGCAGTTCATCCGCGCTGACTTGGCGGTTGTCACGGACCAGAGCCGTGAGCCGTTCTTCGCCGAACTCTTCCCCGGCGGCGTTGCGCAGTTCGGTGACTCCATCGGTGAAGAGCACCAGGCGGTCGCCGGAATGCAGCGCGACCTCGCCCTGCTCGTAGCCGCAGTCCGGAAACATACCGATGACCGGCCCGCCCAAAAGCAGGCGTTCCACGGTGCCGTCGCACCGCAGCAGGATCGGCGCGTTATGGCCCGCGTTCGTGTACACCAGGCGCTTCTCGGCTGCGTGCAACACCCCGTAAAAGAAGGTTACGAAGCGATCGTGCGTGGTGTTCCGGCAAAGCTGGCGATTCACACGCCGGCAGAGCTCCACCGGCGGCATGGGCTCCGCCGCGCAACTCCGCACGGCGGCCTGCAGATTTGACATCAACAGCGCCGCTGGGACGCCCTTGCCCATCACGTCGGCAATCGAAAGGCCGCAGCTCGTTCCCCCGAGTGGCAGGACGTCGAAGTAGTCGCCGCCGACGCTGCGCGCCGGGCGCCAGGCGCCGGAAAACTCGTACCCGGGAATTTCGGGGATTTCGCGGGGCAGGAAACTTTGTTGCATCTCCCGCGCCTGCTGGATTTCCTCATCCTGCTGCTCCAGGCGGGAGACGATGCGCTGCTGCGCCGCCTGCTGCTTTTCCTCTTCCGCACGCGCCAGGCGCAACGCGCGGCTTCGTTCGATCTGCTTGCGCAGAATTTCCAGCAGCCGCGAATTCTCCCAGGGTTTTTCGACGAAGTCTCCCACGCCTTTTTGCAATGCCTCGACGGCCAGCGGCACGCTACCCCACGCCGTCATCACCACAATGGGGAGAAAGCGGTCGAGCGCCCGGACGCTGGTTACCAGGTCCATCCCTTCGCGCCCCGAAGTGGTGTCTCGCGCGTAATTCAGGTCCATCAGCAGGAGATCGAACTCGCGCGATTTGAGCGCGGCGAGTACATCGGCCGGGGAGCCCACGACCTCGGTCTGATAGCCCTCATTCTTCAGCAGGAGGCGCAAGGCCTCGAGGACATCCGGCTGATCATCGGCAATCAGGGCGCGGGGCATGGTTCCGATCTCGACGCAGGCCGGCTTCATTTGATCTGAACGCGATCCACCTGGTCGTACTGCGACATGTCGGAGAGAATGACGGTGTCTCCCACATTCAGGCCCGAAAGGACCTCAATTGTATTGACGGAGCTGCGGCCCAGCTTCACCTGTACGCGAACTGCGGCGCCGCCATTTTCGACGACCTTGAAGAGTCCCACCGTCGCGTTGGCCTGTCCGTGGACGGGCCGCTCGACGTAGAGCACGTCTTTCAAGTTTGCGATTTCGACCGTACCGTCCACGCTCTGTTGCGGACGCGATCCGGGCGGCAATTTCTCCTCGATGGTGACGTCCACTCCCACCGTGCCGTTTACCGCAGCCGCGTCAATCCGGCTGACATGGCCGTTCACGATGCCGTTGCGCGTGTCTATCTGTGCCGACAGGCCCAGCGCGAGCACATTGGCTTGAGTCTCCGCGATCTGCACCACTGCCTTGAGGCGCTGTGGGTCCGCCACGCGCGCCAGGTTCGTGCCCGCGGTCACCTGCTGCCCTTGGTTGACGTCCGGTCCGCCGGCCACGCTGCACACGCACTGCAGCACGCCGTCGATCCCCGCGCGAATGTGAAGCGCCTGCAGTTGTTTCCTAAGCAGTGCGAACTGCCCTTCGTTCTGCGAAACCTCGGCCTGCTTGGCCGCAATCTGCGCTTGCGCGGATTTGCCTGCGATGGCCAAGCGCTGCTGTTGGAGTTCATTCTGCGATTTCAGCGCGATGGCTCGCGCGGTGGAAATTTTCGCCGTCAAATCCGGGATTAGTTTCAGTTCCAGAAGCTTGGTGTCGCGCTCCGCCTGAAGCGACGCTTCCAGGTAGTTCAAGTCCACTTGCGCCGCCACCGACTTCTCAGTCATCAGGGCTTGGTCGAGCGTGACACGCAGACTGGCCAGTTCCGACTGAGTCTTCTTCAGCACCAGCTCCGCGTTCAAGGCCTGCTGTTCCAGCGTCGGGTTCATCAATTCCATGATGATGCTGTCGGGCTTGACTTTGGCGCCGGAGCGCAAAATGATTCGCTCCACGCGCCCGTCGGTCACAGACGCGATCCAGCGCACGTCCTCCGGCTCCAGCGTGCCCAGTCCGCGAACGTTCAGGACCATCGGGCCGCGCTTCACCGTACCCATCCAGAGGACTCCCTTGTCGGCCGTTGGAGCTGCGGGGCGCAATCGCCCCAGCGCGATTGTGACGCCGACCAACAAGACCACTCCTATAGCCGCATACATGATCCGCTTGTTGCGGCGCGCGCGGGCTACTCCAGGCCGTTCGATATCCATAGTGGATTACCTCACTCCCCGCTATGGAAGTACGCAAGCACCGTGCCGCCTGTTCCCTTCGTGTAAAACGTTGTAAATAAATAGGCTAAGTGGCCCATGGGGGCCTTCCGGCGGCGCTTTTTGGCCGATTGCGGGATTCAATCGTCCCAATATCGAACACCCCCAAACGATACACGTATCCTCAGCAGGCACCCAGTAGAGTAAGACGTACAAACCAGAGAAATCTCCCGTGCGGGAGTCGATTTTTCCAGCGTTTTCCAAAGCACAGGGAATCGCCCGAAGGGAGGGTCGACGGGCATCACGGAACGAGGATTAGAACTCCCCTTCCCCCGCCGGACCGCAAATTGACATCGCGGAAGCCGCAGACTAGCATACTCGTTTTCCCCGCACGCAGCGGAGGCGCGCGTAGGATTGCATCATGAGTGCCGAGACCAGGACCGGGACGATTCTCGACCGCATCGTTGAGGCGCGCCGCGCCGCGATTGACCATCGCAAACGCGTTCTGCCGGAGACCGTCCTGCGCATGGCCGTGCGCAAGGGCAATCTGCCGCGCGATTTCGCCGCGGCACTCTCGGGCGACGGGCTCAATGTGATCGCGGAATTAAAGAAGGCTTCGCCCTCTCGCGGCGTGATCCGTAAGGACTTCGATCCCGCCGCACTGGCGCCTGCACTCGAGCGGGCCGGGGCCGTCGCCATCTCCGTCCTCACCGAGGAGGAGTTTTTCCAGGGCACGCTCCAGCATCTGCGCATCGCGCGCGTGGCCACAAATCTGCCGGTGCTGCGCAAGGACTTTATCGTGGACCCCTGGCAGGTCTGGGAAGCGCGGGCGAGCGATGCGGATTCCTTTTTGCTGATCGTGGCCGTTTTGCGGCCCGCGGTGCTGAGCGAACTTTTACTCATGGGCCGCGGCCTCGGTATGGAACCGCTCGTCGAAGTCCACACGCGGGAGGAACTGCTCCAGGCTCTGGACGCCGGCGCGCAGATCATCGGCGTGAACAATCGCGACTTGCGCACGATGGAGGTGCGCCTGGAGACTTCACTTGAGCTCGTGGACGCGATACCCGACGACCGCATTGCCGTCAGCGAATCGGGCCTGCGCACGCACGAGGATCTCGCGCGGCTGCGCGCCGCGGGTTTCGATGCTTTCCTGATCGGCGAGCATCTGATGCAGTCGGCCGATCCCGCCGCGGCGTTGCGCGCATTGCGAGGCGAAGCCTCGCCCTGACTGGCCGCATCCCATGACACGGGTTAAGATCTGCGGGATCACGAACTGGGCGGACGCGAAACTCGCTGTAGACGCGGGCGCCGATGCCATCGGCCTGAATTTTTATGCGCCCAGCCCGCGCGCGGTCACTCCGGCCGCGGCTTGGGAGATTGTCCGCAAGCTGCCACCGTTTGTCGAAGCAGTCGGCGTCTTCGTGAACTGGTCACCGGCGACGGTTGATACGCTCGCCGGCGCGATCCATCTGGACGCCGTGCAGTTGCACGGCGACGAATCACCCGCGGATGTGGCGGTGCTGGCCGCGCGGCATTCCGTGATCAAGGCATTCCGCGTTGGCAATAAGTTTCGCGCGTCGCAGCTTCGCGGATACCGGGAGGTAGCGGCTTTTCTGCTCGATAGTTCGCGCGGCGGACTGTGGGGCGGGACGGGGAAGAATTTTGACTGGAGCGTCGCGCGTCAAGCCAAGCGGCATGGCAGAATCATTCTGGCCGGCGGAATCACGCCCGAAAATGTCGCCGAAGCGATTCGCGCCGTGAAACCGTACGCCGTGGACGTTGCCAGCGGAGTGGAATCGCGGCCCGGGAAAAAAGACGCCGCGAAGTTGCGCGAGATGATGCGCGAAGTTGAACGCGCCAACCTGGGATTGAGTAGAGAAACTCAGGAGCATCCAAGACGGTGAGCACTGCAACACAAACCTGGCCCGACGCGCGCGGCCGTTTCGGCCCGTACGGCGGCCGCTACGTTCCGGAGACGCTTGTCGCTCCGCTCGAAGAGCTCGAGCGCACCTTCGCGGCGTCGCAAACTGACGCCAAGTTTCAGGCCGAGCTCGCCGACCTGCTGCACAATTTCGCCGGGCGTCCCACACCGCTGCAATTTGCAGCACGATTGACGGAGCACCTCGGCGGCCCGCGAATTTATCTCAAGCGCGAAGACCTGCTCCACACCGGCGCGCACAAAATCAACAACTGCATCGGCCAGGGATTGCTCGCCGTGCGCATGGGCAAGCGGCGCATCATCGCGGAAACCGGTGCGGGCCAGCACGGCGTCGCTACCGCGACAGTCGCCGCGCGACTGGGCCTCGAGTGCGTCGTGTACATGGGTACCGAGGACATGGAGCGCCAGCGCCTTAACGTTTCGCGAATGAAAATGCTCGGCGCGAGCGTCGTCGGCGTGGATTCCGGTAGCCGCACGCTCAAAGACGCCATCAACGAAGCCATGCGCGATTGGGTCACCAACGTCCGCACCACGCATTACCTGCTCGGTTCCGTCCTGGGCGCGCATCCGTATCCCCTGATGGTTCGCGAATTCCATCGCGTCATCGGCCGCGAAGCCCGCGCGCAGATCCTCGAAGCCGAGAAACGCCTTCCCGACTGGCTCTACGCCTGCGTGGGCGGCGGCTCGAACTCCATCGGCCTCTTTTTCGATTTCATCGGCGATGCGAGCGTGAAAATGGTGGGCGTCGAAGCCGGCGGACGCGGCACTTCGCTCGGCGAACACGCCGCGCGCCTCGCAGCCGCCGCGGGATTCAGCGGCGCCCGCCCGGGCGTCTTGCAAGGCACTTACACATACGTCCTGCAAACGCCCGATGGGCAGATATCCACCACGCATTCCGTTTCCGCGGGGCTTGATTATCCCGCCATCGGCCCGGAGCACGCCATGCTCGCCGACCAGGGCCGCGCAGAATACACCGCGGTGAGCGATGCCGCGGCTCTCGATGCCGCGCGCCTGCTCGCGCGCACCGAAGGCATCATCCCCGCGCTCGAAAGCGCGCACGCCGTGGCTCTTCTCGCCGAGCGCGCGCCGAAAATGAAGCGCGACCAGATTGTGATTCTGAATCTTTCCGGTCGCGGCGATAAAGACATGGAAATCCTCGCGCGTCATCTCCCGAGTAGCACAGGCTTGCAGCCTGTGCGGAGTTAGCCGCCGCATGGCCGTCATCAACAAGACGACACGCATCACTCAGCGCTTCGCGGAGCTTCGCCGCGCCGGTGAGCTTGGCATCGTCGCCTACATCACTGCGGGCGATCCCTCGCTGGCAGCAACCGAAGGCATCGTGCTCGCTCTCGCCGAAGCCGGCGCGGATGTGATTGAGCTGGGCGTGCCATTCAGCGATCCGCTGGCCGATGGGCCCACGATTCAGCGCGCAAGCGAACGCGCCCTGCGCGCGGGAACGACGCTTGCTGGCGTTTTAGACCTTGTGAAACGCATTCGCGCCAAATCTGAAGTCCCGCTCGTCCTTTTCAGCTACTTCAATCCCATCCTTCAGATGGGCCTCGAGAAATTCGCTGCCGCGGCCGCGCTGGCGGGAGCGGATGGCGTGCTGGCCACCGATCTCACTCCCGAAGAGGCCGGCGAATATCGGCGCGCGCTGCACGCGCATGGCCTGGACACGATTTTTCTCGGCGCGCCGACATCCACCGACGCGCGCCTGAAATTGATCGCCGAAGCTTCGAGCGGCTTTCTCTACCTGATTTCGCGCACCGGCGTCACTGGCGCGCGCGAATCATTGCCCGAGGATTTGCCCAGCCTGGTGCGTCGCACGCGCGCGGTCACTTCGCTTCCCATCGCCGTAGGCTTCGGGATTTCGCAGCCGGGCCACGTTTCCGTTTTGGGCGGGCTCGTGGACGCCGCCGTGGTCGGCTCGGCGCTGGTCGAGGAAATCGAGCGCGCACCTTCCGTCGATCGCGCTGCCGAGGCCGTCGCAGCGCGCGTGCGCATTCTGAAGCAGGCGGCCCGCAAGGGCTTGAGCCGCCGGGAGGCGGGCTCGTGAGCGATTCGCCGCGCACCATCGAAGACTGGCGCCGCCGGATCAACGAGATTGATCGCAAGCTCGTCGAATTGCTGAACGAGCGCTCGCGCTGCGCTATCGAGATCGGCCACTTGAAACTCGCCGCGTCGCTTCCGCTCTATCAGCCGGATCGCGAGCGCGAAGTCCTGGCCGCGGCGGAACGCGCGAATCCCGGGCCGCTGCCAGATACAGCCATCCGGCGGTTGTTCGAGCGCATACTGGACGAAGCGCGCAGTGTCGAGCGTGCGGCGATGCACGAGGGCGAGAAGCAGAAAGATTCGTGAAGTACTGTAGCCCGCCTCCCGAGGCCTCGGGATTAGAGGCGGGGCTTTTGTCTTACGATCTAATTTTTCTGGAGAAATCATTCATGGTTGTCGTCATGCAAGAGGGTTCATCCGAAGATCAGATCCAGCACGTGATTGACCGCCTCGTTTCGATTGGCTTCGACGTTCATCGCTCCACCGGTGCCTCGCATACCGTTCTGGGCGCGGTTGGCGTACGCAGCGATTTCGATCCGCGCGATATCGAGTTACTCGACGGCGTGCGGGAAGTCGTGCGCATCACCCAGCCTTACAAACTCGCCAGCCGCGCCTTCCGCCCCGAAGGCACGATCGTGGACGTCGGCAAAGGCGTGCGCTTCGGCGGGCCCGAAGTCGTCGTGGCCGCGGGGCCCTGCGCTGTGGAATCCGCCGATCAGATTAATCGCATCGCCGAAAGCGTCGCGAAGTCCGGCGCGAAAGTTCTCCGCGGCGGCGCGTTCAAGCCGCGCTCCTCGCCGTACTCGTTTCAAGGGCTCGGCGAAGAAGCGCTGAAGCTCCTGCGTCAGGCCGCGGACAATAACGGCTTGCTCGTCGTCAGCGAAGTGATGGACCCGTCGCAGATCCAGTTGATGCTGCCCTACGTGGACGTGTTCCAGGTCGGCGCGCGCAACATGCAGAATTACCATTTGCTGCGCGGGCTCGGCGAAGTGACGAAGCCCGTACTTTTGAAGCGCGGCATGTCCGCCACGATCGAAGAATTGCTGTTGAGCGCCGAATACATCCTGGCCGGCGGGAACCGCAACGTGATCCTCTGCGAGCGCGGCATCCGCACGTTCGAGACCTCCACGCGCAACACGCTGGATATCGCTGCGATTCCTGTGATCAAGAAGCTTTCGCACCTGCCCATCATCGCCGATCCGTCGCACGGCACAGGACGCCGCGACAAAGTCGCGCCCATGGCGCGCGCCGCAGTGGCCGCCGGAGCCGACGGCCTTTTGATCGAAGTCCACAACGATCCCGAAAAGGCGCTTTCCGATGGCGCGCAGTCGCTCTATTTCGATCAGTTCACGCAACTCATGACCGAGCTGCGCATCATCGCGCCCGCAGTGGGCCGCCGCATCGCCTGACCGATGGCCGCTCCCTCCGAAAACTCCGGCGCAGGTTTTCGCCGCATCGCCGTTCTCGGCACGGGCCTGATCGGCGGATCATTCGCTCTCGCCGTGAGGCAGAGCTTTCCGGACGTCCACATCGTCGGCTGGGACCGCAGCGAAGTCCTTCACCGCGCGCAGGAGCGCGGCGCGATCCAGGAGGGGTTCACCGATTTAGCCCGCGCGCTCGCCGGAGCGGATCTTGTTTACGTCGCTCTGCCCGTCGGCCACACGCTCGAACTCTTGCCGGAAATTGCGCGCCGCGCGGCCGCGAACGCGCTCGTCACCGACGCCGCAAGCACCAAGGCGCGAGTCTGCCGCTTGGCCGCGGAAAGTTTTCGCGGCAGCGCCGGTTTTCTCGGCGGCCACCCCATGGCGGGCAAGGAAACGAGCGGCATCGAAGCGGCCGACGCGGATCTTTTTCGCGGCGCGAAATACGTTTTGATCGGTGAAGCATCCGCAGCGGCCCCGCGCGAGCGGCAATTCGCCGCGCTTGTGGCTGATCTCGGCGCGCAACCCGTCTGGATGGACGCGGAAACGCACGACTGGGCCGTGGCCATCGTTTCGCATCTTCCGCAGATGCTCGCCGTCGCGCTCGCGGGTGTAGTGGACGAAGAGATGGACGAGACCGGAATGCCGGCGGCTCTCGCCGGCCGCGGTTTGCGCGATATGCTGCGCCTCGCGGGGAGCCCGTACTCGATCTGGCGCGATATTTCACTCACCAACACCACGAACATCGCCCGCGCGCTCGACCGCGTCAGCCAGGCCATCGAAGACTTGCGCACGCGCTTGCGCAGCCGCGAGCTGGAATCCGAATTCACGCGCGCGAATGAGGTTTACAAGATTCTTCGCGAGTTGAAGTAAACTCACGCCCGGAGCAAGAGAGAGAAATGGACAAGCGCGTACCCAACGCCGATGCCGCCATCGCTAACGTCAAAGATGGCGCGATGATCCTGATGGGCGGCTTCGGCCTCTGCGGCATCCCGGAAAATCTGATCGCCGCGGTGCGCCGCAAAGGCGTGAAAGATCTCACGGTCGTTTCCAACAACGCCGGCGTGGACGATTTCGGCATCGGCCTGCTGCTGCAGACGCGCCAGGTGAAGAAAATGATTTCGACGTACGTCGGCGAAAACAAATTGTTCGAGCAGCAGGTGTTGAAGGGCGAGCTCGAAGTCGAGTTGAACCCGCAGGGCACTCTCGCCGAGCGCATTCGCGCGGGTGGCGCGGGCATCCCCGCGTTTTTCACGCCCACCGGTTACGGCACTATGGTCGCGGAGAAAAAAGAAGTTCGCGAATTCGCCGGGCGCCCCTGTGTGCTTGAACACGCCCTGCGCGCCGATTTCGCGTTCATCAAAGCGTGGAAGGGCGACCGCTGGGGCAACTTGGTTTACCGGCGCACGGCGCGCAATTTCAATCCGGTGATGGCCACCGCCGCGGATTTCGTGATCGCCGAAGTCGAAGAACTTGTCGAAGTTGGCGCGCTCGATCCCAACTCCGTGCACACCCCCGGAGTTTTCGTCAACGCGATTTTCCAGGGTTCGGGTTACGAAAAGCGCATCGAGAAGCGCACCGTCCGCCCGCGCACCTAGGGAAAACAGCCATGCCCGAAAAAATCGATCCCCGCGAATTCATCGCCCGCCGCGTGGCGCAGGAACTCCGCGATGGCTTCTACGTCAATCTCGGCATCGGCACGCCCACGCTCGTCGCCAATTTCATACCGCCCGGCATGGACGTCATTCTGCAATCGGAAAATGGCATGCTCGGCATCGGTCCCTATCCGATCGCGGGAGAGGAAGACCCGGACCTGATCAACGCCGGCAAGGAAACCATCACCGAGATTCCCGGTTCCAGCTATTTTTCGAGCGCGGATTCCTTCGGCATGATTCGCGGTGGCCACGTGGATCTGACCGTCCTCGGAGCGCTGCAGGTGGACGAAGAAGGGAACCTCGCCAATTGGGCCATCCCCGGCAAAATGCTCAAGGGCATGGGCGGCGCGATGGATCTGGTCGCTGGCGCCAAGCGCGTCATCATCGCCATGGAGCACGCCACGAAAGACGGCCAGCCGAAAATCCTGCGCAAGTGCTCGCTGCCGCTCACCGGCGTGCGCGTCGTCAACCTGATCGTCACCGAACTCGCCGTCATCGAAGTTACGGCGCGCGGACTGCTCCTCCACGAAGTTGCCCCGGGCGTAACGCCGGAATCTGTGCAGGCCGCCACCGAACCTCGCCTGCAAATTGCCCCGAATTTTACGACCATCTCGGTCTAGCGGTCCTCCCCACCCAGGCCCTCTCTGAGCACGCATCAAATGGGCGGTGTTTCACGGAACACCGGCCCTAGATTCGTCTGGGTCTTCGGGCGGGTAGGGGGATAGCTGAGTTTTCAGGTCGGCCCGCAGAACGGCCCGTATTGCGAAATCGGCCGAGTCCCAAAATGGAATTACTCTTCCGCACCTCCACCAGTGCGCCCGCGTCCCACATGCGCTAGACTTGCATCAGCGCCCGAGGCGGCGAGACTTCATGGAACCACACTCTATCGTGGTCGTCGGCCTGCACAACCCCAAGGAAAAAGTGTGGGGCGAGCTGCTGGCCATTCATCCCGCGGGGGTCACCGTGCGCGGGATCGATCTGAACTCGTTCGACGATTTCATCAGCCAGGTATTGCATCCGGAAGGTGACCGCGTGGGCATGGCCACGCTGTTTTTCCCCATGGCGCGCATCGAGCGCATCGCTCTCGACGAGCGCCTCGGCTCGATTCCCTCCATGGCCGAAATCTTCGAGCAGAAGACCGGACGCTCTCTGGCGGAATATCTCGCCCTCTTCGCCTGACCTGCGGTAGGATTCCATTACATGCGTTCCCGCATCTTTACGGTGCCCAACCAGTTGAGTTTCCTCCGCCTCGGCTTTTTGCCGTTCTTCATCATTTTGATTTTGTACGGGAAGTACGGCTGGGCGCTCGGAGTGCTCATCGTCGCCGCGCTGACCGACGGCCTCGACGGCCTGCTGGCGCGAAAACTCGATCAGCGCACCACTCTCGGCGCGCTGCTTGATCCCATCGCGGACAAGCTGCTGCTTTCGTCTTCTTTTTTTGTATTGGCGTTGAAAGGCAAGCTGCACTGGTGGCTGACGATTCTCGTGCTCAGCCGCGACGTCCTCATTCTCACTACGGCCGCGGTGATCCTCGCCGTGGTGGGTTATCGGCCGTTCCCGCCCAGCATCTACGGCAAATTCACGACGTTTCTGCAAATCCTGCTCGTCTTCGCCGTGGTCACCTCCGCGGCGTTCGACCGCCCGTGGCTCGACGTAATCGAGAAGGGGCTGATCTACCTCGTCACCGGGTTCACCATTTTTTCGGGATTTCACTACAGTGTGGTCGTTGCGCGCCGCCTGCACAAGGGCTGACGCGGCTTGGTAGATTTGTCCTTCTGTCTAGCAGTCAACAATCGAATTTAGCCCCCAGGCTGGGAAGCCGTCTGAAAATAAAAGGCCAACATGAACGCGAGGCTGGCCACAACTACTAAGCCAGTGAGCCATCCCAGCGCTTGAGCCCGCTGTCTTTCACCTTTGGAAACGGGCTGGCGATCGGGCATTAGGCGGCCCAGAACATATCCGGCCGCCAGTCCGCCTAGGTGCGCGGCGTTATCAGTGCCCCGAAAGAGAAACCCCATCACAGCAACATAAACGAGCAACCGAACAAGCTGGCTGCGAAGCATTTGCACCCCAGCGGAGCGTCTGCCAGTGGTTGTCGCCAGTAGTACGCCAACCATCCCCAACACCGCCCCTGAACCGCCGACACTTCGATGGAGTAGGAAGGCACTTAAGACGTATCCGGAGATGCCCGTGGCTACGTACAGGAAGAAATAACGTGCTGATCCATAGAGTTCTTCGACCATTGGCCCCACATCGAGTAGCACCATCATGTTGAAGGCAATGTGGAGCAGAAATCCGTGGAGGAAGATCGCCGTGACAAGGCGCCACGGTTGCAAGATGTCGTACGGAAGGGGAAGAGAAGATCCGAGACGCACGAGGACTCGTCCGTCGATAGCTCCAATGCCGAATAGCATACCGAAGCCACCGCCGCTCGGAGGCTGCATGCCTCCGGCTTGGCGAATCGTGACGAGCAGGCTCACACCATAGAGAAGACAACTTAGGGTGAGGATTCCATACGTGGCCGGGGACTGCGACGGGAGCATTCCAGAAAGCGATTTACTTGCCGCGGCGAGAGAAAAGTTCATGCTGGCGCCGCATTCATGGCAGCGCCTGGATGATGCGCCGACCAGCGTCCCGCAAGTGGGGCAAAGTCTTGGCCGCTTCGGGCTTGGCTCGGAATGAAATGCGGATGCCAGCGAACTCCGCCAGCGGTCCAGCTTGTAGCGCCAGCGTGGTAGAAGATTCAACGCGTCTCCTTGCGGGATGCGGCAAGCGTTCCTATAATACCGGAAAATTCGCGGAGCCCAAGCAGAGGAGACGCCCGTGGCCAACTTTGAAGAGTTCGGCAAGCGCATTGATCGGGAATTCGAGCGGCTCCGCATCTTCGTGGACAAAGAGCTGAAGCCCACGACGAAGCAGAAAGCTTCCGAGGCGCTGCGCAAAGCGTCACAGCGCCTCGCCGAACTGGCCGACGAGCTCGAAACGCGCGTTGCGGAGAAGAAGTGACCCTAGCCGCGGCCCGCTTTCCCGCGCGCCTTCCGGTACGGCCCGCCGCGTTTGTTTTTCTCATTCTCTCCTGGGTCATCGCCGGGTGTGCTTCGCGTCATCCGGTCGCGCGCGCACCGGCTCCATCTCCGCCGCCCGCCACGGCACCGCCGGCTCCCGTGAACCCGCCGCCGCGCGTCCCGGCGGGAACGTACAGCGAGGAAGGTGTTGCCTCCTGGTATGGCGAACCGTTTAACGGACGCCGCGCGGCCAATGGCGAGATCTACGACATGCACAAGATGACCGCCGCGCATCGCACGCTGCCGTTTGACAGCATCGTCCGAGTCACCAACCTCATCAGCGGCCGCACCGCCGAAGTGCGCATCAACGACCGCGGGCCTTTCGTCGAGAAGCGCATCATTGATCTTTCGCTCGCCGCCGCGCGCGCGCTGGGGATTGACCTGGTCGGCGTCGCGCCCGTGCGGCTCGAATTGCTCGCGGGAACAAACCCGCGCGACGGCAATTTCACCGTGCAGGTGGGTGCGTTCCTCGGGAAAGAGAACGCCGATCGCATGCGCGCGCGGCTGGAATTGCGCTACGATCACGTCTTCATCCACGTGTTTGACTCGCCCAGCGGCGTTTTCTATCGCGTTTGGGTGGGTCAGGAGCCGTCGCAAGAAGCCGCGCGGCGGCTGGCCGCTCGCCTGGCCGGTGAAGAAGGCATTACTCCGTTTGTCGTCCGGCTCGATCCCTGAAGCCGTGGCGAGCGGAGTTCAATTCGAGAGGGGACACCAATAAATGGACGACTGCCTGTTCTGCCGCATCGGCCGCCACGAAATTCCGGCCAAGTTAGTTTACGAGGACCCGGACATCTTCGCGTTTGAGGATATCCATCCGCAGGCGCCAACGCACATCCTGATTTGTCCCCGAAAGCACATCGTCACTCTCAACGATGCCGCTGCGGAGGACGCCGCGCTGCTGGGGCGCATGCAACTCGTGGCCGCGCAACTCGCCGCCGAACGCAAAATCACCGACGGCTATCGCACGCTCGTCAACAACGGACGCGGCGCGGGCCAATCCGTTTTTCATTTGCATTTGCACTTGCTGGGCGGGCGGCCCTTCCGCTGGCCCCCGGGCTAGGGGACTCCAGGCGGGAATTTCTCCCATCGAAATTGGGTGTCGCGTCCCTCCGCGTCACACCTCATGCAGTTTTTTCGGCGCCCTCACGGCGCGTCAGTATCGTCTACCTTCGATTTCCGCTTCGGCGCCCGCAGCCGATTGAGCCAGCCCTTCGCGGCCGGCGCGATCCGCACGACGATGACCGTGGAGTTGTCTTCGCCGCCGTATCCATTGGCCAGCTCGATCAATCGGTCGGCGGCCTCCTGCGCCGAGGGCAGCATCGCCAGTGTACTGGCGATTTCCGGATCGGTTACCATGCGCGTCAATCCGTCGGTGCAAAGCAGCAGGATGTCGCCTTCGAGGAGGTCGTGCTCGACCAGATCCACCAGCACCTGATCGTGCGGCCCCAGGGCGCGAGTCAATACGCTGCGCAGATTGCTGAGTTCGGCCTCTTGCGCCGTCAGGATGCCCTGACGCACCTGCTCGGCCACCAGCGAGTGGTCCTGAGTGAGCTGCTCGAGTGCCCCATCGCGCAGCAAGTACGCGCGGCTGTCGCCGACGTGCGCGACACTCATGCGGGCGTCATCAATCCACGCAGCCACCAGCGTGGCGCCCATGCCCTGGTGCTGCGGATTCTGCGCGGCCGTGTCGTAAATGGTCTTGTTCGCCTGGCGCAAAGCGCTCGCCAGACGATTGGTTTTCTCCGAGAGCTCGGGTTGGCGCTCGCCGAAGAAGGGAAGGGAGGGATTCTTGGCAGCGTCCAGGCACTGGTTCGCGACGCCATCAACCGCCAGGGCGCTGGCCACTTCGCCGTGCGCCTCGCCGCCCATCCCGTCGGAGACCACGAACAGATTCAGCTCGGGCGCCACGCGATAGTTGTCTTCATTATTGCCGCGCACGCGGCCCATGTCGGTGCGCGCGCCGAATTCAATTTGCAAGAGAAGCCCCAACTCACCGGTTGGTCCGCGGGGAACATTTCCCGTTACTCTCGGCCAATCCCGGTCGCAAAAAAGCTCCGGGCAGGCTAGCAGAGGCCTCCGGCAGGCGCAAGGGGAGCGGTGGAAATCGTTTCGTGCCTTCCCGTGTTACCCGTCTGGAAACGCTTGGGAACCCCCGGCTGTGCCGCGAATTGCTGCTCCGTTATAGTTTGTACGGGTCCACTTGGGGTCCCTCTCCATGCGGTCAAAGGCCGAGATCTGGTATCGCGAAGGCTCGCGCCTCGCTACGCTGGCCAGGCTGCTCGCCAGGCACTATCGCCTCCGCGCGCTTTCTGCAGAGCCTTCATCGCCAAGAGCCCGTTCTATCGGAACCAGCCAGACCGCCCCGATTGTGACCAACCCCGCCCGCGCCGTCTTTCTCGCTGACCTCGCGCTGGAAAGCCGCAAGGCCCTGAACGAATTGACGCGCCAGCCGGGCGTCCGCGTCATTGGCGTCCTCCCGCGGGTGAACCACCGCAAGTCTTCCTCCACGAATGGCCCCGCGGGCGCGGACATCTTCGCTTGCCTGCCCTGGGATGCGCCGGCCGCGACGCTGCAACAAACCATCGAAGCTGCGCTCGCCAACATC
Organism: Terriglobia bacterium; assembly: GCA_041497315.1. Taxonomy (GTDB): domain Bacteria; phylum Acidobacteriota; class Terriglobia; order Acidiferrales; family UBA7541; genus JBGQGH01. Next base: position 1,383 of record JBGQGH010000003.1, on the reverse strand, counting down.
GAATTGGCGCAACGCGAGCGCCAGGCCCGCGAGGAACTGGCTCGTGCCGAACAGGATATGGAGGAGCTCAACCGCATCGGCGTGGCGCTCTCCGCCCAGCACGAACTCGGGGCTCTTCTCGCACTGATCGTGGAAAAGGCTCGCTCGATCACCAGCGCAGATGCAGGTTCGCTCTACCTGGTCGAAGAATCGCCCGAGGGGCGGCCACAGCTCCGTTTCAAGGTGACGCAGAACGACAGTTGCCCGTTTCCCTTCCAGGAATTTGCCATGGCCATCTCGGAGACGTCTATGGCCGGCTATGTCGCCTTGCGCGGCCAAGCGGTTCAAGTGGACGATGCCTACGAGGTCGAGCAGACGGCCGAGCGGCCGTACCGATTCAATCCCGAATTTGACCAGCGGTCCGGCTACCGGACGCGCTCAATGCTCTCGCTCCCCATGAAGAACGCGAAGGGCGAAGTGCTCGGCGTCCTGCAGCTCATCAACTGCAAGCGCGACCGCGCCGTTCGACTCACCAGCACGGAAATCGTGGAACGCGAAGTACAGCCGTTCCCGGAGCGCGCCGTGCGTCTCGCGTCCTCACTCGCCTCACAAGCCGCCGTGGCCTATGAGAACAGCCGGCTCTACCAGGACATTGAGGCGCTCTTCGAGGGATTCGTGCACGCGGCGGTGACGGCGATCGAGCAGCGCGATCCGACCACGTCGGGCCACTCCTTGCGTGTTTCCACGATGACCGTCAGCCTTGCCGAAGTCGTGGATCGCGCCGGCGCAGGCCCCTACGCCGGCGTCCGGTTCACGCCGGAACAGATGAAAGAGATTCGCTACGCCGCGCTATTGCATGATTTTGGCAAGGTTGCCGTGCGCGAAGAAGTCCTGGTCAAGGCCAAGAAACTCTATCCCGCGCAGTTGGACATCCTGCGCTACCGCTTTGATTACGCGCGCAAGGAACTCGAAGCGCACACCGAGCGGGAAAAGCTGGAGCTTGTCCGCGCCCACGAAGGGCGGGTCCCCGAGGCGGAACTCGAGCGTCTCGAAGCCGAGTACCAGGGCAAACTCGAGGAGTTGGAGAATCACTACAACTTCGTACTCGCGGCGAACGAACCCACAGTGCTTCCCGCCGGTCAGTTTGATCGACTCGTGGAGATTGCGCGCCAAACTTACCGCGATCCGCGCGGCGGAGAACATCCCTTGCTCACGCCCGACGAAGTCCGCTATTTATCAATCCCCCAGGGAAGCCTGGACGATGAGGAGCGCAAGCAGATCGAATCTCACGTGGTGCACAGTTTTAATTTCCTGATGCGCATCCCCTGGACCCGCGAATTCAAGGGCATTCCCTGGATCGCGCGCGCGCATCACGAGAAGCTGAACGGCACGGGCTATCCCTAT
>JBGQGH010000002.1:0-70184 GCA_041497315.1 Terriglobia bacterium | reverse complement strand
AGCGTCCGTCGTCAGCGAGGAAAAGATTCTCACCTCCGATGGGAAAAAATACTTCTGCGAAATCGACTGCCACATCGCCTACTCGGTCGAAAGAGTCAGTGAAGCCAAAGTCTTGGGGACGCCGCCTCAACAGGCCACGGCCTCCGGCAAGTTCTACACCGTCAAGATCAAGACGTGGTTCGACGAAAACACGATCTCGTCACACCGCGGCAATGGGGTGCTTCAACCCAATCCCCGACGGGTGGTGATCGTCGATGAGCAAGGCCGCGAATACCCGCCCTCGGCGGACGGGCTGAGCATCCTGCAGCACAGCGAAGCGAACTGGACGCCGCTCACGCAGTCGCTGCGCCCCGGCGAATCCTACACCACCGATTTCGTTTTCGATTTACCCGACGGCGTCCGCAATCCCCGGCTTTTCATTACCGATGCGGATGTCGTCACCAATTTCCTCATCGGCCACGAGAACAGCCCGCTTCATAAGAGAATCTACTTCGGGCTCGATGCCAAACCAGTTTCAGCGAAGCGGTAGTTCGACGGCCCGTGAATGACACCGGGAGAATCGTTACCAGCCTGTCGCCCTGCTAAAGTGTTGGTGGTTCGGCAAGATTACTGATCCGTTTCGCGCTTGGTCTCTACGAATGGCGTTCTCACCCTAGATTCCTCACACGCTTCGTGATTCATACTTTGCGATAACCCGCCTCAGACGTTTTGCCGCCCGCGGTCGTCTATCAATACGGAGAACAAAAAGGGGAAATGGGGAGCTGGCATTGGCAGAGGCACTTGCGATAGTTTGGCAGCGTCCCACCCAGGAGAGCTGTTTGCCGCGTCCCGACGACCCAGTGGATCTGGTCGCCCAAGCACGCGCCGCAGAGCGAAATGAAGCGCGCGCGGCGGACACGGCGTTGGCCGAAGCCTGCCGCAGCGGCAGCTTCGCCGCCTACGAACAGCTTTACCACTCCCACGCATCCCGCATGAAGAGCATCGCCATGAACCTGCTCAACAGCGCGGCCGACGCCGAGGATGCCGTCCAGGAAGTTTTCCTGAAGATTCACCGCGGCATCCGCAATTTCAAGGGTGAATCCGCTTTTTCTACCTGGGTCTATCGCATCTTGATCAATTCCTGTTACGACATGCGCCGCAAACGCATGCGGCACCCGGAAACGAGCGAGCAGGAGCTGGAAGAAGGCGGCGCTCCAGAATCGCCCGCGCCGCACGCTGATCATCCCTTGCGCATGGCGCTCGAACGCTGCGTCGCGCAACTCAATGCGGAGCACCGCGAAGTCTTTTTGCTCTTCGAAGTGGAAGGCTTCAAGCACTCGGAAATTGCCGCCATGCTCAGCATCACCGAGACGGCATCGAAAAATCGCCTCTATCAGGCCAAGCAGCATCTTCGAAAGATGCTGCTCGAGACTGGAAAGCTTGCGAGGTATGCCACGCCATGAACGTCGAATGTAAGGACCGGGACCGCATCCTGCGCGAAGAAGAACCCGCGCAGCTTGAATCGCTCGCGCGCCACGCGAAAAACTGCGCCGAATGCGGGCGAGAACTCCGCATCTGGAACGAAATCTCGCTCGCCGCTCGCGGCATGCAGAAGACGTGGGAGAGCCCCGCGCTCTGGCCGCGAATCCGCGAATCGCTGATCCTCGAATCGCAGGCCGAAGCTGCGCGCCCCGCGCGAGGGAGGTTCGCCTGGTTCGGACAAGAGTGGTTCGGGCACGGCTTTGTCCGCCACTGGCAAACTGCTTTGGCGGCGCTCGCTCTCGTCGCCGTGACCGTCACGGGGACCTGGATGCTGGTACGGCAGCACCAGCCGCCGGTCGTGGACACCTCGAAGATTGGGACGCCCACGCCGGAAGCGAAGAAACGTCTGCTCACCGACCAGGCGCTTCGCGAAGCCCAGGGCGCCGAGCAGGCCTACGAGAAATCGATCGAGAAACTCGCCGCCCTGGCCGGTCCGAAGCTCGAGCACCCCTCGACTCCGCTGCTCTCCAGCTATCGCGAGAAAATCCTCGTCCTCGATGCCGCCATCGCTGAATGCAAAGGCGGCCAGCAATCGAATCCCTTGAATGCTCATCTGCGCCAGGAATTGCTCTCCATGTATCAGGAGAAGCAGCGCACGCTTGAAGCCGTGATCCGGGAGGATTGAAATGCGAGCCAGTTCGTTGAGACGCACCCGATATTCTGATTTGATTCGAGGCGCAATGCTGCTCGGGCTCCTCTTCGGCGCCGTGTCCGCCGCCAGCGATCCACAGCAGGAATACACGCGCAAATTCGAGAAGACGCTCACTCTGCCCGCCGGGCAAGCGCTCGAGATCAACCACCGCATGGGCGACGTCACCATCCACACGCATCCCCAACGCGAAGTCAACATTGTGGCCAATATCCACGTCTCCATCTCGGCGCCCTACGATGCCACCGAGTTCGGAAACCAGATCAATATCAAGGTGGAGCAGACTGCCGCAGGGATCTTCGTTCGCACCGAATACCCGGAGCGCAATTTCAGTTTCTCCGGCCGGGGCGGTCACGTATCCTTCGCCGTGGATTACGACATTCAAATGCCGGAGAACGCCCCGCTGCGCATCCAGAACAGTTTCGGCAGCGTGAACGTCACCGGACTCAAAGCCGAATCGGACATCCGCAACAGTCACGGTACGCTGACGTTTGGTGACGGCCGTGGGCGGCAACGACTGGAGAATTCCTTCGGCGGGATCGAGGTCACGCGCAACGCAGGCGACCTTACGGCCACCAACAGCAACGGCTTCATCCACGTGACGCAGCTCGAGGGCGCGCTCGATCTCCGCAATCGTTTCGGCGAAGTTGCCGCCAGCCAGGCATCCGGCCGCGCCGGAATCGTGAACAGCAACGGCAACGTTACCCTGACGAACGCCGGCGGCCCATCCACCATCACGAATTCCTTCGGCTCCGTAACCGCGAGCGATATTCGCGGCGACCTGACGGTGCGCAACGGCAACGGAGCTGTGGACGCCCGCAATATTCAGGGTATTGCAGACCTCACCACGTCCTTTGCCTCGATCACCTTCTACGATGTGCGCAAGCGCCTCCTCTGCTCCGGATCCAACGCGCGGATTACCGGCACCAAGGTGGGGGAATCCGCTTCGGTGCGCACCACGTTTGGCGCGGTAGACCTGCGCGACGTCGCCGGCTCCGTCGAAGTGGATAATTCCAACGGAAAGATTTACGTGCGCGACGCTCACGGCCCCGCGCAATTGAAAACCAGCTTCGGCGAAATTGACGCCGCCGGAATCGAAGGCAACGTCATCGCCACCAATTCCAACGGCGCGATCCGCCTCAGCAAAGTCACCGGCTCCGCGGAAGTACGCGGATCGTTCGGCTCGATTGAGTTGACGGACATTCGCCGCGGCGCGCGCGTCGTCTCCGGGAACGCCGGCGTCACTCTCACTGACGTGGAGGGGGAGGCCTACGTGAAAACGAGCTTCGGACTGGTCCGCGCTACGCGCATCGGCGGCGCGCTCACGGTGGAAAACTCAAACGGCGGCGTGAACGTTTCCACGGTGAAAGGCTCCGCGACCGTGCGCACCTCGTTTAGCTCGGTCACACTCGATGACATCGCCGGCGCCGTGGACGTGGACAATCAGAATGGCGCCGTGGCCGTCTCCAGCGTTGCGCCGAAATCTGCCGGCGGGTCGGGCTGCAATGCCATCGCGATTCGAACCTCGTTCTCGCCCATCCGGCTCTACCTCCCCGATGGCGCGAATTACGACGTCGCCGCGCGCACCTCTTTCGGCAAGGTAACCAGCGAATTGCCGCTCATTGTGACGGGAAGCATCGGGAGCGATGCGCTCAGCGGAAAGCTCGGCAGTGGCGGCTGCGAACTTCGCCTCACCAACAGCAGCGGGAACATCGAAATCCTGAAGGGGGCGCGGCTGCGCTGAGCTCGGGTGGTTCCCGGCAGAGTCTTTCTTCGCCAAGCGTCCCGGCTCGAGACTAACTTGCGCAAGTGCCTCGCTCGCGGGCCATCGCGAAAGCTTTTTTGAGCACTCGGGTTGCTGACGGGCTCACGCCATACCGCCCAAGCTCCTCTTCTCGTACCCAGGCGACGTCGGTGACGTCACTCCCCGGCCGCGCCTCGCCCTCCAATTTCTCGCAGAGGTAGTCCACAATCACGAAATGATAGCGCGGCGGCCCGCCTTCTTTGCTATCCGGGAAGATCCGTTCGAACACTTCGATGAATTCGAGCACGAGAACGGTGAGTCCGGTCTCTTCCTTCAGTTCCCGCGCGATCCCGTCCGCAATCTTCTCCCCCAGTTCCAGCATCCCGCCGGGGATGGACCATTCGCCCTTCAGCGGCTCGCTCCCTCGCCGGATCAACAGCGCCCGCTCGTTGGCGATGACCACGCCGCCCACTCCCACCAGGGGCCGCTCCGGATATTCGCGTTTGCTTCTCATCAGTGGAACCGGGATTCGCGCCGCCCTGTCCGCGCCATTGAATCACCAATTAAACCTAGTGCTTGTTTTCTTCCCCGAGTCAGTACACGATGGACAGCGGCAGCGGTATATAATACCGCCTGTCCCGAGCGGGTTCGATCCCATCGTGAGGAGGTCTTCGCCGTGGTTCGCTGCCCGGAGTGCGCTACCGAAATTGACGTCGACGAAGACGAAGTAGAAGAAGGCGAAATCCTGAGTTGCCCGGAGTGCGAAGTCGAACTCGAGGTGGTGCAAATCCACCCCGTTCACCTCAACGTCATTTCCGAAGACGAGGACGAAGAAGACGACGAAGAGAAAAAAGTGGACGAGAAGAAGGATGTGCTGGATGAGGAGGAGGAAGAAGAAGAGGAGGCCGAGTAACTCCCCTCTTTTTCTGTCCGGCATCCCCAGCCCGCCCCGAGCCATCTTACCTTCAGGATGAGCATCAACCTCAGCGCCGCTATCCTCGTGGTCTGCCTGGGAGTTCCCTCGTTCGGAGGAGCTCAACAGCCGCCTCCGCCCGCGCAGGCGCCTCCCGGAGAATCGCAGAGTCACCCGGCGAAGCAAGGCAAGCACGCCAACGACCTGTTCTTGTTCGGCACGGTCTTTACCGAGCAGGGCTTCACACTGCCGGGAGCGCTGCTTCAGCTTCGTCGCGCCGGGGGAAAGAAAGTTCAAGCGGAGAACGCCACCAATCGCGCCGGCGAATTCGCCTTGAACGCACCCCGTGGTGTGGAGTACGAATTGACCGTCAAGGCCAAGGGTTTTGAAGATCAGAAACTGAAGATCCAGGCCGACTCCGGTGACCGCCACGATCTGGTCTTTCGGATGAAGTCGGTCTCGGGAGGTAAGAAAAAGTGAAGACCCTCAAATGGGTTGCCGTACTTCTCGTCGTCGTTCTTCTGAGTGCGGGCGCCGTCTCCGCCCAGAAGGGCGAGTCGAAATTGCGCACGGTGCACGGCACGGTGGTGAACAAGGACGAAAACCCCATCGTCTCCGCCCTGGTTTTTCTAAAGAATACGCGTACGCAGGCTGTGCAAACCCGCATTGCGGACGACGCCGGCCGCTACCGTTTCAGCGGCCTCGATCCCAACGTGGACTATCAAATCCACGCCGAGCACGAGGACCTTACCTCTTCCAAACGCACCCTATCCAGCTTCGACACCCGCAAGGAAATCGATATCACCCTGAAAGTGGACAAGAAGAAGACTGACAAGTAGCACGCTGCCGCTTCACTGCGCTGGTGGCGCGAGCACGCGAATCGCTCCTGGCAGGCATTCCAGTTCCACGGGCGATTCCCCAAAAACTTCGCCGTCCCCGTGAAAAAGAACCGGCCGGTCCGCGCTCAATCGGATCCGCCGCGCGCGGTAGCGCAGGATTTCCGGCGGGCCGAGGCGTCCTGTGGCGAGCGCCACGGGAATCAATTCCACCAGGCGCCGCCACGGCATCGCGTGGACCAGCACGAGGTCGAGCACGCCATCGTCCACGCGCGCTTCCGGTGCGATGGTGATCCCTCCGCCATAGTACGGCGTGTTCGTCACCGCGGCGAGAAGCAGTGGCTCGCTTCGAAACGCTGCCGCGCCATCGAGCGTAATCTCGGCGCGGAACGCCCGAAACCGTTTCAGCGTCCAGAGCGCTCCCGCAACGTACCGCGCCGGCCCCGGCAGATTCCGGAAGCGAGTATTCGCGAGCTTCGCGGACTCCGCGTCCAGCCCCATCCCTCCACCGCCGAGGTAGATCGTTTCTTTTCTGCTGGCCAGCCGCACGCGCACCACGTCCATCGGTCGCGCCTTCCCACGAATCAACAGATGCGCCGCGTCGATCGGATCGCTCGGGATGCCCAGCGCCGCGGCGACGTCGTTCCCTCCGCCCAGCGGAATGATTCCCAGCGTCGCGCCCATTCCCAGCGTCGCCCGCGCGACGTGTTGCACCGCGCCGTCGCCGCCCGCCATCACAATCGGGTTGTAACCTGCTCGCGCTGCGTTTCCCGCGCGCCGTTCCAGGTCCGCCCCATCGCGCGATTCCGCGAACTCCGCGGCGTATCCTTGCTCGCGCAGGTAAGCCGCGACGTCCGGCATCACGCGCCGCGCGCGCCCGCCTCCCGCCACTGGATTCACCAGGATGAGTGCCTTCATCTCTACGCTCAGGCTTCGCAGGATGCCGTCGTCCGCGCTCCTGCCGCAATCTCCATCGGCGCGCATCGTGTCTCACGCGCTCGCGCTCTGTCAATTCCCGTCTGGGGAACAATTCTCAGCGTTCTCGCGTAACCATTTTTGAGCGCACAGGTATAGTCTCTTGCAATCGAGCGGGGGGGATCCGCCATGAGCATGCTTCGCCAGGATTTTCGCTACGGCTTGCGCCTGCTGGCCCGGAGTCCGAGTTTCACCGCCGTGGCCGTGCTCACGCTCGCCCTCGGCATCGGCGCAAACACCGCCATCTTCAGCGTGATGAACGCGCTCGTGCTTCATCCTCCCGGCCTCCCGGACCCCATTCGCGTCGTCGCCCTGCGCGTCAAATACGACAAGCTGAATCTGAAGAGCATCGTCGTCTCCGCGCCGGATTTCGTGAACGTCCGCGAGAGCAAGCAGATTTTCTCGGCCGCGGCGATGGCCGACGAAGCGGACTTCAATTACACCGGCAGCGATCTGCCCGAAAGACTTCTCGGCGCCCCCGTCACCTGGCAGTGGTTCGAAGTTTTCGGCGCGAAGCCGCGCCTCGGCCGCGCCTTCCAGCCCGAAGAGGATCAGCCCGGCGCGAATCGCATCGCGATCCTCTCCGACCCAACCTGGAAACGCCTGTTCGGTGCCGACCCCGCCATTCTTGGAAAAACGATTCAGCTCAATCAGCTCGTTTACAAAGTCATCGGCGTGATGGGCCCGGAATTCAACTGGCCACCACAAGCTCAGCTTTGGGTTCCCCTCGGTCTGCCCGCGGCCGACTACGCAGCCGATAACCGTTTCAACGAAAGTTATTTCGCGGTCGCTCGCATCCGCCCGGATGTGACCCTCGGGCAGGCCCAAGCCTTCCTCCCGGTGCTGAACCGCCGCGCCGCAGAAAGCGACCCCCGTGTCGGCACATACTCCCGCGAATCCGCCTGGGGCATGTTTATCCTGCCGCTCACCGAATTCGCCTACGGCGACCTCAAGACGCCGCTCTACATTCTTCTTGGTGCGGTCGCTTTCGTTCTCCTCATCGCCTGCTCCAATATCGCCGGCCTAATGCTCGCCAAAGGCTCCGCCCGCGCCCGCGAACTCGCTGTGCGCTCTGCTCTCGGCGCGTCGCGCTGGCATCTGATTCGCCAGACGCTGGCCGAAAGTTTTCTCCTCGCCGGCGCCGGCACACTCCTCGGTCTGTTGTTTGCGGCCGCCGGGATTCGCGCGCTTCTCTGGCTCGCGCCGGAAAGCATCGCGCAGGGCCTTGTGATTCATCCGGACGGTTACGTCCTGCTCTTTACCGCTCTCATCGGCATTGTCGCCGGAGTTTTCTTCGGCCTCATTCCCGCCTGGCAGGTTTCCCGCAGCCAGCAGTTCGAACTGCTCAAGGAAGGCAGCCGCTCCGGCACCGCCGGCCGCGGCCGCCAGCGCACGCGTTCCGCGCTCGTTATCAGCGAAGTCGCGCTCGCCCTGGTCCTTCTCGTCGGCGCCGGTCTCTTTCTTCGGAGTCTCGCCCACCTTCAGCGCGTCGGCCCCGGTTTCGACCCTCGCGGCGTGATGACGGCTGCGCTGGCGCTGCCCGAATCGCAATACAAAGAACCGGAAAAGCGCCTTGCGTTCTACCAGGCGCTTGTCGAACGCATGTCCGCTATTCCCGGCGTTTCCGCCGCCGCCGAGGCCGCGCCTCTGCCATTCACCGGCTCCGGCGCGTCTGCTTCGTTTTCGATTGACGGCCGTCCCGAGGGCCCCGGCGATCCCGGCCCGCACAGCGATTTGCGCTGGATTTCGCCCGGCTACTTCACGGCCATGAAAATCCCCTTACTGAAGGGGCGCTTCTTCAATGATCAGGATCGCCGCGGCGGACAGCCCGTCATCGTCATCGATGAAAATCTTGCCAAGCAGTATTGGCCCAACCAGGATCCCCTCGGCCAGCGCGTGCGCCGCGGCCCGAACGCGAAGTGGGCCACCATCGTCGGCGTCGTCGGCCACGTCATGCACTCCGCGCTTACGGGCGATTCCGGAAAGGGCGTTTGCTACTATCCGACCTTTCAGCAGCCCGTCCCCAATACCTTCCTCGTTCTGAAAACCTCCGGCAATCTCGCGAGCCTCGCCGGGCCCATCCGCGAAGCTCTCCGCTCCATTGATCCCGCGCAGCCCGTCCACGATCTGAAAACCATGGACGAACTCCTCGCTTGCTCGCTCGCTCCGCGCCGCTTCGCCGTCACGCTCCTCGGATTTTTCGCCGGAGTCGCGTTGCTGATGGCCGCGCTCGGCCTTTACGGAGTCATCAGCTATTCCGTTTCCGTGCGCACGCAGGAAATCGGCATCCGCGTGGCGCTCGGCGCACAGACCTCGCAGGTTTTGGGCATGGTGTTGGGGCAGGGAATGCGTCTCGCGGGTCTTGGCGCCGCCCTCGGCTTGCTCGGCGCGTGGATTCTCGCGCGCCTGCTTTCGAGTCAACTCTTCGAAGTCGGCGCGTTCGATCCTGTCGTCTTTTTCGTCATGGCTGGCGCTCTCGCTCTGGTCGCCATGCTCGCCACGTACATCCCCGCGCGCCGCGCCGCTCGCGTGGATCCCATGATCGCTCTCCGCTACGAATAGGCCGGGCTCTCTCAGTGGCACAGGCCTGCCCGCCGCAGGAGGGCTTTCCGCCTGTGTGGTTTTTTCCTTCCACTCTCATCATGCCGCTCCGGTGTGCGCCCGCTCCCCTCTGTGGTAGCCTTTCGTGCGACTCGATAAGCCGGGCCTCGAGAGGAGATCCATCGTGCTGACGCTTCACAGTTTCAAACGAATTTCATTGTTTGCCTCAGCCAGGTTGCTCTTTGCCTCTGTGTCTCTGTGGCGCACTCTCTCCTCTCCTCGCCCAGGCCCCCGCGCAGCGCACCGCCAATGATCCCTTGCGCGAACTGAACCGCTCGATGCAAGCCCTCGTCCAGAAAGTTTCTCCGAGCGTCGTGCAAATCCTCGTCACCGCCTACGCGCCGCTTGAAGGACGTGGCCGCGGCGAAGCCGGCGTGGTTATCGGACGCCAGCGCGCTATCGGCTCCGGCGTCATCGTGGACCCGGACGGCTACATCATCACCAACGCGCACGTCGTGAATAACGCGCAGCGCCTGGAAGTCGTCATCCCCGGGGCGATGACGGATCACACTGCCGTTAGCGTGCTCGCCACGGCCCAGGGACGCGTCGTCGAAGGCCGCGTCATCGGCACAGACACCGAATTGGATCTCTCGGTAATCAAGATCGAGGCTAAAGGCTTGCCTGCTCTTCCCTTCGCTAAATACATCGATCTTCGCCAGGGAGAGGTGGTCTTCGCCTTCGGCAGCCCGGAGGGCCTGCGCAACTCCGTCACCATGGGCGTGGTCAGCGCCGTCGCGCGCCAACTGGATCCCGATAGCTTTCTCGTCTTCATCCAGACCGATGCCTCCATCAATCCCGGCAACAGCGGCGGGCCGCTGGTCAACGTCAACGGCGAACTCGTCGGCATCAACACCATGATTCTCTCGCAGTCCGGCGGCAACGAAGGCCTCGGCTTCGCGATTCCCAGCGGCGTGGTCTCGGTGGCTTACCCACAACTCCGCAAGTTCGGTCATCTCCATCGCCCCGAAATCGGCGCTGCCGTCCAGACCATCACGCCCACGATTGCCACTGGCCTCGGCCTTTCGCGCGATTCCGGAGTGGTGGTCACCGACGTCTTGCCCGAGGGCCCCGCCGAATCCGCCGGCCTGAAGATTCAGGATGTCCTGCTCTCACTGGACGGAAAGCCGGTGGAGAGCGTCCCGCTTCTCTACTACACGTTATTCATGCGCCAGGCGGGCGACCACGTAAAGATGGAAGTCTTGCGCGGCTCCAGGAAATTGACGCTCGACGTCCCCGTCATCGAGCACCGTCACGAGATGGATAGTTTGCTCAATTTCGCCAATCCGTAGAAAAACCTCGTCCGCAAACTGGGCATCCTCGGCATCGAAATTGACGAAAGGATCGCCAGAGTTCTCTCCGATCTTCGCATGCCCTCCGGAGTCATCGTCGTTGCTCGCGCCCTCGAGCCCAGCGCCGCGGACAATTCTCTCGTCACCGGCGACGTCATCCACGCGGTCAACGGCGTTTCGATATCAAGCCACCAAAGCCTGCGAGCCGCCCTCGATGCCATGAAACCGGGCAGTGCCGTCGTCCTGCAGGTCGAGCACGACTCCAAACTGCGCTTTCTCGCGTTCCAAATGCCTTAGGTGTGTTGAACAGCCGGGTGGTTTGAGCCGGCGGGGAATCGGCGGCCAGATGACAGCTTCGCCGGCTTTGCCCGTTCTGAGTCGACTGCAACTCCGCACGCAAAGAACCATGACCTTCTAGGTTTCCTCGAAATTCCTTTCCAGTTGGACGGTCGAGAGATTCCACGGGGATAATGGGGGGAATCTGGTGCCGGCGGTGGGACTCGAACCCACGACCTAGGGATTATGAGACCCTCGCTCTACCCCTGAGCTACACCGGCACAGCAGTAGGGTTCTCATGTTAAGGACCCCCTCAGGGACAAGTCAAGCCGAACGGGGGGATACAGTTCACTCAGTCTTCCCCACCCGGACGGAGGGGTTCCCCCCCTTGGGATCCCCGCCCTGATGCGATACCCGTCAGTGTGGTAATCCGCTGTCAGGAGCGCCCTTGTAGTACGAAAGTCCCATTCCGCTGGTACCAGCGTACTGTAGCTATCCTCCTACCGCATCCCCTACCATCTTGGCGGGAAACTAGGAACTGGCTGGCCCGCCCGGGTGGGGAATACCCCTCCCGGCGGGTCAAAAGCCGGAGGTGTTTACCCTTTGGACACAAAATCGTCCTAATGGTCCTATGAAATAGGCCTTGACCACCATATAGTCCCGCCCGAGCAATGCTGTCTCGCTCGGAGGGACCTGAATGCAGAAGGTAACTGTGGTGGTCGCACTTGCCTTGTTTGTGCTGGCAGGCGCAGTTGGGATTCGCGCCCTGACAGTCAGCAAGGCTGGGACGATCGAAGTGGCCGTAGGTGGAGCACCAGTTCCGCCAGATCCATGGAGAGTGGGTGGAGCACCTGTACCGCCCGATCCATGGAAGGTTGGCGGGGCGCCGGTTCCGCCGGACCCATGGAAAGTCGGTGGGGCCCCGGTTCCGCCAGATCCGTGGAAAGTGGGTGGAGCACCAGTTCCGCCCGATCCATGGAAAGTTGGCGGAGCGCCGGTACCCCCGGATCCGTGGAAAGTCGGCGGGGCACCAGTTCCGCCTGACCCGTGGCGCGTCAAGTAACAGGTCGAAGTTGACCTGACAACTTACTTGGGATAAGCCGCGGGCGGGCAGAATGGGCTCGCGTGCTAGGTCCGATTGATTACGTCCTCTGGTTCGGAAGTGCTCTTCTCGAGGCGGCCGTGGTGGTGTATTCATTCCGCAGCCGCTCCCTCGACTGGTATTTCGCCTTAATTCTCAGCATGTTGGGCGCTTTCGGCATCAACATCGCCAGGTTTTTTGTCTTTCAACGGTTCGGCTTCTCCTCCATCGAGTACAAGTATTTTTACTACTACTCAGACGCGCTCTGGACCATCTTTCTCTACATCTCAGTGCTTGCCCTCTACCAGCTCGTCTTCAAGGAGATGGGTGTCAGCCGGCAAATCCGCGCTGGTTCGATTGTGCTGCTCGGCGCGACGGTCGTGTTTTCCTACCTGGTGGTCCGGGAGCACCGGACGCAGCTCACCAATCACTTCGTTGTGGAGCTTTCCCAGAATCTGTATTTTGTCGGCGTGGTTCTAACGTACTTGCTCTGGGCCGCGGTGATCAAGTTGCGCGAGACGCGCACGCGGCTCGTCCAACTCGTTCTGGCATTGGGGATTTACTTCAGCGCTTCAGCCGGCGCGTATGCCCTGCGCAACATGTATCCCGGCCTCCCCATCACGAAATTCATCCCTCCGCTGGCAGGCACATTTTTGCCGCTGGCTTGGGCTTACACGTTTTGGAGAGTTTCGGAGGACGCGCGTCTGGCTCCTGCTCGCCTGACCGCGCAGAACCGATGATCGCGGCTCTTATTCTCGCGGTCTCCTTTGCTGTCTTGCTGCAGTTCTTCGTCTCCTACTGCCGGTCCCTGATCGCGGCTTGTGCGGGGGAGGAGCTCTCTTTGGACGCGCGGGAAGTCACCGGCATCAACGGCCGTTCGGTCGCGGGCGATGAATTCGGCAGGCTTGTGCAGTTGATCCAGCTTTGCCCCGAAGCGGGCGCGGACGGCAATCGCCTGCGCGCCGTGGGGCTCTATTTCCGCATGATGAACCTACTTCGGGACACGGGGCGGCGGCTGGCGCCAACGGTGGCCGACTGGGCCGAAGCAGAGCGGCAGGCCTGCGCGTATTTCGCAGCCGTCGCGCTGGATCACCGCATCGCCCACAGCCGCGACCTCCTGGCCGAGCAATCCTCAACCAACTTCTGATTGACTGACACGCGTTTCCAGCCGCTCGCATTGTTCCTTCCGCTTCCGGGCTGTTAACATACCCTTCGAGGAAAGGCATCGCTGCGCAGGCTGCAATGAAATCCAAGCTTCACGAGAGCGTAAAGGCCGCCATCTCCCGGCATCACATGCTGGCGCCCGGCGACACCGTGGGTGTGGCCGTTTCCGGCGGCGCGGATTCGGTAGCGCTTCTGCTCTTGCTCGCAGAACTCCGCGAGGAGTTAGGTGTCCGGCTTGTGGTCTTGCACTTCAATCATCAATTGCGCGGAGCGGAAGCGGATGCGGATGAACAGTTCGTGGCACAACTCGCCGCGAAACACGGCCTCGCCTTGATTTCCGCGCGGGAAGATGTCGCCGCGGCCGCGCGCGCAAACGGCTGGAATCTGGAAGACGCCGCTCGCCGGCTTCGCTTGAGATTCTTCGAATCCGTCGTGGAGTCCGGCCGCGCCACCCGCGTCGCGGTCGCGCACACCGCGGACGATCAGGCCGAGACCGTACTCGCGCATCTGCTCCGCGGCACGGGCCCCACGGGCCTCGCGGCCATCTATCCGATCGCCGGGCATGTCGTTCGTCCGCTACTTTCTGTGCGCCGCGCCGAGCTTCGTGAGTACCTCAATTCCCTCGGCCAGCCCTGGCGCGAGGATTCTTCGAATCAGGACACTTCGCGCCTTCGCGCCAGGATCCGCCATCACCTCCTGCCAGAGTTGGAGCGCGACTTCCAGCCCGAAATCGTTGCTCGCCTCGGCCAGCTTGCCGCCCTTGCGCGTGAGGACGCCGAATTCTGGAATCTTCTCATCGCCGACCGCTGCCGCGCGCTCACCGAGAAGCTTCCTGCGGGCGTCGCTATCCGCGTGGACGACCTCCTGTCGCCGTTTCCGCCGGATCTTGCCGACGCAGGTTCCCGCGGCTCCCTCGAAGCCCTCAGCAAGCGCCTGGTGCGGCGCATCGTCGCCGAGGTTCGCGGAGGCTCGGCGCAACTCGCGGCGCAGCACGTTGATCAGGTGCTGCATCTCGCCACGGAATGCAGGAGCGGCAACCGCGTCGAGCTTCCCGGAGGCGTCATTGCGCAGAGAGACTTCGACCGCATCGTTTTCTCACTCGCAAATCGGCCTTCCGGCACTACTGGTGAGCCGGAATCCGATTTGGCCTCCAAGACGTATGAGTATTCGGTGGAGCTGTCCGGCGCTCAGCCCGCCTCTGTTTCAGTCCCGGAAATCGGCAGGCGCTTCTGCCTGAAAGTCATTGACTGGCCTGCGGCGCGGAGCGACACTAGAAGTCTGGCCGAAGCCCTCGATCGGGACTTGCTCCGTCCGCCTCTGGTCTTGCGCAATTGGCGCCCGGGGGATTCCTATCGGCCGCGCGGCCGCCGGCACCCGCACAAGCTGAAGCGCCTGCTGCTGGCGAACCGGGTGGCGGTGCGCGAGAGGGCCGGGTGGCCGGTCTTGACCAGCGCCGGGTCTTTGGTCTGGGCCCGCGAATTGCCGGTGGCGGAGGAATTCGCCGCGCGCCCGGGAACGAAGTCCGGCCTGGTGGTCGCAGAGGAAGAGCTGTGACGGTGGGTGGCGGCGTGAAGACAGCCTATTCCGCGTCCCGGGTGGCTGCCCGCGTCGCGAGTTTGGGTCGCGCCATTTCCCGTGACTATGCCGGGCGGACCGTGGATGTGGTCATCATCCTCGAGAACGCTTTCGTTTTCGGTGCGGACCTGGTGCGGCGCATCAACCGTCCGGTGGTCTGCCATTTTGTGCGTTCCGAGATTCGCGATTTCAAGCAGGGCGGGCATGAACGCCGCGAGGTCGTTTTCTCGCGGCAGCCGAATCTGAAGGGGCGCGACGTTTTGCTCGTGGATGCCCTCTTGCACTCGGGCATCACTCACGATTTTCTGGTGAAGCGTATCGAGGAGAGCCGCCCGCGCTCGCTGCGCCTCGCGGTCCTCTTGGATCGCCCGGAAGCGCGAAGAGTGGCCTTGGAGCCGCATTACTCAGGCTTCGCTGCTGCATCTAATTACTTGGTGGGCTACGGCCTCTCCGAGAGCCGCGGTCTTTATCGAAATCTGCCGTTCGTTGGCGTGCTCCCCGCCGCCCGGCGCGCCTCCGGCCGCAAACGCGCCGGCGGCCGGAGAAAAAAGTAGGAGCGGGATGGGACCCGTAAGGTGAGGGAATCGTGAACACGAGTTCAACAGCAAAAACAATTCTATTTTGGATGGCCATCATCCTGGTCTGCGTTTTCTTGTGGCGCATGGTTTCGGCAGGCGGCCCGGCGGGAAAGGAAGAGGACATCGTTTACAGCACCTTCCTGGCCCAGGTGGACAAGGGCAACATCAAGGATGTGACGCTCTATATCTCGCCCAACAGCTACGAAGTGCAGGGGCAATACCGCGATCGGGAACAAAAATTCAAAGTCACCATTTTCAAGGAAGGCGCACCGGACCTCATCAAGGAACTGCGTGATAAAGGCGTCCTCATCACCGTCAAAGAGACCAGTCGCAACGACTGGGTCGCGTTCCTACTCAATGCCGCTCCACTGCTCCTGCTCGTCGGCTTCTGGATTTTCATGATGCGCCAGATGCAGGCCGGCGGAAACAAAGCGCTGAGCTTCGGCAAGTCCCGCGCGCGGCTGCTGACCGCGCAGCAGAAGAAAGCCACCTTCAAGGACGTCGCCGGCATCGACGAAGCCAAGGAAGAGCTGCAGGAAATCATCGACTTCCTCAAAGATCCGCAAAAATTCCAGAAGCTTGGCGGGCGCATCCCCAAGGGCGTTCTGCTGGTCGGCCCTCCGGGCACCGGCAAGACTTTGCTGGCCCGCGCCATCGCCGGCGAAGCCAACGTGCCGTTCTTCTCCATTTCCGGCTCGGACTTCGTCGAGATGTTCGTCGGAGTCGGCGCCAGCCGCGTGCGCGATTTGTTCGAACAGGGCAAGAAAAACGCGCCCTGCATCATCTTCATCGACGAAATCGACGCCGTCGGCCGCCATCGCGGCGCCGGATTAGGCGGCGGCCATGACGAACGCGAACAGACGCTCAATGCGTTGCTCGTCGAGATGGATGGCTTTGAATCGAATGAAGGCGTGATCCTGATCGCCGCGACGAACCGCCCCGACGTGCTCGACCCGGCCCTGCTGCGGCCCGGCCGCTTTGACCGCCGCGTCGTGGTGCCTCGGCCGGACATCAGAGGCCGCGAGGAAATCCTTCGCGTGCACACGCGCAAGGTCCCGCTCTCCGAAGACGTGGATCTTTCCATCCTCGCTCGCGGGACGCCGGGCTTTTCCGGCGCCGATCTCGCCAATCTGGTGAACGAAGCCGCGCTGTGGGCCGCGCGCCAGAACCGCAAGTTCGTCATGATGGTTGATTTCGAAATGTCCAAAGACAAGGTCATGATGGGCGCCGAGCGCAAGTCCATGATCCTGTCCGAGGAAGAAAAGCGGAATACGGCTTACCACGAGGCCGGCCATGCGCTCGTCGCCACGATGACTCCGGGCACCGACCCGCTGCACAAGGTTACCATCATCCCGCGCGGCATGGCGCTGGGCGTCACGCTCCAGCTTCCCATTGACGACCGCCATTCCTACAGCAAGGAATTCCTGGAAGCGCGGCTGACCGTGGCCATGGGCGGGCGCGCCGCCGAGGAAATCATCTTCAACCACCTGACCACCGGCGCGCGCGGCGACATCGAACACGCCACCGAGATCGCGCGGCAAATGGTCTGCGATTGGGGCATGAGCGAACTGGGCCCGCTGGCCTACGGCAAGAAGGAAGAGGCCATCTTCCTGGGCCGCGAAATCGCGCAGCACCGCGACTACAGCGAAGACACCGCGGTCCGCATCGACCAGGAAGTCAAGAAGATCGTCACCGCTGCCTACACTCGCGCACGCGCGACGCTGGAATCGAATCGTGAAGGTCTCGAGCGCGTCGCCCAGGCGCTGCTGGACCGCGAAGTCCTGGACGCTACCGAACTGAAGCTGCTGATGGAAAACAAGCCGCTGCCGGAAAAAGTGCGGCCCGCTCCGCCCGCTCCGCCAACGCCGGTTTCAAGCGCGGAACCCAAGCCCGCGCCGCGGCCGGAGCTGCGCCCCGCTCCCGGCTTCACCAAGGGCTGATCGGCATTCATTTAGTCAGGTTTGTCATTCCGAGGGCCGATCTTCCGGGTCGGCCCGAGGAATCCCTCTTCTTCCTCTGACCTCCTCCGTTGGCCTCTATCTGACGTAGAATACGCACATGGCCAAGAAACTCGCTGCGCCGATCGAAGTTCTCTGCCCCTGCTGCAAGTCCAAACTGACGGTGGACCCGCAGCTCGCCGTCGTGCTTTCGCATGAAGCTCCGCGGCGCGTCGCGCCGGATGTGGACCTCTCCGATACCGCGCGCATCCTTCAGGAACAAGCTCAGCGGCGCGAAGACAAATTCCGCGATTCGTGGGAAGCGGAAAAGAAAAAAGAAGACGTGCTCAACCGCAAGTTCGAAGAAGCCCTGAAGAAAGCCAAAGACCAGCCCATCGAAAAGCCCATCCGCGATTTCGATATTGATTGAAGGCCGCGTAGAATCTTTCCGTTTGTCATTTCGAGGCCGTGCAGCGGCCGAGCAGTCCCTCTTCTGGCATACTGAATCCGGGGACGAACCATCCGTTCTCGCACTCATGCGCACCATTGCCGCACTTGCCATCGCCGCTGCCGCGCTGATCCTCACGCCGGGTCTTGTTCGCGCGCAGAACAAACCAGCGAAACAGCGGCCACCACGCTCCGGAGAACTTGGCAGCGGCTACGTTTTCAAGCGCGATCCGGCCACCGCCGAACTCCGCCGCGTGCCGGTGAAATCTGCCGCGACGCCCGGCGCGCCGGATGAAAATGCGCCCGGCCCCGGGACGATTCGCCGCCAGGTGGATCTTGTCGAAGTCGGCTGCAACGTCCTCGCGCCGGACGGCTTGAGCATTCGCGGCCTCACCGAGCGCGATTTCCGCCTTTACGAAGACGGCGCCGCGCAATCCATCGCGCATTTCGACGCTTCGACCGAGGCCGCCAGCATCGTGCTGGTTCTCGACGCCAGCCCCAGCATCTTCCGCGAACTCGCGCAGATGAAAACCGCGGCGCGCGCCCTGGCGGAAAAACTTTCTCCATTGGACGAAGTCGCCGTGGTTTCGTTTTCCGCCCAAGCGCATCTCCTGCTGCCGTTTTCGCGCGACCGCGCGGCCCTCGAAAAGGCGCTCGATTCGAATGCCCTCGCGCGCGTCGAGGATTCGTCGAAGTCGAATATCTATCAGGCGGTCTATCTCGCGGCTGCGGAGCTTTTTCGCGGGCGCACCGGCCGCAAGGCCATCGTCCTGTTGACCGACGGCGAAGACAGCGGACTCGGCCTCACTTGGGATCCCTATACCGCCGCGCCGAAAACGGGGAAGGACGCCGACCGGCTGACGTTTGAAGACGTGGCGCGCGCGCTGGCCGCGGCGGGGATCGAACTCTACGCCGTCTCCACCGCGACGCGCCCGAAAGCCATGACGGAAGACTGGCTCGCGGGGCACGCCGAGGCCATGCTCGTTTCGGACAAAACGCGCGAGTTGGGCATTCCCGCCTACACCGCGTATCTCGCGGAACTCGTGCGGCGCGCTGGTGGGCGGCTCTATTTCTTGCGCGAGATCGGCACGCTCAGCGAGGTCTATCGCCGCATCGCCGAAACTCTCTCCGCGCAGTACACGCTCGGTTTCTATTCATCGGCGCCCGTGGCCCGCCCCGGCTGGCACGCGCTGCGCGTCGAGATCGCCGATCGCGCCGGAGTCCGCGCCATCCATCGCGGATCGTATTACATCCCCGCTGGCCGGTAGGCGAAGCCTAAATCCTTTGGTATCAGCGGCAGTCCCGCCGCGTGTGTGCCGCTCCTTCGCAATAGGAGCCATTCTCCGGGCCGGGCAGCAGGTCCAGCTACCCTCCCACATGCCCGAAGCGCGCGTCGAATCTTGCCCCGGTGTCTCGCGGAACACCGGGCCATTAGCGAGTCCCTCGTCGCGCCCAGACCCGGCTCCTGCCGGTCTTGCCCAGTAGAACCATGTCTCAGGTTTTCCCGCTCCCCCAAGTCCTTTATTTCCTTTACCTCCTCTACCTCCTTTCTCCCAACAGTGGTTTAATCTCTTCCCGTGTTCTGGCGTAATCGATTCCGCCTGCGGCTGCCTTCGCGCACGCTCGTCCTTGGCGAGCGCACGCTGGTCATGGGAGTCCTCAACGTTACGCCGGACAGTTTTTCCGACGGCGGCAAGTTTCTCGATCCGCGGGCGGCCGTCGAGCGCGCCTACGAGATGGAGCGCGCCGGCGCCGATTTGCTCGACATTGGCGGCGAATCCACGCGCCCGGGTTCGGCGCGGGTCACTGTGGAGGAAGAGCTGCGCCGCATCCTGCCGGTGCTCGAAGGACTGCGCGGCCGCCTGAAAATTCCCATTTCCGTGGACACGCGGAGGTCTGCGGTTGCCGAAGCCGCCATCGCCGCGGGCGCGGAAATACTGAATGACGTTTCGGCGCTGCGCTCGGATCCCGCGCTGGCCGCAATCGCGCGCCGGCATCGCCTTCCGATCATCCTGATGCACATGCGAGGCGAACCGCGCACGATGCAGCAGGGCCCGTTCGCGCGTGATGTCTTGCGCGACGTCACGAGCGGCTTGCGCGCCGCCGTCGCTCGCGCGCGCAAAGCAGGCCTCACGAAATCGCAGATCGTGCTCGATCCCGGCATTGGTTTCGGCAAGCGTTACTCGCAGAACTACGAACTCCTCGCACGTTTGCCGGAACTTGCGCGCCTCGGTTTTCCGCTCCTTGTCGGCACTTCCCGCAAAGCGTTTCTCGGCGCGACGCTGGCTCATGACGGCAAGCCCGCTCCGCCCGAAGAACGCGTGTGGGGCACAGCCTCCACGGTTGCCGCGGCGATTCTCGGCGGAGCGCATATTGTCCGCGTCCACGACGTCGCCGAGATGGTTCAGGTCGCCCGCGTCACCGATCAGATTCTGCGTGGCGGTCGGTGAACCGCTTTTCATTCCTGAGCTATAATCCGCCACGCACTCACTTGCCGAAGTCGGATTGCCGTTTCTCAAGGAGCGTCACCCATGCTGCATCGCCGGATTCTCTTCGCGCTTTCCGTACCTCTTTGCGTCCTTGTCTCCCTGCTTCCTGCTCTTGCGCAACTCCCACCCATGCAATCCGCGCCGATGCAGAAGCAAATTCCCAGTGGGGCGGCCTGCTCGGCAAGTTCACCCACGTCGTGCGCGGACGTCGCGCCGAAGATCATCGCCAATGCGCTGGGCCCATCTCCGATGGAAGAAAATCTTCGGCAGTTGACCGATCACGTCGGCGGGCGCGTCACCGGTTCTCCGGCGATGGCCCGCGCGGTGGCCTGGGGCGTCGAAGCGTTCCGCCGCTCGGGCGTGGACGACGTGCACACGGAGAAGTATTCGATCCCGGTCTCTTGGAGCGAAGGCGCCACGCGCCTCGACATTCTTTCGCTCGCGCGTTTCCCGGTGCATCTGGTTTCAGTGGGCTGGTCGCCCGCTACTCCCGCCGCTGGAATCGAAGCCGATCTCGTGGATTTGGGCGAAGGCACCGAAGCCGACTTCGCGCGCGCGGGCGCCGCGGCGAAGGGCGCCATCGTGCTGATTCATTCGGGCGTGCTGCGCACTTGGGACGACCTCTTCAACGAATACCTGCGCGCGCCGGGCACCATCGAACGAGCCGTCAAATCGGGCGCTGCGGCCATCCTGTGGATGTCCACGCGCGAGCACGGCCTGCTCTATCGCCACCAGAATTCGCTCACAGGAGAAATCGATCGCTTGCCGCAAGCCATCGTGGCGCGCGAAGACGCCGAACGCCTGGCGCGCTTCGCCGCCGCGGGGGAAAAGGTGCGCGTGCGCCTGGCCATGCCCAACCGCATCGGCGGGCCGACGGAACAGGAAAACGTGGTCGCCGAAATTCGCGGCCGCGAGAAGCCCGATGAGTTCGTGATCCTCGGCGCGCATCTCGATTCCTGGGAACTGGGCACCGGGGCGCTCGATAACGGCTGCAACGCCGCGTTGGTGATCGAAGCGGCGCGCGCCATCGCCGCATCGGGCGTGAAGCCGCGGCGCAGCATCCGCTTCATCCTTTTCACGGGAGAAGAGCAGGGCATGCTCGGCTCCTGGGCTTACGCGCGGGCGCATCGCGCCGAACTCGACCGCGCCATTGCCGTCGTGATCTTCGATGAAGGCATCGGCC
This sequence comes from Terriglobia bacterium, assembly GCA_041497315.1. Classification (GTDB taxonomy): domain Bacteria; phylum Acidobacteriota; class Terriglobia; order Acidiferrales; family UBA7541; genus JBGQGH01. The sequence continues at coordinate 48,926 of JBGQGH010000002.1, read as the reverse complement.
GCGTCACCGGCTATTCGCTGGGCGGGCGGCGCGATATCGAAGCGGGCCTGCGCGAGGTTCTGAAGCCGGTCGAGGACAGGGGCGTCGCGCAACATACCTATGACGCGCCGCTGGGCACCGACAATTTCGATTTCCTCGTCGAAGGCGTGCCCACGCTCATCGCCAATCAGGAAGAGGCAAACTACATCGTGAACTACCACGCCGCTTCCGACACGTTTGACAAAGTGGACATCCGCGAGTTGAAACTCCACGCCGCGCTCGCCGCCGTCACCGTTTACGGCATTGCCGAGCGCGCCGAGCGCCTGGGCAAACGCCAATCGCGCGCCGAAATCGAAACGCTGATGAAGGAAACCGGCCTCGACCAGCAGATGCACGGCTTTGGCGTGTGGGACTTGTGGGAAAACGGCAAGCGCGGCCGGCAACCGTAGCGCATCGGGGACACCCGGGCGCGGGCCTACTGCGGTCTACCGCCGAAGCGCCATCTTGCTCCCGCGCAGTGGGCGTTTGGAAATCTTCTTCTGTCGCGGGCTTCCAAGAGCGTGTTCTCTCCGCCGCACGCGCTGCAGACGTAGTTTCCAGTCTCGCGAACAAGAGAGCCGGGCGCATGCGTCGTACCAACAGGATATTGCATTGGGAGGGCGACCCGAGAGAAGAAGTAGGCGAATCTCGCCGCGACCTGCTCCCTGAACGGGGATTCTAAAGAGGCGATACGTGAGGCAAGATCAGACGTCTGAGAAGGGACTTCTGCTTTCAGAATACTCGAAACCTGGGGGAAACAGACAACAGATTCGGCCAGGTCAATCCCCGCGGAACCGTACTCCGGCAACCAGTGAAGATAGACAAGTTCATTTTTCCTGATATTGTCGAGCCTGTTTTGGTCACCCTCTATGTCGCGCATAGGAATCATGGGGCAGTAGGTCACCCATGACCGCAATCCGGGTCGCAACATTCCGTCAATCACGCGAGTCTCGGCTCTCTCCACGTCGCAGGTTTGGGAGATCACGATAATGTTGCTTTCAGCGGCGCGGACAATAACATTCTTGGTGATGGTTCTCCCCGCAGCGTCTCTCCACGGCCCTGGCTGAGGAGCCTCAACCTGGTAAGCCCGTTCGTTGCCTTCCACTTCGCTAACGACCAGAACTTCGCGGTTCGGTAAATATATCGAAGGGAACTCCGGGAAAATATCGCCCTGCGAAAGAGGAAGGGCTGGATTTCGCAGATACATTCGTTGGCTGGCTACTTTTTTAGTCTAAGTCTTCGATTACCAAGTCATCTTCACCCAGGGTGAGGCCGGTCGCGCTTCCCAAGATGCGCTCGGACAGCATATCCCGTTGAGCATCGCTATTCACAAGAACCCTACGGCCTGGAAGAGGTCTCTGGCCCGTAAGAGAGGCGGCCCAATAGATTTCACCAACATCTAATGGTGAGAGTTCGGAGTCGAAATCTTCGATGTAGGCAAGGTTGGGAAACGAAACCGTCGCGGTCACAGCGTCGCTAAGATTGAACATATCCAGCGCCGTTACATGGAGCCCGCCTGCCCTCAGGTTTGCCAGTCCAGGGAGGTTGAGCTGGTCAGCCGCCCTGGCCATTACTACATCAGGCTGTAGGAGGTGTGCTCTTCTTTCCGCACTCCAGCCAGTCGAAGTGAGAGCAGCCGTGAACAGCATCATCCCACAGGTGGTCGCTGCCATTGCTGACAGCCGCGGGTCCGCTGCTTGTGTGGCTTCTCGCTCTCGGACTAGCATTCTCATCTCAGATTCCTTACTCCGTTGCGACCGTCCCAGCAATCTGCGGAAACTCCTTGAGAAGTGCTTCAGTTACCGCGTTTAGCTGCTTCTGAAGCGTGAGAGTTGCAGCTGGGGTAAGAAAGATCCTCGTATGCATTGTCGCCTCGATCTCAGCGGTACCTCGCTTCTCAACTACAGCGACGGCAACGTCGTTGTGGTTCAAGAACCCAAATTCAATCGTGGTTTCCTGCCCCACTCGGGAAGCGAGAACGACATTGGAATAAACGTAGGGCAGCTTGCAGGCTTGGCTTGCCTTCCGCACGTCGATCTGAATCTGTGTGCCAGGATTGACAGCCGTTTGGTCGGACATTTGTCACTCCTTGCGGTCCATGTAGGGATTGGCTGGCAAGCCCCCATCATGCCATTTGGTGCTCGTTGGGGACAAACACACTTCTTGTTGCGAGCCTCCTGGACGATAGCCTCTTTCCATATGTTACCTTGCTCACCGCCGGGGTAGCAAGCTCGCCCGATGGTTACAGCGGCGCGCGGGCCACTTGGCATTCACGGTATAATTGCTACGAATGAAGCCATCCCAACACGTTTCCCCGCCTGCGGCGGATCTCCCCGCCGAACGCATCCTCGCCATTGACTACGGGCGACGGCGCATCGGCCTGGCTATTTCCGATCCCGCGCGGGTGACGGCGCGGCCGCTGGCCACGCTCGAACGCAAGAACCGCCGCGACGACACGCGCCGCCTGCGCGAAGTCGTTCGCGAGCACGGCGTGCGCCGCATCCTCGTCGGCCATCCCGTGCACCTCGACGGCAGGCCGAGCGAAATGGCCGCGGAAGCGGAGCGCTTCGCGCGCCGCGTGGAAAAAGAGTTTCGCTTGCCCGTCGAACTGGTGGACGAGCGCCTGAGCAGTTGGGAAGCGGGCGAAGTCCTCGCTTCGCAGGGCAAATCGCGTTCCTCGCGCACCCAAAAAGCCGCGCCCGCGGGAACGCGCCGCAAGAAAGTTCAGCATACGCTTGACGCCGTGGCCGCGGCGGTGATCCTTCGCGACTATCTGGAACGCGAGCACGCCTTGACCGCTGCGGCGCAGAGCGATCGCGCCCGAGCGAAAGATCGCGAGCCCCTGCGAGCCAAGGACTAGCATGCGGCGCTTCCTCTGGGTCCTCGTAATTCTTTTGGTTCTCGGTGCCGCTGCATGGTTCGCCGCAGCGTTCTACCTGCCTTACCAGGGATCCTCCGGCGAGGGAGTTTACGTGATGGTGCCGCACGGCGCTTCGCGGCGATCCATCGCACGCCTGCTGGCCGAGAATGGCGTAATCCGCAGCCGCATCGTCTTCGAAGCCATTTCGCGGAATCATCCGCGGCGCACTTTGCAGGCCGGCGAGTATTTTTTTGATCACGCGCAGACGCCGTCGCAGGTTTTCTGGCAGCTTGCGGAAGGCCGCGTCTTCACGATCAGCGTCACGGTACCCGAAGGCCTGACCATCTTTGAAGCCGCCGACCTGTTCGACAAGACGGGGCTCGTCACCCGCGCTGCATTCCTCGAAGCGGCGCGCGATCCCTCCTCGATTAGCGATCTCGCTCCCCATGCGCGCACGCTCGAGGGTTTTCTTTTTCCCGCGACGTATCAATTCCCGCGACACCCCACCGCGCAGGACATCACCACCTCGATGATTCGCCACTTCCGCGAAGTTTGGAGCACGCTGCCGGCGTCAGGTGAGACACGTTCGATGCAATCTGTGGTGACGCTGGCTTCTCTCGTCGAGCGGGAGACTCCTGTTCCCGAGGAACGCCCGCTGGTCGCAGGCGTGTTCACCAAACGGCTGCGTCTGAACATCGCTTTGCAGTGCGATCCCACGGTGGCGTATGCGCTCGAAGCCGCGGGGCGCTACACCGGGCACCTCGATGCGCGCGACCTGAGCATCGATTCGCCGTACAATACCTACAGGCACGCGGGTCTGCCGCCGGGACCGATTGCGAGTCCCGGCGAGCGCTCCCTGCGCGCGGCGCTCGCTCCAGCGGAAACTGAATACTTGTATTTCGTGGCCAATACGCAGGGCGGCCACTTCTTTGCCAAAACTCTGGCCGAGCACAATCGCAACGTATCGCGGTATCATCAGTTACTGGGGCGGCCCGACCCGCCGGCGAAGAAATCGGGGAACAAGAAGTCAGCCGCAAAGGGAACAAATGGCTCGCGCTGAACATCCCACGAAAAAAGCCATGATTCTGGAGATTGCTCGCGCGCTGCGCGTGCCGCGCTTCACGCCCGCGGAAGTGGAACAGATCCGTCGGCAACTGGTGGCCCAGATGGGCGCGTCCGGCAAGACTTCGGCGGACTACATCGCCGGAGTGCTGGAGACGGCGGGACTGCGCGTGGTGTGGTCCACGAAGGCCGATACCGACGGGCGCTACGAAGAGGAGTTCCACGACCTGCTGCACTTCGCCACGCTGGAAGACGCGGAGATGTGCCTGATGCGTCTGGACGAGCTGCTGCGTAAATTCCGCGCGGAAGGCGAAAAGGCCGCGACGGAACGCGTGCTCGAAGTGGCGCGGCTCGGCCGGCGCCGCGCGGAAATGATCGCGCGCAACCACAAGGTAGAGCCGGAAAAGCGCGCGGAAAAAGAAGAGATCATGCAGTGGTTCAAAATCTGGCTGGACACGCCGGAAACATTTTTTGACTGGCTGGAATTGCGCAAGCAATCGCCCGATTACCAGAAGCGTTTCGGCGAGAGCGCGGCCACGGCAGGAACCTAACGCGCTGCGATTGCATAAACTCTTGTAAGGGCGACCTTCCGGGCGGCCGACTTCTTTGCACGGAACCTCACCTTGAGTTCACCTCGCATCATGCCCGGCCCTGCCACGTACCTCTTGCAGGTTGAGGCGCTCGACCTTGGCGCCGATCTGAAGGCCGTGGGTCTGGAGCTGGTGGAGGGCGAACTCTCTCGCCGCGGCGTGGACGCCTACCATCGCGCGTTCGCGAACTATCACTTCTGCGCCGTCTGCGATTTCGACAATGGCCTCCTCACGCTCCTCACCTCGAAACTCTGGACCAGCGAAGTGGTCCGCCGTCTGCGGCCCGTCCTTCAATCGTTTTCTGTGGAAGTCGCGCGGTCTCAGTAAGCTCGTCGAGAGGTGAAATTCGAAGAGAAGTTTTCTGGGAGGAGCAAACGCGGCCCTACGAAGCTTTTTCCTGCGCGTAAACCAGATATTCCTCGTACGGCCCTTTGAAGTCTTCGATGTGCCCGTCTTTGAAATGCCAGATGCGCGTGGCGACTTCATCGATGACGTCGTGATCGTGCGTCACCAGCAAAACCGTTCCGTGATATTTCTGCAAGGCGATGTTGAGCGCGTTGATCGATTCCAGGTCCAGGTGGTTGGTGGGCTCGTCGAGAATCAGGAAATTCGGTTTCTGCAGCATCAGCCGGCAGAAAATCAGCCGCGCCGCCTCGCCTCCGGAAAGAGCCCCGGTGGGCTTCAAAGCATCTTCGCCGCTGAACAGCATCTGCCCCAGCAGGCCGCGCAGCTCGGACTGCGTCGCTTGCGGATCGAACTGGTGCAGCCACTCGATCACCGTTGTACCCGCAACGATGGAATCCGTGTGATCTTGCGCAAAGTAGCCCAAGGACACTTCGTGGCCCCAGACCACCGTGCCGCCATCCACCGCAAACTTGCGCTCCGTATCCTCGATGAACCCTGCCGCGTTGCGCAGCAACGATTTCAATAGAGTGGTCTTGCCCGCACCGTTGCGCCCCGTGAGCGCGATCTTTTCCCCGCGAGAAACATTCGCCGTGAAGTGTCGAATCACTTTGAGATCGCCGTAGGACTTGGCGAGCCCCTTGAACTCCAGGGGATGGCGTCCCGAGGGCCGCTTCATCTGGAATTGGATGTACGGCCGCTGGATATTGGACTTGGCCAGCTCCGAAGTCTGAATCCGCTCGACTTCTTTCTTGCGGGACATTACCTGTGAGGATCTCGTGCCGGCCGAAAACCGCGCGATGAACTCGTTCAATTGCGCGATTTTCTTTTCGCGCACTGAATTCTCCGCTTCGATGCGCGAGCGGATCTGCGTCTTGGCCAAAACCATTTCGTCGTATCCGCCGTTGTAAACGATCACCGTTTCGTAGTCGATATCGGCGGTGTGCGTGCAGACGCTGTTCAGGAAGTGCCGGTCGTGTGAGATCACGACCAGAACGCCTTCGTAGTTGCACAAATAAACCTGCAGCCAGTGCACGGATTCGAGGTCCAAATGGTTCGTGGGCTCGTCCAGCAGCAAGGCCGGCGCGCTGCCGAAGAGCGCCTGCGCCAGCAGCACGCGCACCTTCTGGCCGCCTTGCAATTCGCTCATCTTGCGTTCGTGCAGGGCGTCTTCCACGTCCAGCCCGTCCAGGAGCACCGCGGCATCGGCCTCCGCGGTGTAGCCGCCTTCTTCGCCGACGATTCCTTCCAACTCGCCGAGACGCATGCCGTCCTTGTCGGTCAACGCGTCGTGAGGCTTGGCGTAGAGCGCGTGCCGCTCTTCCAGAGCCCTCCACAGCGGGGCATTTCCCATGATGACGGTGTCAATGACGCGGAATTCGTCGAAGGCGAACTGATCCTGTCGCAAAACACCGAGTTTTTTGGGCCGGGTAACCGAGCCTTGGGAAGGTTCAATCTCGCCGCTCAGAATCTTCATGAGGGTGGACTTGCCCGCGCCATTCGGGCCGGAGATCGCGTAACGCCGCCCGGGGAGAAAGGAACACGTGACGTCTTCGAAGAGACGCCTGGCGCCGAAGCGCATAGAGATGTTATTGACCGTGAGCAAAGCCCTTAATTATACCGCGAATCGGGCGACAGGCGTTTGGGGGGCGTTCTGAGCGTTCTGTTCATTGGCATGGCCACCGCTTCGCGAAACGCGGCGCAGATGGCCTTTGACACTGCATAGAGTGGTTGCTAGATTGCTCGTTTACCTCTGGGGAGGAGAAAAACACTGAGGAAACGGCGGCTAATCTGGATGGTTTTGGCGGCGGTGGCGCCGGTTTTGGCTGGCGGCTGCGCGCCGATCAGCACCAAGACCCCGCGCCCCGAGAGTCAGACGCGGCCGGCGATGGAGGCCACGGCGGACGAGCTGATCGCCAAATATAACGAGCAGTCGCGCGCGGTGAAGTCGTTGCGAGCGACGGTGACGCTGAAGACCACGGCCGGCGCGACTTACAACGGCGTGATGGTCGAGGAGAAATATCACGAGGTGAACGGATTCATCCTGGCGCAGAAGCCTTCGCACATCCGCGTGATCGGGCAAGCGCCGGTGCTGGCCAAGAATATTTTCGACATGGTGAGCGACGGAGAAACGTTTCACATTTTCATTCCTTCGAAGAACAAATTCATCACCGGCCCCGCGGCGCTGGAGCGCCCTTCGAACAAAGCCATCGAGAATTTGCGGCCGCAGCACGTCTTGGACGCGATGTTTTGGCCGGAGATTGCGACGGACCAGAGCGTGCTCTTCGAAGAGTTCAACGCCGAGCCGGAACGCTATTACGTCCTGACAGTGCTGCGCACGATTCGAACGGGAGACAACGCGCGGCTGCCGATCGAAGTCGCGCGCAAGATTTGGTTCGACCGCGCCGATTTGAGCGTGGCGCGCGTCCAAATCTATGCAGCGGGGGGAAAGCTGGCTTCGGACATTCGGTATTCGGATTGGCAGCCGTTCGCGGACGTGCGCTATCCGCGGCAAGTGGTGCTGCAAAGGCCGCAGGACGATTACAAGCTGGAGATTCACATCACGCAGTTGGCGCTGAACGAAGATATTGGCGTGGAGCGCTTCAAGCTGGAGCAGCCGCCGGGGACCGAGCTGGTGAAAGTGGGCGAAGGCGGCGAGACGAAGCAGCCATGATGAGGAAAGCATGATCGGGGAGATGGTGGTGCGCAACGTGGTGCACCGGCCGATGCGGACGATAATCAGCGTGGTGGCGGTGGGCGTCGAAGTGACGCTGGTGCTGATCATCGTGGGGCTGACGAGCGGTCTGCTGCAGGACGTGGCGCGGCGGATCGAAGGCATCGGAGCGGACATCATGGTGCAGCCGCCGTCGTCGTCGGTGTTTCTGGCGTTCAGCGGAGCGCCGATGCCGATCAAAATTCGTGACCGATTGGAACAATTGAAATACGTTCAGGCGGTGGCGCCGGTTCTGCTGCAGTTCAGCTCATCGGGCGGCGTGGACGTGATTTACGGAATCGATCCGGAAACGTTTCGCGCGGTCAGCGGTGGGTTTGTGTTCCGCGAGGGGCACGACATGGAAGGCCCGGACGACATACTGGTGGACGACTGGGCCGCGAAAGCGAAACACATCCAGGTGGGCGGCACGTTCAAGCTGCTGGACCACGAGTTCCACGTAGCGGGAATGGTCGAGCACGGCAAGGGCGCGCGGCTTTTCGTGCAGATGTCCACGCTGCAGAATTTGGCTGGGGCGCGCGACAAAGCGTCGGTATTTTTCGTGAAGTGCACCAGGCCGGACCACACGCCGGACGTGATGGAGCAGATCCGGCAGCTCCTGCCGAAATACGAAGTGAGGCCGCTGAAAGATTTTCTCTCGCTGATGACGTCGTCGAGCCTGCCCGGGTTGAAACCGTTCGTGAATTCCATGATTACGCTGGCGGTGGCCATCGGCTTCCTGGTGATTTTTCTTTCCATGTACACCACCGTAATCGAGCGGACGCGGGACATCGGCGTGCTGAAATCGCTGGGCGCGTCGAAGGGGTACATCATCAAGGCGCTGCTGTACGAGACGGCGGTGATTTGCGCGGCGGGGATCGTCCTGGGAATCGGGATGACGTTCGCGCTGCGCGCATTTTTCCTGCACACGTTTCCCACGCTTTCGATCCTGCTGACGTTCGGCTGGATGGTGAACGCCGCGGCCATCGCGCTGGTGGGCGGGCTGATCGGCGCTTCGTATCCGGCGTGGCTGGCCAGCCGCAAGGACGCCCTTGAGGCGTTGGCGTACGAGTAGGACTCCCTCCGAAAGGCTAAGTGCTTAAAATTTAGTGATTTGTGAACTCTTGGCGCGGACCCCCTACCCCCCGTGTTTTCGTATGTGAAGGCGCACAAGGACTTAGGTTTGGGTGAAAAACGTATGTGAAGGCGCGAAAGGGCTTGCGGGAACGAGATCTCGTATGTGATGGCGGGTAAGGATTTAGTAGGACGGTTGAAGAGTTGAAGGGTTGAAGTGTTCAAGTGCTGGCCAAGCGGAAAAGCTAAGTGCCGAAGAATGAGTGAAATGTGAACTCTTGGTGTACCCCCCCACCCCCCCATGTATTCGTAAGAGTGGCAGGGTAAGGACTTAGCTTGCAGCGGCGTGCAAAAGAGTTCGGAACGTGTGGATGGGACTCGACTTACGTCGTGAGCGGTGATCCGTGATTCGTGATTAGTGAGCATGGGATCCAGCCGTAGGTTCGTGCGTGCTTCCATCGAATGGTCTTTCAGCACACGAATGGCTACAGTTTTATCTTAGCATGGGCGTCAATAGGGGTAGGAAGCGCTGAAGTGGCGAGAAGTGGAAGGGATTCAAGGGGATGGAGGCAAGTTCGGTGGAAACTTTGGGTAGGTTCGCGAACAAGAAAAATCCGGACCCTCTGGAAGGTTGCGAAAGAGTGCAGCACCCGAATACGACCCATTCAGGCCAAGTGTCGCCCACCCATCCTGACGGATTGAGCCGAGTGAGAAGAGTAGGGCCACTTTAAGCATCCAATCCTTGACTCCGGCGTCTAATACCCCTAGAGTCAAAACAGAATGACTGGCAAGAGACTATTGCTCGTGCTGGCAGCAGGTGCTCTGTTGCTCCTGCAATTCGCAGACTGTATGTCTGCCGTGACGCCGGATCAGGACAACATGAAATGCTGCGGCTCAATGCCATGCACGCCGGCAAATCAGAGCCACGATTGCTGTAAGGCCATGGTTTCCGCGCAAAGCCCGAATATGCTCCCGACGGCTCGCGTTTCATTGAATGCGCCCGCTATCACGCTCGTTGCACCCGTCGAGTCGGTTGGGGGAATCCGATTGGTTTCGTTACCACTTGGTGCCGTCGAAGCTCCCCAACATTCTCCTCCAGAGCTTTATAAACTTCACGCCTCTCTTCTTATTTAGACCCACCTAATCTCTATTTGTGTCCCTAGTTAGGCTGTGTGCTGCTGAGCTCTCACTCGCAGCGCAGCCCAAACTTCCACTCTTTCGATCACTGGCAATCACAAGCCTTCTCAGGAGGTGAATAAAATGTCGGCATTACGCGGTGAAAAACCACAAATTCAATTGTTTCTAGTCCGCATTTTTTGCTTCACCGTACCTCTCGTTTTTTTGGGGCACACAGCCAGTGCTTTCGGCCAAGAGCAAACTGCGGGTTCGGTTCAAATTGCCTCGCCGCCCCAAGTACATTCGCGGCCTGGAACGGTCACTTCGCTAAGGGATTTGCTGACGGAGGCGGAGCAGAACAATCCGCAGGTCCGGGCCGCGCGCCAAGGCTGGCAGGCCGCGAAGCAGATCCCTTCACAAGTCTCAACACTCCCCGATCCGCAATTCAATCTGCAACAGGTTAATGTCGGAAGCCCAAGACCCTTCGCCGGATATACAAACAGCGACTTCGCCTATATTGGCCTCGGGATCTCTCAGGACTTTCCGTATCCCGGAAAACTGCGGCTAAAGGGCGAGATAGCGAAGCGAGATGCTGACGTTGTGCAGCAGCGGTACGAGTCTGTGCGCCGCTCGATCCTCGCCGGAGTTAAGTCGGCATACTTCCAACTTGCCTATCTGTCCAGGAAGCTAGGAATTCTTGAGAGCGACGGAGAACTGCTTCAGCAGGTTGAGAAAGCAGCGGAAGCACGCTACCGCTCGGGGATGGGGAATCAACATGACCTGTTACAAGCGCAGGTTGAGCGAACCAAGTTACTCCGCGAAATCAATCTGCATCATCTGGAGGTGGCTAAGTTGCAGGCACAGATCAAGCAACTCCTCAATCGCGCACAGTCTTCGCCGGAGATAGAACCCTCCGACCTTCCCGAGACACCTCTTCCCTATGCCTTCGAGGAACTACTGTCCGCCACAAGAACTCAGAACCCAGAAATATCTGGCGCGGAGAAGATGGTTGAGAGACAGAAACTGCAAGTCGATCTTGCACACAAGGACTTCTACCCAGACTTCAATGTCCAATACATGTGGCAACGCACTGACCCCAGTCAATTCCGCGCCTACTACATGCTCAGCTTTGGCGTTCGCGTTCCAATTTATCGAGGCCGTAAACAGCGCCCCGAACTGGCGCAGGCGGAAGCTGAGCTGAACCGCTCCCGCAGTGAATCCGAAGTTCAATCGCAACAGGTCGCCTTTGAAGTTCGAAGCGAATACGAAATCGCTCAGAAAACCGCCGAGTTGCTGAAAATTTATCGGGAAGGGCTTCTGCCACAGGCACGCGCAGGATTCCAGGCGGGCATTGCAGCCTACCAAAACAATCGTCAGGACTTTCAAGCCCTGCTGGCTTCGTTTCTCGATGTCCTCCATTTAGACGAAGAGTACTGGAAAAGCATCGCTGAACGTGAGACCGCATTGGCTCGGCTCGAACAACTCACTGGACTGTCATTGCGCGGGGAAGGAGCGAAGAGATGAAAACCTATCGCACGGGGTTCTTGCTGGCATTGATTGGAAACATCGTTCTGGCCCTCGTCCTCGTTGGGTTGTGGCTCCGCTATCGCGCAGCGACTCCGATGGCAGATGCTCAAACCAAACAGGTGAATTCGTCAGCGCAGGATTCTATGGCCGTGTCGATGGCCACACCTCCTCCATCGACAGAAGCTCCCTTGGTTCCGGTGCAAATCTCTTCGCAACGGTTGCAGAGCATCGGCGTAAAGACCGGCGAGGTCGAACGAAAATTGGTTGCGGACGAGATTCGCACCACCGGCAATGTCGCTGTAGACGAAAGACGAATGGCCTACGTCCAGGTGAGGTTCTCCGGCTATATCCAGAAGGTCTTTGCCGATGCCACGTATCAATACGTTCGCAAAGGGCAGCCGCTGTTCACAATTTACAGCCCGGATTTAGTGGCTACCGAACGCGAGTACCTAGTGGCAAAACAGAATCAGCAGCAGGTGGCGCAGAGCACAGTGCCTGGTGTCGCCACTGGCGCGGCATCACTTCTCGATGCAGCTTTGGAGCGTCTCAGGCAGTGGAATGTTCCCCAAGAAGAACTCGCCAGGCTGGAATCCAGCGGCCAGGTGCGGCAAGACCTTGAAGTCGATTCGCCGGTCTCCGGTTACATCACCGAACGCAATGCTCTGCCCAGTGTTGCCGTTCAACCGGAAATGCGCCTCTACACCATCGCTGATCTCTCGACCGTTTGGGTTCAGGCGCAGGTCTTCCAGAACGATCTCGGACGTGTAAAGGTCGGCGCCCCCGCAACGCTCACCGTGAATACCTATCCGGGACGGACGTTTACTGGCCGTGTGGACTTTATCTACCCGCAGGTGGATATGGATACGCGGACGGCCAAAGTGCGCGTTGTTTTTTCCAACCCTGGACTGCAGCTCAAACCAGGCATGTTCGTCAATGTGGGTCTGAAGGTCTCAATGGGGAGCCAACTTGTTATCCCCGCAACCGGCGTCCTACAGTCCGGCACCCGCGAGATTACATTTGTGGAGCGTAGTGACGGTTACATCGAGCCGCGCGAGGTGCAGTTGGGCTCCCGCGTGGGTGACGATTTTATCGTGCTGAAGGGGTTGAAAGCCGGCGAGCGAATTGTCACCTCCGCAAACTTTCTGATTGACTCCGAGAGCCAGCTTCAGGCCGCGCTCGGTTCGTTCGTTCCACCTCCACCCGGCGCGGGCCAGGCTGCAGCGATGAACGCCCCGGCACAGGCGCAAGCGAGCGTGGAGTTGACCACCGATCCGTCGCCTCCGCAGAAGGGGAGCAACACAGTTCGAGTCAAATTGACCGACAAGGCCGGCAAGCCCATCGCGGGAGCGGAAGTCACTGTCACGTTCTTCATGCCGGCGATGCCGAGCATGGGGATGGCAGCGATGAAAACGGCCATTAAGCTCACCGATAAAGGAGGCGGGATGTACGAAGGCAAAGGCGACTTGGGTTCCGGGGGCACTTGGCAGGTCACTATCACGGCGCGCCAGAACGGGCAGACCATTGCGAACAAGCAGCTCTCCGTCAACACCACGGGAGGGATGTAGTCATGATTGCTCGTGTCATTGAATGGTGCGCCCGCAATCGTTTTCTTGTTTTCACAGGAGTTCTTCTCCTGACTCTGGCGGGGATCTGGAGCATGGGCCAGATTCCGCTTGACGCCCTGCCGGACATTTCCGATGTCCAGGTCATTATTCATACCAACTGGGAAGGCGAGCCTCCCAACATTATCGAGGATCAGGTCACCTACCCCATCGTGACAGCGCTGCTAGCCGCGCCGCGTGTGAAAGCCGTCCGCGCCCAAACAATGTTCAATGACAGCTATGTTTTCGTCGTGTTTGAAGACGGAACCGACATCTACTGGGCACGTTCGCGGGTGCTGGAGTATATGCAGACCATCGCGGGCCGGTTGCCGCCGGATATACATCCGGTAATCGGTCCCGACGCCACCGGGGCCGGGTGGGTCTACGAATACGCACTCGTGGACCGCAGCCATAAACACAGCCTCGCCGACCTTCGCACTTTGCAGGATTGGCACCTACGCTATGCATTGGCAACCGTTCCTGGAGTAGCGGAAGTTGCGAGCATCGGTGGTTTCGTCCGCCAGTATCAAGTAAATCTGGACCCGAACAAGTTGCGCGCGTACGGCATCCCCCTTTCGACTGTCATCGATCGGGTGAAGTCGAGCACCAATGAAGTCGGCGGACGCGTTCTGGAGTTGAGCGGAACACGTTACATGATTCGCGGTCTTGGCTACCTCCGGTCTCTTGCGGACCTGCAAAATGTCCCTGTCATGGCCAAGAATGGCACGGCGGTCCTGATCAAGGACCTGGGAACCGTGTCGTTCGGCCCCGACATTCGAGACGGCGTTGCTGAGTGGCAGGGTGAAGGTGAAACCGTAGGCGGTATCGTGGTGATGCGCTATGGGCTGAACGCGCTGAACGTGATCGATGGGGTCAAGAAGAAACTAGCGGAGATCAAAGGCTCGCTGCCGCCGGGCGTGGAGATAGTCGCCGGATACGACCGCGCTGGCTTGATTCAAGAATCGATCAAGACCCTGCAGCGCGCCCTGCTCGAAGAATCGATCATCGTAAGCCTCGTGATCGTCATCTTCTTATTCCACTTCCGTTCGGCGCTGATTCCGATCCTGACTCTGCCTATTGCCGTGGTTGCATCCTTCATCCCGATGTATTACCTGCATGTGAGTTCCAACATTATGTCACTTGGCGGCTTGGCGCTGGCGATTGGAGTTCTCGTTGATGCCGCGATCGTGATGGTGGAGAACGGATACCGGCACCTCGCCGAGCGGCAAGCGTCAGTGGGTTCGAATGCTTCGCACGAAATGGATACTGCCAATGGGCTGATCGCGCCCGAGCCACCTAGAGTAGCGCCGCCAACAACGGTTGGAACGGTAACGGACCCCGAGCGTCGGCGCATACTCAGTGACGCCGCCAAGCAAGTTGGCCCGGCGCTGTTCTTCTCGCTCGTGATCATCGTCGTTTCATTTCTTCCGGTGTTCCTGCTCGAAGCCCAGGAAGGACGGATGTTCAAGCCACTGGCTTGGACGAAGACGCTCGCTGTGGGGTTCTCTTCATTACTGGCGATCACGCTCGTTCCCGTTCTGATGGTCATGTTCATCAAAGGAAAATTGCGCCCCGAGTCAGAGAATCCCGTTTCGCGAGTGACACGGGCGATGTATCTCCCTGTGCTGCGGCTCTGCTTGAAGTACCGGAAAACCACGCTGCTGGTTAACCTCATTTTTCTGATCGTTACCTTTCCATTGATGTTCAAGCTCGGCAGCCAATTCATGCCGTCGCTCTATGAGGGCTCGTCGTTGTACATGCCCACATCTCTGCCGGGCCTTTCCATCGTTGAGGCTTCCAAATTGTTGCAGGAGCAAGATCGAATTCTCCGCTCGTTCCCCGAAGTGGACACGGTCTTCGGTGCCGTTGGGCGTTCGGATAGCGCAACAGACAACGCCCCGCTCGACATGTACGACACGACAGTCATGCTCAAGCCGCGCGACAAATGGCGGCCCGGCATGACCTACGAAAAGCTCATCCTCGAGATGGACGAGAAACTCAAGTTCCCCGGATTAAGCAACACGTGGACGATGCCGGTCCAGAACCGTCTCGACATGGCGTTGACAGGAATCAAAACGCCGCTGGGAATGAAAATTCAAGGCCCCAAGCTCGAAGATATTCAGCAGATCGGCGCTCAAATACAGCAAATCCTGTCAGGTGTGCCGCAGGTTCGTTCCGTGTTTGCCGAGCGCGTTTCCCAGGGTTTTTATGTGAACGTAGAGGTGAACCGGCCGGAAGCGGCCAAGTACGGTCTCACGATCGCTGATGTGCAACAAGCGGTGGCTTCGGGAATCGGCGGCATGAATGTCGCGCAGAACGTCGAGGGCCGCGAACGTTACCCCATCAATGTGCGTTACCAGCGCGATTTCCGCGACAACGTAGACGAGCTTCGCCGGGTACTCATCGCAACTCCTTCGGGCGCCCAGATCCCCATCGAACAAGTGGCGACCCTATCGTTCTCCCGCGGACCTGCCATGATTCGGGACGAGGAAGCTCAGCTCACCGGCTACGTGTACATTGACCTGAACACAACGGATTACGGCGGATTCGTCCAGCAAGCCTCAAGTCTGCTGCAACAAAAACTGCGGCTGCCGACAGGTTACACATACAAATGGTCCGGAGAATATGAATTCCAGTTGCGCGCCAAGGCAACTCTGAAAATCATTCTCCCGATCGTGTTCTTTGTCATTTTCATGCTGCTTTACATCGTCTTCCATTCGGTGACGGAATCCATCGTGCTGATTTTTCCCACCTTCTACGCGATGACTGGCGGCCTCATTCTCCAGTGGCTCTTCAAGTACAACTTTAGCGTGGCCGTTTGGGTCGGCTACATCGCACTGTTCGGCATCGCCGTGGAGACCGGCGTGGTTATGGTCGTCTATTTGCACGAAGCTCTCGATCACCGGCTCGCAAAAGGCGCGCCACTCAAGCACGAGGACATCGAAGCTGCGGTGATCGAAGGAGCAGTCCAGCGTCTGCGGCCCAAGTTGATGACCGTCTCCGCAGTCCTCGCGAGTCTGATTCCCATCCTCTGGTCAACCGGTATCGGCTCAGACGTGATGAAACCAATCGCCGCTCCCATCGTGGGAGGCATGATCACATCAACGATTCACGTTTTGATTCTGGTACCTGTGTTTTTCGCTTTGATGAAAGAGCGCGCGCTACGCCGTGGAACTTTGCAGCCAGGAGCGCCGCAGTCGGACTTGTAGCGATTCCAACGAGTCATTCTTAAACTGGGAGAAAGGCAAATCATGAAGGAGGGCTTCAATAGTGGTACGTCTCGGAGACGCCTCGCTACCCGGCGGGAAAAGCGGACAGTGGCGGGGCTGCGCGGCAGGGCGGGGTTTCCCCCTAATCCATTCGCGACGGAAGCGATTGATACAAGGCGGGTTGCGCGGCGTCGATTTGGCGGCGGGGCGGAGGGGTGCGTGCAGTTCACCAACGTGGAATGGAAGAGAAAGCCCTTCCGGCAGGGCCGGATGGAAGAGAGATCCCTCGTCGGTCTCGAAACCGACCTCACTCGGGATGACCATCCTTGTCGGATGGTCAGGGGAATCGGCTAGGCAGAAATGTCAAACGCGACTACAATATTTTGGCCCTCCGAGGTGCAAGTCCCCGCAGGGGAATTGTTCGTGGAGCCCATACTCAAGACCGAAGATTTGTGGAAGGTGTATCGCCAGGGCAAGGTGGATGTGGCGGCCTTGCGCGGGGTGAACTTCCGCGTGCTGCCCGGGGAATTCGTGGCGGTGATGGGGCCGTCGGGGTGCGGGAAATCCACGCTGCTGTACGTGATTGGCGGGCTGGCGCGGGCCACTCGGGGGCACGTGCTGGTGGACGGGAACGACCTGGTGACGATGTCGGACGCGGGGCGCACCAAGCTGCGGCGCCACAAAGTGGGTTTTGTTTTCCAGCGGTTCAATTTGCTGCCGACGCTGGACGCTTACGGAAATATCGCCATCGCGCAGCACATCCACGGCGATGGGTTCGATCCGCACCGGTTTGATGTGGTGACCAAGATGCTTGGGCTGGGCGACCGGCTGCACCACAAGCCGGCGGAGATGTCCGGCGGGGAACAGCAGCGCGTGGCGATTGCGCGGGCGATTATCAACGAGCCGAAAATCGTGCTGGCGGACGAGCCCACCGGCAACCTGGACACAAAGAATTCTGAAACCGTGCTGGCCATGCTGCGTCAGTTGAACAAGGAGCTTGGCCAGACGATCGTCATGATCACGCACAATCCGGAGGCGGCGGCGTACGCCGACGTGACCGTGCACATGCGCGACGGCGTGATCGTGGACGGCGTTCCCGCCGACTGATATGCACACGCTCTGGCGGATACTGGTCCGCACGATTTTCTGGTCGTACGACCGCGGCACGTGGCCGTACGATCTGGCCGTCGTGGGCATCGTGCTGTTCGTGCTGCTGACGCCGCGCGGGTGGTACCACGATCAGCCGCAGGTGGGCCCGGCGCTGACTCCCGCGGAAGTGCAGTTGTACAGCGAAGACGCGGCCACCGGAATCAAGACGTATCGCGTGGACGCGCGTTTGATCGCTTCGCCGGTGCACACTCCGCAATTCGATAAAGATATCCACGACCTCCTTCGAAAGAACGTGCCCGAATTGCGCGGCCGGAGGTTTGAAGTGAAGCAGTACGAAGCCGTTCGCGTTGGCGACGGCAGGATTGTTTCTTACGACGTTTCGATCAAGCCGTGAACTGAGATCCTGGCGCAGTCTTCTCGCCTGGCCTGCCGCGCGGCGTGTACTCCCAGCCGGTTAGTTCTTCATCAAATGAAACGCCCGGTTTGCTAGGGGCATCTTAGTTGGTGTGATAGGATGCGCGAACCCAGAAGTGTCCCGCGGCGGCGCTGTGCGCGGAAGATTCGTTGGATTCGCAGATGAAAGAGGCGGTTTGAAGGCCGGCAAACAAATTCGGACGCGGGGGGCGGGAATTGAGGCCGCGCTTTTGATGGGCGCGCTAATCTTTTTTGGCCTGGCGGCGCCGCGAACCTCGGGCCAATCTGCGACCCAATGGAGCGTGGACGCTGTACTGAAGCAGCTCGACGCGGCGTCGAAGGAATTCCACAGCCTGACCGCGGACCTCGAGCGCACGAAGGTGACCGTGGTGGTGAATGACAAGTCCACGGAGACCGGCCAGATCATGGTGCGCCGGGACGACAAGATGCGCATCGAACTGGTGCAGCCCAATCCGCGCACGATCCTGCGCGACGGCGATCAACTTTCCATCTACAACCCCATGGCCAAGCAGGTGGAGGAATTCAACCTGGGCAAGCATCGCGCGCTGGTGGACCAGTTCCTGCTGCTGGGGTTCGGCACTTCCGGAAAAGAACTGAACAAGAGTTTTCTGGTGACCGTGCAAGGCGAAGAAACGCTGGACAAGAAAAAAGTGCTGCTACTGGAGCTGACTCCGAAATCAGACGATGTGCGGAACCAGGTTTCGAAGATCCATCTCTGGGTGGATCAGGCCACCTGGATGCCCATCCAGCAGAAATTCTTTGAGACCGGCTCGGGCGACTATTTAATCGTTCACTACACCAACATCGTGAGGAATGTCCGCCTGGCCGATTCCCATTTCAAGGCGCATTGGCCGCACGGCACCACCAAGGTCAAAGGGCCGCAGGGCTAGCGCGCAGCCGCAGCCAAAACTCTTCCCGCACTCCCCCGATTCGAATTTCCCTTGGCAGAAAGGCGCGAGGCATTTTCGCGTTCGTGCTGGATCAGCGCGCGCTTACGCTTGAGTCCCCATCGGTAGCCGGCCAGGTTGCCGTCTTCGCGGACCACGCGGTGGCATGGGACCACAATCGAGACGGGGTTCGTGGCGCAGGCGCGCGCAACCGCGCGCGTGGCCGAGGGGCGTCCGAGAGCGCGAGCAATCTGGCTATACGTGCGAGTGGCGCCGTAGGGAATTTTTCGCAGCGCTTCCCAGACGCGCTTCTGGAACGCGGTGGCCGCGACGTCGGTGGGGAGATCGAGTTGCTGTTCCGCGCCGCCGAGATGGCGCACGAGGGTGCGGACAAACGTGGCGACGCTGTGTGGATCGCGGCGAATGGCCGCGGCGGGGTATTCGTGGCGCAGAGCGGTTTCAAGGGGGCGATCCGAATCGCCCAGGTAAACCGCGGAAATGCCGCGGTTCGTCGCGGCGACGAGGATGCGGCCCAACGGAGAATCGGCGATGGTATAGCCGATCTGCATGCCCGCGCCGCCGCGGCGATACGTCGCCGGAGTCATGCCGAGTTGCGCGTCGGAGCGTTCGTAGAGGCGGCTCGAAGAGCTGTAGCCTGCTTCATAGAGTGCAGTCGTCACGTCACGTCCCTCCCGTAAACTTTTTTTGAGCAGGCCCATGCGCAGCGCTTCGGCGTACTGACGCGGCGTGATGCCCATCACACGGCGAAACGCGCGGTGCAGTTGGTGCGCTCCGACGCCGGCCGCGGCGGCGAGATCGCTCAAGCGCACCGCGCCTTCGAGTTGCGCTTCGATCCGGAAGCAGGTGGCGGCGACGAGCGCGGACTGCTCCGGTGGCACGGCATCTGCACGCGCAATCGAATGCGGGTGGCACCGACGGCACGCGCGGAAGCCGACCTGCTCGGCGCGCTCGGGCTGCGCGAAAAAAAGAACCTGCGCTCGTCCCGGACGCCGTGAGGCGCAGGAGGGCCGGCAAAAAATTCCCGTCGAGCGCACGGCGTAAACGAAGACGCCATCCCAGCGCGAGTCGCGCCCGAGCACGGCCCGCCAGCACTGCGCGGGCGCGAGCTGGATTGCCTTTCGAGGATCACCGTTTTGGCTGTTGCCTGTTTTCATGGCCTGTTCGAGGGACACAATAAATGAAACCGCGCCGGGGCCGCTATCCGGTTCTTGCGATCAAACTCGGCGCAAAGCATTTGAGCGCTTGAGGAGAGTCTAAACCTTTACGTCTTCCGTCTCCACCGGAGTCGCGGCGGGAACGGCTTCTTCGGCTCGGGGGAGGCTGGGAGCGTGCTGGCGGGCGGTGATGACGAGCACGACGCCGGCGATGATGACCGCGGCGGCAATCAGAGTGCGCGCGGTGACGCGTTCGCCGGCAAACGCCCAGCCGAGGAACATGGCGACGACGGGATTGATGTAGGCGTAGGTGGACACGCGCGAAGGCGGAGCAGCGCGCAGGAGCCAAGTGTAGGCGGTGAAGCCGAGCAGCGAGCCGAAGACGACCAGGTAAGCCACGGAAAGCAGCGAGCCCATCGAGATTTGCGACCAGTGGACCTGCGAGGATTCGCCGGTCAGAAAACCGAAGGCGTAAAGCAGCACGCCTCCGGAGAGGCTTTGCATCGCCGTGCCGAGAAGCGGATTGTGCGGCAGATGCAACTGGCGGGAGAAAACCGATCCCGCGGCCCAACAAAGCGCTCCGACGAGCAGCACGCCCGCGCCGACCGTATTCACGCGCGAGCCCGCGCCGATGCCGCTCAGGAGACTGCCGGGGCCGACAAGGAAAACCATTCCCGTGAAGCCGAGCGCGAGGCCCGCAAACACGCCGGCGGTGGGGCGACGCCCGCCGGGACGCAGCCAATCAATGATCACCATCCAGAGAGAAACCTTGGCCACGAGCAGCGCCGCAATGCCCGAGGGAACGGTTTGCTCGGCCCAGGAGACGGCGCCATTGCCGGCCAGCAGGAGCAATCCACCCATGAGGATTGCGGCGTACCAATTCACACGTGATGGTTTCTCGCCGCTGCGCCAGCGGGCCAGCGGGTAGAGCAGAGCGCCGGCGACGAAGTGGCGCGTACCGGCCATGAAGAACGGCGGAATGGTGGCCACGGCGTAGCGAATGAAAAGGAACGTGGAGCCCCAGAGAAGATAGACCGCGGCGAACGCGGTGATCATTTTCGCGCGGGATGGGGCGGCGTGGCCAGGAGCCGAAGATGAACTTTGAGAGTGCATCGGAGAAGGATCGTTGGAAGCGCGCCGGAGAGACCATCCGATTCTTGCAGTCAAACTTGGAAAGCCCGCCGGCTGATAATTTTCTCATTTGTCGAGTGCAACCGCAGATTAAGTTACGGTTCGCGAGTTCACAAGCACCATATTGGATGGCCCGCGATTCACCGGAGATACACGGCCACGCGGAAAACCGCGGATTGTCACTCGCGAAACGCTCCGTTATGCTGCCGGAGACACAAGCGGACGCTGATGCCACACCTCGACCTCCTTCGCGACCTGATCGTCCTTTTCGGGATGGCCATGGCCATTGCGTACTTGATGCGCAAGGTCAAGCAGCCCGCCCTGATTGGCTATCTCCTGACCGGCGTGATCGTGGGGCCGTTCGGCCTGGGGCTGATTTCGGACACCACGGCGGTGGAAGTGATGGCCGAGGTGGGCGTAGCGCTGCTGCTCTTCACCATCGGACTCGAGTTTTCACTCGGCAAACTCGCCAAGATGAAACAGCTCGTCCTAGGCGGCGGAAGTTTGCAGGTAGCAGCGACAATTCTGATGACCTGCGGGGCGCTGGTGTGGTGGGGCGTGACGCTGCGCGAGAGTATTTTCTGGGGATTTCTGATCGCGGCCAGCAGCACCGCGATTGTGTTGAAGATGCTGCAGGAGCGCGGCGAGCTCGATACGGTGCACGGCCGCGCGGTGCTCGGCATCCTGCTTTTCCAAGACTTGTGCGTGGTGCCGATGATGGCTCTGACGCCGGCGTTATCCGCGCCGGGGGCCGCGCAGACGCTGGGCATCCTGCTAGCGCTGGGGAAATCGCTGGCCGTGGTCGGCGGAATTCTGCTCGGCGCTCGCTACTTGTTTCCGCGCGTGTTACGGGCCATCGTGCTGGTGCGCAGCCGTGAACTTTTCGTCATCGCCACAATTTTCTTCGCCATGGGCACGGCCTGGGGGGCTTCGCAGCTCGGATTGTCGCTGGCGCTGGGCGCGTTCCTGGCAGGCATTGTGCTTTCGGAATCGGAATACGGCCATCAGGTGATGGCCGAGATTTTGCCCATCCGCGACAGCTTTAACAGCCTATTTTTCATTTCGGTGGGGATGTTGATCGATCTGCAGTTTGCGCGCCACCACCTGGGGCTGCTCAGCCTGATCGTCGCCGCGATTCTGGCCGGGAAATTCATCGCGGCGGGGGGCTCGGTGGTGGCGCTCGGGTATCCGCTGCGCATGGCGGTTCTGGTCGCGCTGGCGCTGGCGCAAGTGGGTGAGTTTTCGTTCGTGATGCTGCGGGAAGGCGCGCGGCTGAAGATGATCCCACACGACCGCTACCAGATGTTTCTGGCCGCGGCGGTACTGACGATGATGGTGACGCCGGCGCTGATTGCCGCGGGACCTCGCGTCTCGCAATGGCTGGGAGCGAAGGGCGAACCGCGGCGCAGCCGCCTGGAGCTGGACCGCGGCACGGAGAAACTCGAAGACCACGTGATCATCTGCGGCTACGGCCTGAGCGGGCAGCGGCTGGCGCATCTCTTGCGCAGCAATGACCTGCCGTACGTGGTGGTAGAGATGAATCCTCGCGCGGTGCGCGCGGCGCGGGCGAAAGGGGAGCCGATTTATTTTGGCGACGTCAGCAACCCGGAGATTCTGCGGCGGGCCGGCGCGGCCCACGCGCGCGCCGTCGTTTTCGCGATTTCCGACCCGGCCATCCTGCCGCGGGCGATCTCCCACGCGCGGCTGCTGAATCCGGACTTACACATCGTGGCGCGCATCAAACGCATGGCCGACGCGCGCGAATTGCGCCTGGCGGGGGCCACCGACGTGATCGCGGAGGAGCTGGAAGCGTGGATGGAGATTGCCGTGCGCATACTGCGGCTTTACGGAATGCCGCGCGAGGCAGTGGCAAAGCAGATGGCCGGCCTGCGCGAAGAAGATTACGAGATGCTGCGCATCCTTCCGATTCCGGGCCAGCCCTTAAGACATTTGCAGCACCTGCTGCCGCAGGTGGACCTGGAGCATTTCGTGGTGTTGCCGGGCGCGCGGATCGAAGGCAGGGAATTGCGCGAACTGGACCTGCGCGCGCGGACCGGTGCGGCGGTACTGGCCGTGGTGCGCGCTTCGATCGAAGGCACGGACGTGGTGCACAATCCGGATGCCAGCTTCCGTTTCGCCGCGGGCGATCAGGTGGTGCTGGTGGGTTCGCGCGAGCAACTTGCGGCGGCTTACGAACTTCTGCAACAACCGCCGGCTGCACCGGAAACTCGCGTGGGGAGCGGGAGTGATCCGAGCGGCACCTGAGCCGGTCTCGCGGGCAACCTATCCCTTTGGCCGCACATCCTTTAGGCCATCTGGCCTTACGCCATCAAGCTGAGGAATGAGGCTGAGGAATGATCGTGCGCTACCTCATCCGGCGCGTTCCGGGGGCGGCATTCCTGCTGGCTCTCGAAATGTGCGCCGGGCCGACGGTCTTTTCCCGCGCAGCCGATGTGCGCCCTTCGGATTTCCCCTCCAATTCCTCCGCCATTCAAGATAAGCGAGCTTCCAACACCACGGGCATAATTCATCGGATCGAATTCCGCGGGCTGCGGCGGATTCCGGCGGCCACGCTGCGTCCCAGGCTCATTTCGAAAGAAGGCGAGCCGCTGGACGCTACGCGAATCGAAGAGGACGTTCGCGCGCTGGACCGTCTGGGCTGGTTCGACACGGTAAGCGCGGAGGTGGAGGAAATCCCGGTTTTGTTGGCGACGTCCGAGCCGACAGCCGCGCCGGTGGACCCCATGCTTCGGCTTGTTTTCGTGGTGGAGGAACGACCGTTTCTTGCGGGCATCGAATACAAAGGCTCGCGGGTGCTTTCGCGCGACCGCGTGAGCAGGCTGCTCGCCGAGAAGGGAATCGCGCTGAAGCTTGCCGCGCCCGTCAACCGAAACGATTTGTGGCGCGCGGCGCGGGCGATCGAAACGGAACTCACCGACGAGCGCCATCCGCTCGCGAAGGTGAGCGTGCGCCTGGACGAACTCCCGTCCAGCGCGTCTGTGCGCGCGACGCTTGAAATCCGCGACGGCCCAGAAGTCACGGTCAGCGCGGTGACGTTCACTGGCAATCAGGCATTCTCACAGGCCAAGCTGCAGCGGCAGATGAAGCGCGTGGCCCCGGATGCGCTCCTCGCTGGGCTGCGCCGCAAAGATGTCTATTCTTCTCCGCGGCTGGAAGCGGATCTGCAGCGCCTGGCGGAGTTCTACCGCAACAATGGGTATCCCGAAGCGCGCATCGGGAAGCCGGTCACCGCCATTGCCAGCGAAAATGTCCGACACTGGTTGCCATGGCCGCACCGGCGCGCCGAGCCTCGTTTTCGCATCGCCATCCCCGTGCAGGAGGGTCATTTCTACCGGCTGACGGCGGTGGAGGTTCACCGCGCAAATCCGGCGCAGAGTGAATCCCGTGGGGACAGGGGTGAGGCGGCGGAAGCGGAGCGTCTGGTGGCGCGGCTCGGCCTGCGCACGGATCAGCCCTACTCGCAGGCGAAACTGGAGCATGCGCGGGAAGTGCTGGCGCAATTGCGGGAACTGCGCCCGCCCGACGCGCCGTCGCTCGCGCCCGACGTGGCCGTGACTCCGCGTTTTGATCCGGCGGATGGCAGAGTGAAGGTGGCGTTCGACGTGCGCGAAGCGCAGCCCTACACCATCCGGCGAATCGAATTCCACGGCGAGCAACGGTTCAGCGACCGCTACTACCGGAGGCGAGTACTGGTGGCCGAAGGCGAACCCTTCGATCCGGAAAGATTGGAGCGCGGACTCGCGCAACTTGCGCGCACGGGTTTTATCCGGCCGGTGAAGCGCGAAGACATTCGCACGCAGTTTGACGAGACGCAACGCGCCGTGGACCTCTCCATCCGCGTCCAGGAAATCGGCCGGC
The DNA here is from genome assembly GCA_041497315.1 of Terriglobia bacterium. Classification (GTDB taxonomy): domain Bacteria; phylum Acidobacteriota; class Terriglobia; order Acidiferrales; family UBA7541; genus JBGQGH01. Next base: position 24,140 of record JBGQGH010000002.1, on the reverse strand, counting down.
AGAAGATTTCGCTGATTGGCGGACACAGCCCGTTCGGCAGCACCCTGGGACTCGTTTACAACGTTTTCGATCTTCTCGGCGGTGAAGAGTTGATCACCTCGCACCTCGAGGGCGGCCCGGAAAACCTGCAGATCCTGCTGGGCATCGCAAAGGATGGTTTTTTCGGCACGAAATTATCGCTGGGGCTGAGCCTCTATCGGAATGTCGTGAAGCCGACGATCGCCAGGCACCAAAGGCTATTCACCTCGGCCAATTCGGGCTTTGGAGCAAATTGGAATTATCCGGTCTCTCCCGCGGATACGCTGGGCGCGAGTTATCAGCTTTCGAGCACCAGTACGCGGTATGGAGTGCTGGTGCCGACGGCGCTCGCCGGGCTGCCGGGTTCCGCGCGGCGCGTGAACACGTCGAGCAGCATGATCACCTTGAGCGACACCCACGAAACTCCCCAGGACCGAATCCTTTCCTCCGTGGGAGCTTCGGGCGGCTGGCTGGGCGGGAACGAAAACCTTGTGCGCTCGACAATCGATTACTCGCGAGTTTTCAGTTCCAACTCCGGCCCGGCGGCGGCGCGGCACAACGCTTGGGCGTTTCGCGGGTTCTTCTCCGGTGTCTCGTCTTTTCGAGGAGACATGCCGGTGAGTTCACGCCTCTTCGCTGGAAACGATCTGGTGCGTGGCGCGGGGACAAGTGAATTGGGACCCTCCGCGCTGACCAAGACTCAAAACGCCGACGGGACGACCGCCTATCGGGCCGACCCCGCGGGCGCGGACCTGGTCGGAGCCGTCAGCACGGAGTATCGGGTCCCGATCACGTCGCGCGCACAGGCCGCGGCATTCTTCGACGCCGGCGGAGGCTGGCTGCTGACGAATTGGTTGGGCCCGGACAAGCCGGCGCTCGCGGGCGGCGACCACAACTTGACGGCGGCGACGGGCCTGGAGCTAAAGTGGTTGGTCCCCGGGATCGGCCAAATCGTGCGGATCCATTACTCCATCAACCCGTTCCACATCCGGCGCTCGGTGCTGATTTCGGACGGCGGGGTGGCCATTCCGGTCGCGCTGCCATACCGTCGCCGCTCCGGGCTGGGTTGGGCGCTCGGAGACTTTTTCTGAAATTTTCCCTGCGCCACTGAATAGAGCCTGCACAGCCACCTGCAATCGTTACCCCTTAGGACAAGCGCCACAGAAGCTCAATTGACGCCCCCCTGAGTCACAGGCGATAGTGTGCGTCGCAGCGGCAGGAGCGGTCGCGATTCAAGGGGAGAGCCATGCCCGCTGCGAAAAACCCACGACAGATAAAGTTGGCGCCATCCAAGGGGGCGCTCGAAATCCTCGAGCCGCCTGCCGCTTCGCCCGCCCGGCGATCGGAAAACCCACGCTCCGCCACGCCTTACAAGCTGGCCAGGACGAGAAAATTCGCGCATGTGCCCACCCATGTGGTGAGCGTGCCGAATGAGCGCCGCGATTATCCTCGCGCGGAGCTCTCCTTGCCTCTGCGGGTGAAGCGTGTGGCAGGCCAGCGCGAACCCGCGGACACGGTGCTGGCAACGGTGAACATCAGCTCGAGCGGCGTCTATTTTCTTTCACCGCGAGCCATCGAGCCGGGCACTCCGATCGAGTTGGAGATCAACCTGGTGGAGCGCCCGCGCGGCCGAGGCACCGTGCACATGATCACGCAGGCTGAAGTGGTGCGCGTGGAGGCGGCGGAACTGGAAGGTTTCTACGGCCTGGGAGTGTCGTTCAACGAAATCACGTTCCACCGGGACGATGCCGTTCCCCTGCGTTATCAAGAGCGCTGAGGCGTCCCGCGCTCCACAAATCTGCTAACATTCCTCCGAGATCACTCGATCCGCGAAGATGAGTTTGTGTTCCTCTGCAGTCACGATCCGTGCCGTCCTTCTCGACTGGGACGGCACGCTGGTTGATTCCTATCACGCCGACGCGCAGGCCTACCTGGCCCTATTCAAGGAAATGGGCGTGGACTGGGGTGAAGAGGAGTTGGCACGGCACTACTCGCCGGACTGGTATCGCGTGTATCGCGCGGCGGGAATCCCCGAATCACGGTGGGACGAAGCGGATCGCCTCTGGCGGGATTTTTACGGGCGGCACGAGCCCGATCTGATGCGCGGCGCGCGGCGGGTCCTGAGCGCGCTGAAGCCCCGCTTCGAACTCGGGGTCGTCACCAGCGGTGACCGCTCGCGGGTGCACGCACAGGTCCGGCGATTCCGCCTGACGAAAATGTTTGCAGCCTGCGTCTGCAGCGAGGACGCGCGACGCCGCAAACCCAATCCTGCTCCCATTCAACTCGCGCTGCGGCGGATGCGGCTCTCTCCGCGGGAGAGTGTATACGTCGGCGACGCGCCCGAAGACATCCAGATGGCCCGGCGGGCCGGGGTGCGCACGATCGCCGTGCTGGGACCCTTCCCCACGCACCAACGCCTGCGCGCGGCACAGCCCTGCGCGTTGCTTCGATCCATCGGGGAATTGCCGGGACTCTTGCGCGGTGCGCGGTTCTAGGGATTCTTGGCGGGCGGCGCCGTGAAGGGCTTGTAATCCGTCCAGCGGATGGTGAGGCGCAGCGGCACTTCGCGGTTTCTCAATTTCAGCATGGCGTCCGAGCGAACGTAGGCGGGGAACCAGTATTTGCCATCCACGTTCTCGCGATACGTTTCGAAAAACGTGAAGGGCACCTCCGGCGTGGAAACGGCGCCGGTCTCCGTAATCCACTTGCCGTACACCTTCACAATGCTGAGGTCGCGATCGTCCACCCAGACGAGGCCATCCAGATAGGCGTGCGCGCGGTCCACCTGGCGCGGCTTCACCTGAAAGACGTAAGTGTTCAGCTCGTCCACCTGCTGTTTGCCGCTATAAGTCAGGACGTACTTCGCGGCCTGGGTGGGGATGAAGGGGAAGAGCGGCGCGCGCCACAGGATCTCCAAATCTTCGGGCTGGAGGACCAGATCCGGCAGTTCGCCATCAGGGCGTTTGACGATGCGCTCGTAGTAGTTGCCGTCGGAATTGATCTTGCCTTCGGTGGTGTACTGAAACTCTCCCACGGACTTGCCGTCCTCGCCGTATTCGACGATGCGGACTGTTTTTTGGAAGGAGTAGCCGGCGCGCGCCTGCAGGAAAACCTCTTCCTTCTGCGTAAACGCACGAATGATTTCTTCGGGCGGGACGGGCGGCGCCTCCACCTTACCGGGGCCGGCGGGAATCTTGATTACTTTGCCTTCGGCGGGAGGCGGCAGCGGGCCCTGCTTGGCCTGCGCGGCGAGGCTGGCGGCGCCGATCCCCAGGGAGATCGAGATGAGAATTGCCGTCAAGGCAATGCGCGTTTTGAGAGTCATGTTTCTTTGCACGCTGGGTTAGATGCGCCGAACCGACCCAGGGTCATCGGATTTCATCCGCGGCCGGCGCGCGCAGCCTCGCTCACTCCGCCGAAAGAATAGTGTAGCGCAATAGGAAGCGGCTCGCCCCGCCTCCCGTTGCAATCACCGGGAACTCGAGCTTCAGCAATGCCGAAAACGTTTTCGGCTCAATGCGCAGGCGGGCTTGCTCGCAGGAAATGGCCAGGGTCGGCTGGCCGGGAGTGCGGACCTCAATCCGATAGACGCCGGCAGGCAGCGCGAGCGGAGTGGCGCCAGGGACGAAAGCTTCGCAATGCGCCACAGGTGCATTCTCTTTCGCAGTTGGAGTTTCGGGCGGCTGCCAGCAGAAGCGCGTGCCCCGATCGCCGCCCACCTGCGCGGGAACCGAAGTCATCACCACCAGCGATGGCGCGGCGTCCGCCGAACTGGAGAGAGACACGCGATACTCGGCCTCGACGGTATCCTTGTCCGTAATCCGGAGGGTCTTTTCGATCTCTGCGTCGCCGGCTTCAACCGCTGGGGCGCGATAATGCAGGCGGAGCCCGGGTTTCTTCTGTTCTTCGATTCGCTCGGCAGCGTAAGCGCGGTTGAAGGTGATGTCGCGCTCGGCGGTGGGGTTGCCCGGCGGAGTGCGGACGGCGAAAAGGTCGCGCAGAGCGCCGATGGGCGTGATGAGATTGGCTCCCGTGAACTTGTCAACCAGGGCCAAGGCGCGGCCACCATCTTCCGGAGAAACAATCAGGCGCAGGTGGAAGTTTTCGAGCACCCACTCCTTCGCGGAGTCGCGGTCGAAATCATATCTGTAGAGCACCGGCAAATCTGGGCCCAGCGCCACGAAGCTGACCGGGGTCTTGCGTTCGAAGCGGCCGGAATGCGCCAGCAATTCGGAAGTATAGGTGCCGTCGGCATTGGGCGGCGGAGCACCGGCATCTCCGGAAGAGTTGCCTGAGGAATTCGCGGGCGGGCTGACGTTGATGAGCTCCTGCCGCACCTCGTGCGCATCGAGTCCCATCCGGCCGGAGCCGCGGATCGCGCCTTCAATCTTCATACTGAGATCGCGTCCCATCACGTCGTGATTTTCCGCCTGGTAGAGCAGCGCTCCTTTGCGGTCGAGGCCGAGGAGCACGAGCGGCGGATAGCTGGGCAACGAAGCGTCTTCCCCTAGCGGCAAAGGGATGGCGTTTACGACTCTGGCGTCGAAGTTACTGCGAGGACGCTTTTCCGGATCTGGCCGAACGGGGACGTGAGGAACGTACTTGAGGTGGATCGTCAGCTCCCGAAGGAAGCTCGGCGAAGCGCCGCGGGGGAGAGAGACCTCGAGGAGATGCGTGTCCGTCGTCCATTGGCCCTCGAGATTGATGTCGCCAATGGAGATTTTTGTTGGGCGGCTCTCCAGACGCAGCAGAATGGTGGCGCGCGCGGGCGTATAAAACATGAGTAGGAGCGCTTTGCCATCGCGCTCGGCGCGGAGCAATTCGGCGCCGGCGATGACGACTTCATCCTCGCATTTTTCGCCCTGGTCGTCGCCGCAAAGCGGGGCGTGGAGCGGCAGCAGTAGGGATTCGTGGGCGGGGATTTGGACGTCGAGCGCGAGGTAGTCGTCCGCCGATCCGCGCACACCCGCGCGGGGCGAAAGCACCTCGAGATGCTCCTCGGCGGCGGCATCGTAATTCAGATTGGTGACGCTCAATAGCCCGCGATTGCAGATGGGCCCGAACGAATCCCGCGCGGAATCTCCCGGTGCGCACGCCGGAGGACGCGCGCCGAACAAGCCGGTGCCTGCGTGGCTGATCCGCTGGATGACAAGCAGCGCGGAATCCTTGCGCTTCACGGTCGGCTCTATGCCCGCGATTCCGAGGACCTGTTGGAGGGCAGCGCCGGAGAAAGAATTTTCCGGCCATATGATGACGCGCCCTTCACCAAACCGAAACGCAGACAAGGGGGGCGCGGATTCACTTGCGGCCGCTGGCGGAGCGGAGCGCCAGAGTTCTTCCAGCGCGCCGCCGGCTGGCTGGCCCGGAAAGCTGACCAGCGTGCCGCCCCGGCGGACGTATTCCACGAGTTTCGACTGTGCGGCTGCGGGAAGCTCAAACCTCTGGCCGGTCGCGCCTTGCACCGGCAGAAATACGGCGGAATAGCGCAGCAGAACGTCGAGCGGCTGCGAATCCGGATCCACGCGGTCGGCGCTCAATCCGGCGAGCGTGGCGACGCGCTTGATCCGGGCGAGCGGCTGCGCCGCATTGTGCGGATCGGCCAGCGCGAAATCAGCGCGCATGTGCGAAGCCGCGAGGAACGCACCCCAACCTTCAACCAGCTCCGAGTTGCGAGCGACTCCGATGGATTGCGGTTGGTGCCGGCCGGAAAGGCTCAGCGCGGCATCCCAACGGTAGTAGCGGTTCGCTTCCGGTACCTCGTAGCCCGCTGGAGAGAGAGTGTCCTGTAGCGGCGCGTATTCGAGTCCCTGGATGCCTTGGGCGAAAAGCAGGCGCGAGCTGAGCAGCGTATTAAACGGAGAGATCGCCGGCGGGCGCACGTCGTCTCCGGGAGCAAACGTGCCGGGCTGGAAGTCGCTCACCAGAGAAGGAACGCTCTCTTGCCGCTGGAGGAGCTGCGCCAGCAGATCAATCGAGGATGCATCTGCGCCAGTGAGTTTGCGCGGCGCGGGTAGGCCGGGGGATTGCTGTTCTCTCGATTGCGTTTGCGAAAGGGGATTCCACCGGCCACTTAAAAACACATGTGAATCGGCCGGTGGAGCACAAGGCAACGCCGGGGCATCCGGAGTCACGGGATTTACCAGATAGATTGAGTCAACGCCACCGGTTTGGAGGAGTTGGCGAAGCGACTCGATGTATCGCCAGAACTGGGCGCAGTCCGGGAGGGAGGCAAGGCCGGGACTCTCGTCCAGTTGAACGAAAAGGAGGGGTCCGCTGATTTCGATTTCGCGTTTGTCTTCGGGCTTTTCGCCAGACTCGGTGATGTGCACCTTGCGCGTGGCGCTGTAGGGGGCAAGTTCGCGCGCGAGAGCGGTGAGCCAGGCGCGCAGAGCGGCCATGTGCGCGGCATTGTCCATCCAGGAGCGGGCGGCTGCGTCCGCATCGCGCGCTTCTTTTTCGGCGAGCGGCGGCATGCGCCCCGCGGCGCGAGCGGCGGCGTCCATTTTGAATTCGGGCCGCGCCAGGAGCCATTCCGGATAGCCGCCGTGGCGCCAATGCGAACGGATTACCGGAGCCACGCGCACAATGAGGTGGAGTTTTTTCTCGGCAATCAGGCGCAGCAGGGCGCGAAGATCGCGCCGCGGGTTGGTGTGGCCGTCAAAATCAAATTCATTTTCGCGGGGCTGGTGCCAGTTCCAGGGTATGGCCAAGTCAATCGTGTTGATGCCCAGTTCGCGGTAGCGGTCGAGCGAGCTTTCCCATAAATCGCGCGGGATGCGAAAGTAATCGAACTTGGCGCCGTGGATGAAGAAGGGCGCGCCGTCCACGCGGAGTTCGGGATACCCGCCATGCGTGACGATTTGTACCGCGCCGGCCGGGGCGGGCGCTGGGGGATCATCGGATCGCGCCGCTGCGCGAGGGTTGATTCCGCTCGCGGCGAGGAACACAAGAACACTGAGTGCGCAGATTTGGAGAAGGTTTTTTCCTGGTACCCATGGCCCAAGCACAGTCCGAGAATCTTACACGACGCACACGCACATTTCGACAGGGGGCGGGATTCGCAGCGGCGAGCGACGGAAAGCTCTGGTAGAATCCCGCCTCGGCCCGACGAGCGATGCTGCAAGCCAGACGGTTCTACATCTCCGGCATGGTACAGGGAGTGGGCTTTCGCTTTTTCGCCCAGCGCGTGGCCGAACGCCTGGGAATCGCGGGCTACGTTAAAAATTTGCCGGACGGCCGCGTGGAGGTTTACGCCATCGGGACCGAGAAGCAGCTTCGCGCGATGCGCGGCGAGCTGAAGCGCGGCCCGCGCGCCGCTTCGGTGGATGAAGTGGGCGAAATGGATGAAGAGATTCTGCAGGAATATGCCGGAGGCTTCCGCATTGAAGACGGCTGGTAAACCCGAAGCACAAGAAAGGGCGAGCGAATGAACGATCTCAAGAAGCTGATTCGCGAAGTACCCGACTGGCCCAAGCCGGGCATACTTTTTTACGACCTAACCACGCTGCTGAAGGACAAGAAGGGTTTTCACAAGCTGATCGACGAGCTTTGCCGCCACTACGAGAAAAAGCCGGTGGACATCGTCGTGGGAATCGAGGCGCGAGGATTTATTTTCGCGCCGGCGCTGGCGTATCGTCTCGGCGCAGGATTCGTGCCCATACGCAAGCCCAAGAAATTGCCGGCGAAGACGGCGGCGGTCACGTACCAGCTTGAGTACGGCACCGATTCGCTCGAGGTACACGAGGACGCCATCCTGCCGGGGCAGCGCGTGCTGATCTGCGATGATTTGCTGGCCACGGGAGGCACGGCGGCCGCCGCCGCGGAATTGGTGCGCAAGCTGGGCGGGGAAGTGGCCGGCGCGGGTTTTGCTGTGGAGCTGAGTTTCCTGAATGGACGGTCGAAACTGCCTGGCGTGGACGTTTTTTCGCTGATGCAGTACGACAAGTGAGCGGCAAATGATCAGTGAGTGACCCATCGAGGTTCAGGCCTTCTGCAAAGCCGCGCGCGCGTATTGCGCGATCATCGACAGAACAGAAACAACGGACCTGCCTCAGTGGTTACGACAGCTTCATGAAATCCCGCCTGAATTGTTGGGCGGAGCGGCGCGACTTCCCGAGGTAGAACCCGATACTTCTGAGGCGAATCGCTTCGAGGGGGTGCCTCAAGAGACGATCACAAAGCTTGGCAATCAGATTCAAACAAAGCTGGGAAAACTTGACATCCACTGGCATGTCTTCGATCCGAGCCTTGAGGAAGAGCCTGTGGCAAGCAGTTTGGGCCTAGATTTGGCCGAAACATATGACGACATCCAGGATGGACTTGCTCTTATAGAGAGGGGTTCATCCAAAGCAGATGTACTCTGGCAATTGCGCTTCGATTTCCTGACTCATTGGGGTGAGCACGCCCTGGTTGCCTTGCGGTACGTACATTGGCTGATGCTAAACCGGCCCTAGATCCCTCGTCGCTAGCTTGAGACGGACCGTTGACGGACGACTTCGAAAAGGACCACGCCGGCCGCGACGGAAACATTGAGCGAGCGAACCGGCCCTGTCGTGGGAATTGAAACCAGGAAATCGCAGCGCTTGCGCACCAGTTCGTGCAAACCTTCGCCTTCGTTGCCCAGCACCATTCCGATGCGCCCGGTGAAGTCCTGCTCCGTGTACTTCTTGTCCGCGCGCTCGTCGAGCCCCACCAGCCAGTAGCCCGCTTCCTTCAATTCTTCCATGGCGCGCACCAGATTGGTGACGCGCGCGACCGGAAGATGTGCGAGGGCTCCGGCGGAGGCGCGTGCGACGGTTTCGGTGAGGCCCGCGGCGCGCCGCTCCGGGATGACCACGCCGTCGGCTCCGGCGGCGAGCGCGGTACGGACAACCGCACCGAGGTTGTGCGGATCTTCGATGCCGTCGAGCAGCACGATGAGCCCCTGGCTTGACTCCTTGCGCGAAACTTGCGCGAGAAGATCTTCGAGCGAGAGCGCGCTTCGCGCCGCGGCCAGCGCGACTACGCCCTGGTTGTCACGCGTGCCCGCCAGACGATCCACGTTTGCGCGATCCTCGAAGCGCACCGGCACGCCTTTGCTACGCGCGAGCTGGACCAGCTCCTCGATGCGGTCGCCGTGACGTCCGCTGGCAATGGCGATGCGTTCAATCGCGCGCCCGGCTTCGAGCGCCTCGCGCACGGCATGGATCCCGGTCAGCTTGTTCATCGCCGGAGTATTCATTCGAGGGCCGCGCAGAATTCGAGCATGCGCCGGCGCGTTCCTTTCACCGGCACGCGAAACGAAAGATGGGACGCGCTGTCGAGCAGCAGGATCACGCGGTCGAGGGCGCCTTCCCCCGCTCGTCCGGCCAGCGCGAGGCGAATGGGATAAAAAAGCTCGCGTCCGCGATGGGCGAGTTTTTCTTTCAGCGCGTTGATGATCTCTTTGAAGTGGTCCGAATCCACCTCGGCTCCGTCGAGGATCAGCAGAGCCAACTCGCGGATTACTTCCCGGGCGCCTTCGCGGGCGAGGACAAGATGGCTCCCGCTCGCTGCGAGGATGGCGCGAGCGTCGTAAACGAATACCAGGCTCAGCAGTTCCGCCAGCGCCGCGCGAGCCGCAGATTGCGGGCCGAGCAACGCGGCTGCCAGCGCCAGCCATGCCTCTAGTGGCGCGCCGGTCGAAGTGTCATCCAGCCAGCCGCGCTCGCGCAGAATTGCGGCCACATCGGCGGAGGTGAACGGATTGGCGATGACGGCAGCCGGGTCTGGTGAAATCTCGGGAGACATGGCGGGTGAATTAGCCTTCCAACGTAACAATGGCCTGCGCGGCAATCGCTTCGCCGCGGCCGATGGCGTCCACGCCTTCGTTCGTTTTCGCTTTCAGATTGATGTGCTCGGGTTCGATCGCGAGGGCTTTGGCCAGGGCTTTGCGCATGGCGGGGAAGTGGGGGCCAAGCTTCGGTTTTTCCGTGATCACGACGGCGTCAATGTGAATGATGCGCAGGTTCATGCCGGCAAGACGTTCGCGGACGCTTTCGAGAAAGAGCAGGCTGGAAGCGCCTTTCCATTTCGGATCGGTGTCCGGGAAATGCGTGCCGATGTCGCCGAGTCCCGCGGCGCCCAGCAAAGCATCGCAGATGGCATGCGCCAGCGCGTCGCCGTCGGAATGTCCCACCGGGCCTTTTTCGAACGGGACTTCGATTCCGCCGAGGATGAGCGGACGCCCCGGCGCGAGCCGGTGAAGATCGTAGCCGATGCCGCAGCGCGTCATCGCGCTCGGCGCTCCTGATCGAGGTAGAACTGGGCGAGTTCCATATCGGCGGGCTTGGTAATTTTCAGATTGCGATCGGAGCCTTGCACGACGTGGACGTCCACGCCCAGACGCTCGACCAGCCCGGCTTCATCCGAAGCGTTGACGCCATCTGCCGCGGCGCGCGCGAAGGCTTCTTTGAGCAGCGCAAAGGCAAATGCCTGCGGCGTCTGCGCCAGTACGACGCGTTCGCGCGGGATGGTGGCCGTAATCAACGCGACGTCGCCGGGCAGACTGGCGCGCTTTACTTCTTTCACCGTATCCATCGCCGGGATGCCGAGGATGACGGCGCGGCGCTCGCGCGCTTCGGCAATCACACGCGCGATCTGCTCGCGGGTGACGAACGGCCGCACCGCGTCATGCACCAGAACGATTTCCGTGTCGGCGGGGACTTCCGCGAGTGCCAGCGCAACAGACTCCTGCCGCGTGCCGCCGCCGCGCACCACGCGCACCGGCCGTCCTCCGAGTGGTTCCTGACGGACGCGTTCGCTGAGAGCGGCCACCTCGTCGGCGCGGGTAGCGATGAAGAAGTCGGTGATCTCCTCGCATTTCGCGAGGCGCCGCAAAGTGAAAATCACGAGCGGCAGGCCACCCAGTTCGAGGAACTGCTTGGGCGTCTCGCCGCCCATGCGGGTGCCGAGTCCGGCGGCGGGAAGGATTGCAGCGATGCGGCTCATGGGAGTCTCTCGACGTCCGCCACGGTAGGCGGGCCCCTCACAGGGGGATGAGGAGTTTACTCCAAGTCACTGGGTAGATAAACAAAGGGTGGACAGCGAACAGGCTCAGCCCTGTATCGGGAAGGGAATCTCCGCCTACTCGCGCCCGGATTCAGGGGAGACAGGCCGCGGGGGGTGTTCGCCGCCGGGCTGGGCCTCGGCGGAGCGGGTCACCGTTTCGCGCGCGCCTTCGGTCGCGGGGGCCTGTACTCGGCTCTGCTGCTCGGCGCGATCATCCCAGCGGCCGAAAATCATTTTTCCGGCGGTGGTCTGATGGACGGAGGTGACGCTGATATCGATGGTCTTGTTGATCATCCTGCGCGCGCCATCCACGACAACCATCGTGCCGTCGTCGAGATAGGCCACGCCCTGGTTGTATTCCTTCCCCTCGCGCAGGATGAAAACGCGCATGGACTCACCGGGAAACACCACGGGCTTCAGCGCGTTGGCCAACTGGTTGACGTTGAGCACGCCGATGCCCTGGACGGTGGCCACCTTGTTGAGGTTGTAGTCGTTGGTGACGATCTTCGCGTCGTAGCGCTTGGCCAGCTCGATCAGCTTGAGGTCCACTTCCTGGACGTTGGCGAAATCGTCTTCGATAATCTGCACGTCCAGGTGGCTCATCTTCTGGATGCGCTGCAGCACTTCCAGGCCCCGCCGGCCGCGCTGCCTCTTGAGGGGGTCCGAGGAATCGGCCACCAACTGGAGCTCGCGGAGCACGAATTGGGGCAGCAAGAGGGTGCCATCCAGGAAATTCGTTTCGCAGATGTCTGCGACGCGGCCGTCGATAATCACGCTGGTATCGAAAATCTTGTAGAAACGCCGCGTGCTGTGCTCGCTGCCGAAAAGCCCGCCGAGCGCCTGAAGATTCAGCATGTCGCCTTTGTTCGCGCCGATGACCAGGCCGATGTAGGTCATCACCAGCAGAACCGCCACGCCCAGGAACGACCGCGAGCCATCGGGGATGGAGGTGCGATCCAGGACCAGGTGCATCAGGTAGGCGCCAAATATCCCCAAAATCGAGCCGATTGCCGCGCCAATCAAACGCCGCAGGCTGGCCCGGCGCAAGCGCCGCTCGAAAAGGAATACGGCGAGTGCCAATCCTAGGCCTGCCACCGCTGCCATGGGCGGCGTCAAGTTAAATGGATGAAAATGGTAGCCAGCGATGACGCAGGCTGCTGCAAGGATGGCCCGGATCAGGAAGAGATCCCACCAGGAACCGATGCCGTCGCCATTCGCGCCATTGGATTCGTGCAGGCGCGAAAAGGAATGGCCCGGAGATGTCCCGCCTGTTTGACCGGAACGACTAGGAGTGCGGTTCATGATCCCCCAAATCAAGAGCATTTATGACAGTTATGAAATGGTTCCGGAGGAAAATCCTCGGAGCCTGAAGAAGTCGGAACCTGCGCCGAAGCCGTAAGGTACCAAATTCTACCGGGCTTTGCCAGCGGAGTTGCACGAGAAACCAGAGCGGGTCACTTCAAGTAGAAGCGAGGGACGCGTTTGCCGATCGAGCAGAGCAAATCGGACGAGACGGTCCCGAGCAGGCGCGCCACATCGGAGACATATTGCGTTGCGGAACCATCCGCGCCGTAGAGAGTGGCGACGTCGCCGACCTCAACGCCTTCGATGTCGGTGACGTCTGCCATGGCCAGGTCCATCGAAATCGTGCCCACCAGCGGCGCAAATTTGCCACGGATCATGACGCGGCCGCGGTTGGTCAGCTCGCGGCGCACGCCATCCGCGTAGCCAGCCGCAAGGACAGCGATGCGCGACGGCCGCGCGGCCATGAAGCGCGCGTTGTAACCGACGCCCTGGCCCGGGCCGATCGCGCGCAGGGAGACAACGCGCGTCCGAAGGCTGAGCGCCGGCGTCACCGGCATCGCGGCGAGGGCTTCGGCGCGGCGCTCCGGCGGATCGTAAGCCTGGTGATAGCCATAGAGGATCGCACCGGGCCGCACCATATCCGCCCAGGTCTCGGGGCGCGAAACCACCGCGGCGCTATTGGCCATGTGCACGATGCCGGGATCGAGACCGAGCTTGCGTAGCGCATCGAGGGCCGCGCGGAAGCCTGCTTCCTGCTGCGCGTTTTGCTGCGAATTAAAATTTTCCGACGACGCGAAGTGCGTGAAGGTGCCGGTCAGGCGCAGGTGCGGGCATTCGGCCAGCGTGCGGGCGAAGCAGGGGATGTCTGCCGGCGAAATTCCAAGGCGGTTCATTCCGGAATCGATCTTCAGATGGAAATCGAGCCGACCAGCGCGGCCTAGCCCGCGATGCGCGCGCGCCGCGGCGCGCGCGAGCAGCCGAAGCTGCTCGCATCGGGTCACCGCGGGAGTCAACTTGCACTCGATGAGGCGCTTTTCTTCGCCGGGCCAGAATCCGGTGAGGACCAGGATGGGCTGACGGATGCCCGCCTCGCGCAGCTCCGCGCCCTCGGCCGAGTCGGTCACGCCAAACCAGTCTGCGCCGGCCGCGGCAAACGCGCGAGCTACGCTGGTGGCGCCATGCCCATAGCCGTTGCCTTTCACGACGGCGAGAACCTTGACGCGACTTGCGCCGCTGCGCTTGCCGGGTGACTTCGAGGGTGAATTCACGTGCCGCGCGATCGCTTTGAGGTTCTTCTGCAGCGCGCTCACGCTGATTTCCGCCCATACGGGGCGTCCCTCAAATTTGATTTCCGCTTTGGGTGTGCGAGGCATCGGAATTTTTTAGAGTAGTGTAGTTTCACCGTCCGCGCGAACGGAAATACCGGCTTCGCGCTGTCTAGTAAATACCTCACTGATCCTGGAACTCCGAAGAGGAAGAAAGCAGGCGAAGGGCCACTCGCGGGGCGCGGCTTGGAGCGCAGTGCCCAGTCCGGGCTGGGCGGTAACTTGTTTGTCTTCAGAGTTTCGCATGCTCCTGCACATCAAGTTCGATCTCGAATTTGCGGAAGGCGGCCCACAGGTGTGGCGCGGCGGAGACACTGGAGACCGTGAGGCTGGATTGAGTCGAGAAGCCTACTCTTGCGACCACGACTCCGGCGCGGCTTCTTCGAAACGCGTGAACTGGCTGAGAAAGACGAAATTCACGCGGTCGGTGGGGCCGTTGCGCTGCTTGGCGATGAGGATTTCGGATTTGGCGCGCTCTTCCGGCGTTTCGTTGGGATTGAAGGCGTTGGGCCGGTGGATGAAGATCACCACGTCGGCGTCCTGCTCGATGGCGCCGGATTCGCGCAAGTCGGAGAGCTGCGGGCGGCGCTCTTCGCGCTCCGGCGCGCGCGTCAATTGGCTGAGTACGAGAACGGGAACGCGCAACTCCTTGGCGAGGCCCTTCAGGCCGCGGGTGATGCTGCTGACTTCTTCGTTGCGGTTGGAGAAGCGGCCGCGCGCGGAAATCAACTGGAGGTAATCGATGACCACGAGCGAGAGGCCTTTGTCGCGTTTCAGGCGGCGCGCCTTGGCGCCGAGCTCGACAATCGTCGCAGCGCCGGAATCATCAATCCAAAGCGGCGCCTGCGCGAGGCGAGCCAGCGATTCCGTCATCTTGCGCCAATCATCGCGGCCCAGATGGCCGGTGCGGAATTTATGCGCGTCAATGCGCGCGTGCGCGGCAAGAAGTCGCTGCAGCAGGGATTCCTTGGACATTTCCAGACTGAAGATCGCCACCGGCAGGTTGCTGCGCAGCGCCACGTTTTCGGCGATGTTCAGCGCTAGCGCGGTTTTGCCCATGGAGGGGCGTGCGGCCAGAATGATCAGTTCGGAAGGCTGCAGGCCCGAGGTCAGGTTGTCGAGTTGGCCGTAGTAAGTGGTCAAGCCCGAAATGCTCTTGCCCTCGGTGAACATTTTCTCGAGCCGTTCGAAATTCTGGCTGACCAACTCCTGCACGCCCATGAATCCGGCGCGAATGCGGTCTTCGGCGAGCTGGAAGATGCTGGACTCGGCGCGATCGAGGATCGTGTCAGCGTCGTCTTCGCCCTCGAGCGCCTGCTGCTGGATGGCGTGCGTGGCGTGGATCAAATTGCGCAGCAACGCCTTTTCTTTGACGATGCGCGCGTAGTGCTCCACGTTCGAAACGTGGGGCACACCGTCGAGGAGTTGCGCGAGATACGCACCGCCGCCCGCGGCCTCGAGCTCGCCTTGCCGATGGAGCTGGTCAGTCAGCGTGATGAGGTCGATGGGCTGCTGCGTTTCGCCCAGCGCGATCATGGTCTGGAAAATTCGTTGGTGATGCGAGTGGAGAAAATCTTCGGCGCGCAGTTTCTCGATGGCCACGTTCAGCGCGTGATTGTCCACCAGGATGGCGCCGAGGACGCTGCGCTCGGCTTCGAGGTTCTGCGGCAGGGGACGTTCGAGAGCGACTTGAGTGGCCATGGAGTTTTCGAATTCGCCTTATCTTCGCTCACGCTCAGGCGTTTTTCAACCGGTTTCTTTGGCGCTCTGTCACCGAGGTTTGCGCGCGGCTAGATCGCTTCAGGGCGAGCAAGACAGTCTGCTCTTTTGGCCTGCTGGCGTAAACCCTATTCGCCTGTGAATTTCACAGCCGGCGGTGCAAATCTCTTTGGGGCGGATATCCTGTGAGTTTCCTGTGGGAATGTAGAGGCTTCGAGAAAGTCAAACGGCGCTGGGCACTTCGATGAGAAAGGCCAGCGCCGCGGACGAAATCTGATGTTGAAGACGGCTTAGCCTTCGCGTTCGACGATGACCTTGATCGAAGCAGCGACTTCGCGGTGCAGCTTGGCCGGGACCTGGTATTCCCCGACGAGTTTGATGGGCGGGTCGAGCGTGATCTTGCGCTTGTCCACGGTGTAGCCCTGTTTATCGAGAGCTTCGGAAATATCGGCGGCGTTCACGGAGCCGAAGAGTTGGTCGTTTTCGCCGGCCTTGCGCTTCAGAGTGACGGTCACACCGGCAAGCATCTCAGCAAGTTTCTGCGCGCTCTCATGCTCGGTGGCCGTGCGCTTGGCCAGTGAGCCGCGGATTCGCTCCAGCCGCTTGAGGTTCCCCGTATTGGCGGGAACGCCCAGCTTGTGCGGCAACAGGTAATTGCGGGCGTAGCCTTCGGCGACGTCCACCACTTCGCCGCGGTTGCCCAGTTTTTCGACGTCTTCTTGCAAGATGATCTGCATTGGTTTTCCTTCGCGAAGCGCCGGGCGAATCCGACATCAGCCGGACCGGCCCGCTCCGCAAACGTAAAATTGTGACGGCTCTAGCGGTTGCCGGAGAACGAGAGCAGCGCAATATTGCGTGCGCGCTTGATGGCCACGCCGAGCCAACGCTGGTGCTTCGAACAGGTGCCGGTCATGCGCCGCGGCAGGATCTTGCCGCGCTCCTGGACGAACGGCTGCAGCATCTCGACCTTCTTGTAGTCGATAAAATCCACTTTATCGGTGCAAAAGCGGCAGACTTTCTTCTTGCGGAAAAACTGCCGTTTCCCCCGGCGCGGAGGTCCGCCGCCCGGCGGTCCATCGCGGCGGTCGCGGCGCGGCGGCCCCGAAGGGGCCTGCGGTGCCGGCGGATGTTGCGTTGCTTCTTCAGCCATGGTTTTCCCTTTCCTTTACAATCTCAGCTCGCAGCGGCGGTGGTCTGCCCACCGCTGGCGGCGGCCGGCGGGGCGGACTTCCGCGGACGCCGCGCGGACCTGCGTTCGCGCCGCTTCACCAATTTTTGCTGGCGCTTGATCTCTTCATCCAGACGCACGGTGAGGTACTTGATCACCGGATCGGAAACTTTCAGGCGCCGTTCGAGCTCTTTGATCAATTCGCCCTGCGTGCTGCGCAGGGAGAGATAGACGTAGAAGCCTTCGCGCTGCTTGGCCACGCGGTAGGCCAGCTTGCGCGTGCCCCACTTCTCCGTTTTTTCCATCTTGCCGCCTCGCTCGGTGACTTCATGTTCCAGCGTGGCGGTAATCTTGTTGATCTCCTCTTCCGGTGTATCCGGCCGGCAGATGAAGATCAGGTCGTAGAGCCGCTCTTCCATGTTTCCTCGATTCCGTGTCGCGAATCCTGCCTCTTGCTTCGAGCTTCTCGATCACTCGTTCGGAGTTTCTTCCGGCGGCGGCACGCGCTGGTTGAACTGATTCATCGCGCGCGCCACGCCGTCAGTCAAGGTCACTTTTACCGCTTCTGCAGCCTTCTCGATTGACTCCGCGGCGGCTTCGAGATCGCTCTTGCGCATCGGCCGCAAGTCGTATTCCGCCAAGTCGCCGATAGGGTGATCCGGCTTGGTGCCCAGCCGCACGCGAATGAACTCATCCGTTCCAATCGCGCCGATCAACGACTTCAGTCCGTTGTGCCCGCCGGCGCTGCCGCGTTCCGTGATGCGGATCATGCCCCAGGGCAGCGCCACCTCGTCGGAGAGCACGATCATCTCGGCAGGATCGCACTCGAACCGTTCGAGCAGCTCGCGCACCGCCAGGCCGCTCAAATTCATCATCGTCTGCGGCTTGGCCAGAACGACGTCCCGCCCGGCCAGGCGTCCCAGGCCCGTGTATGATTTCGCTTCGGGCCTCACAACGCGGATGCCGGCATCTTCCGCCAGCCGGTCCACCGCCAGGAAACCCATGTTATGCGGCGTCCAGGCGTATTCCGGACCGGGATTGCCGAGTCCCACGATCAGCCGCATCAGCGCGACCCCGAATTGGACGAACTCTGCACCGCATCCATCGGAAGCCTCGCCGCGGCCAGTAACTACTTCTTCTTCGACTCTTTCTCTTCTTTGGCTGCCGGGGCTGCTTCGCCTTCCTCGCCCTCTTCCACTTCCTTCTTGCCCTTTTTGATGACTTCGGGCTCCGCCGGCGCCACTTCGGTCGCCACGGCCGCTTCGGCAGGCTTTTCTTCTTCGGCGCGCAGGGCCACGACGTGTGCGAGTACGCGCTGCGGATCGGTGATGAGTTTCATTTTCTGCGGATCGAACGGCAGGTCACCGGCGCGAAGCTGTTTTCCGATCATCAGCTCAGTGACGTCCATGCGGAACTCTTCCGGGATGTCCGTCGGCAAACATTCAATCTCGACTTCGCGAGTGACCATCTCGAAGATGCCGCCTTGCAGTTTCACTCCCTGCGGCTCGCCAAACGTGTGTACCGGTACTTTGACGCGCATGCGCACGTCCATGGCGATGCGCACCAGGTCCACGTGCAGCAGCGAACCCTTCACCGGGTCCACTTGCCAGTCTTTCACCATGGCTTTGTGCTCGCTGCTGCCCAGTTTCACGGTGAAAATCGTGTTGTGGCCCGTTTCCGAGCGGAGAATGGTCGCCAACTGCTTGGCGTTGACGGCCACGGCCGCGGGTTCTCCCTTGCCGCCGTAGAGCACTCCGGGAACCTGGCCGGTGAGGCGGATGCGCCGCGCTGCGTTTTTTCCCCGGTCTTCGCGGGGCGTCGCTTCAACGATAATCTGGTCCATACGTCCTTCCTTGGCTCACCGGCGGTCTTTCCGCGCGGCGAAAACTTCAGTTGAAGAGTTCGCTGATCGAAGTCTCTTCGTGAATCGAGCGAATGCCGCGCGCCAGCAGTTCAGCCACGCTCAGCACCTTGATCTTTGTCACCTTCTTGGCCGCATCGCTCAGGGGTACCGAATCGGTGACGATCAATTCCTCAATCGAAGAGCTGCAGATCCTTTCGACTGCCGGCCCCGAGAGCACGGCGTGCGTGCACGCGGCCAGCACGCGCGTGGCGCCTTCCTTCAGTAATGCCTCGGCCGTTTTCACCAGCGTGCCGGCGGTATCAATGATGTCGTCAATCACCAGCGCCGTGCGGCCCTTCACATCGCCGATCAAGTGCATCACCTCGCTGACGTCCACGTCCACGCGACGCTTGTCCACGATGGCCAATGGCGCATCGAGTTTTTTCGCAAAGGCGCGCGCGCGTTCCACGCCGCCCGCATCGGGTGAAACCACGGTCAGCGGTCCCAGGCTCATGTGCTTGAAATGCTCCACCATCACCGGTGAAGCGTAGAGGTGGTCCACCGGCACGTTGAAATAGCCCTGAATCTGCGGCGCGTGCAGATCCAGCGTCAGCGCGCGGTTTGCGCCGGCGGTCTCGAGCAGGTCGGCCACCAGCTTGGCGGAGATGGGCACGCGCGGCTTGTCCTTGCGGTCCTGGCGCGCGTAGCCGTAGTACGGGATCACCGCGGTGATCCGCCAGGCCGAAGCGCGTTTGAAGGCGTCAATCATCATCAGCAACTGCATCAGGTGGAAGTCCACCGGATTGCTGCAGGGTTGCACGACAAACACGTCGGCGCCGCGCACGTTTTCCAGGATCTGGAAATAAATCTCGCCGTCGCTGAACTTACCCAGCACCGCGCGGCCGCGCTGCGCGCCCAGATAGGTGCAGATGTCGTCGCACAGCGACGGATTGGCGGTCCCGCTGAAAATCTTGAATTTATCGTCCGTCAATGGCTTTCCCTTAGACGCCGAAATTTTCCCGATGCTTCGTGAGCCGGGCTCGGCGGTATTCTGCCCGTGAAAGGGTGGAACACACGAAAACCTGGTCCTTCGGGAACCTCAGGGCGGCTCGGCGCGCCTGCGCTGGGCTGGGGAATACTCCAAACACCGCCGAACCGCTACCCGCCAGCGCGACTTCCGCAGCTCCTCCCTGGAACAAAGCCCGCTTGATAGCTGCCAGGCGGGGGTGCCGCGGGAAGACGACCGTCTCGAAGTCATTCTCGAGGGGCATCCCCTGCGGGCTCCAGCACAGAGCGCAGAAACTCCGTAGTTTAGAGGCTCTGGCGCGCTTTGTCAATTTCAATTGGCGGTTCACCCAGCGGTAGGCTTCCGCGGTTGGCACGGCGATATCCCGCGGAGAAACCACCAGAATCGCGCGGCGGGGAAGGTCCGGCAGGGGATAGATCTCATCGCCGCGGCCGATGCCCAGCGCCCGGCCGCCGCGAAGGAAGAACGGCACGTCGGCGCCGAGG
The DNA here is from genome assembly GCA_041497315.1 of Terriglobia bacterium. Classification (GTDB taxonomy): domain Bacteria; phylum Acidobacteriota; class Terriglobia; order Acidiferrales; family UBA7541; genus JBGQGH01. Next base: position 4,222 of record JBGQGH010000002.1, on the reverse strand, counting down.
CTGGTGGCGATTCCGGCCAGCCGGGCGGCCGGGACGGAGCGCCCGGTGAGGCGCAGCATGCCTTGGAGGGCCGCTGCGGCGTCGCTTGAGCCGCCACCCATGCCGCGGCCAGCGGGGATGCGCTTCGTGAGCTGTACCCGCACCCCGGAACGCAGGCGCAGTTCACGCCGCATGGCGTCCACGGCTTGCCAGACCAGATTCTTGCGCCCCTTGGGCAGCGAGGGATCGTTCACGACCAGCTCGATGCCGGGCTTGCGCGTCAGCGTCAGCACCAGCGTGTCGTGCAGCGAAATCGTCTGGAAGACCGTGCGGAGCTCGTGATAGCCGTCCGGGCGCTTCCCCACGATGTGCAGGGACAGGTTGACCTTGGCGAACGCCGACAGACGCACGGAACGCATGCGGGGATATTACTTCGGGGGCTGCTGTTTTGTCTCGTCCGGAGGCTTCTGTTGAGCCAAGCGCTGTTTCAAAGTGGAGAGCTTTTTCTCGGTCGCGGCAATCTTGTCCGCTTCGGTTTCGGTGGGCAGGGCTTTGCGCCATTCGGTAAGCGATCGCTCCCATTCGACGGCAGCCATTTCGTTTTTCCCGGCCTTGAAGAGGACATCGCCCAGGTGATCGCGGATGGTGGGGTCGTGGCTGTCGCGCGCGACGGCCTTGCGCAACGACTTTTCCGCTTCCGCCAGGCGGTTCTGCTTGTAGTAGGCCCAGCCCAGGCTGTCGAGGTACGCGCCGTTGTTGGGCTCTTCCGCGAGCGCGCGCTTGATGAGATCGGTGGCTTCATCGAGGCGCGTCCCAAGATCGGCCAGCATATAGCCGTAGTAGTTCAGAGCCGCGGCATTGTGCGGATTGAGCTGGATGACGCGTTTGAACTGCTGCTCGGCGAGGTCATACTTTTTTTGTCGCTCGTAAATCGCGCCGAGCATGAACCAGACCATTTCATTCTGACCGGGACGCGTGGAAAATCTCTCCGCCGCGAGAGCGGCGGCTTCGGCCTCGGGATAGCGGCGTCCTCGCTCGTAGATTTGAGCCAAATCGAGATAGATTTCGCGGTCTTCGGCGGATCCGGCGAGCATTTCTCTTAAAGCTTTCGCCGCGTTTTCCGTGTCGCCGTTTTCGCCCATCAGCAGCGCACGCGTAATCCGGAAGTTGCGCTCGCGCGGAAAAGCCAGGATGGCCTTCTGGACTTCATCGAGGGCCTTGGGCATGTCATGCGCGGCGCGATAGGTGTCGATCATCATCATGCGCGCGCGTTGCGCCTCTTCTTCACCGAGCCGCAGCATCTCCTGAAAAGTGAGCACTGCGGCCGAATATTTTTCCGTCTCGCGGTAGAGGCGGCCGAGCTGTTCGTACAGGATGGCGAGCGTGCGCCGGTTCGTCGGCGAGGGCTCAGACTGTTTGACTCCGGCGACGGCGTCAGAGAGAACGCGGATGGCGTCCTCAAACCGCCCCTGCGCCTCGTAGATGGTCGCTTCGTAGTAGATCACTTCGAGGTTGCCGGGAGAAAGCCGTTTGGCCTGCAGCAGGTTTTCCTCGGCCAGATCGAGCTGGTCTACTTTCCGGTAGATTTGCGCCAGCCGCAGATAGTCCTGCGCCTTCTCGGCTTCGTCCGTTTCGACTTCGATGAGTTTCTTATATTGTTCCGCTGCGGCCGCGTATTTCTCCTGCGACATCAACGCCTGCGCCAGTCCCTTCAGGTGGCTGATCTCGCCGGAATCCATCTCCGCTGCTTTGCGATAGGCCTCTTCCGCCTGGGCGAAGTTGTGCTCCTGCGTGTAGGCGTCGCCGAGCATGTCCAGGAGGGTCGGCGTGGGCGATCGCTTCACGATTCCTTCGAGCAAAGAGACGGCCTCCGCGCCCTTGCCGCTATCCAGCAGGAGTTGCGTCAACTGCTCCATGGCCGGTTCGTTCTCGGGCTCGTGTTGCAGGAGGTCGCGCAAGACCTGCGCGGCTTTTTCAGGGTCGCTCTGCATGCGGTAGATGCGCGAAAGCCAGAGCGCCGCATCGGTGTCGCTGGGATCGAAACGCAGGATTTCGCGGAACTGTTCCGCGGCCTTGCCCAGCGTCTCGCGCTGCCCGGGAGTCGCGACGCCGTCGCCCAGCGTGCGGACGTAAATGTGCGCCAGCAGTCGTCGCGCCGCGAGGTTTCCCGGCTCGCGTTTCAGGATGTCTTGGGCTTCCTGCACGGCGTCGCGGATGCGCTGCGCCTTGAAATAAATCTCTGCCAGCCGTTCGCCGATCACGGGAGACTTGGGGTCCAGCGCATAAGCCTTCTTGTAAAACTCAATGGCCTGATTTGCGTAATCGCTGCGGCTGGTGAAGTCGTAATACTCCTCGTAGATGTGCCCCATGGTGAAGGCGTAGAAGGCGTCGGAGCGCGCCTGCGTCTCACTGGCCGAGGAGGCTTGCGGCGAGGCAGCGGCGGGCGGCGCAGCCTGAGAAAACGCGGCGGGAGAAAGAGACAGCGTCCCCAGAACGAGCGCGAGCGATCCCAAGAGTGTTTTCATTCGTTCACCGGAAACCATCATTATCCTATAGGCCCGAGAGATGGTCAAAGCAGGTGGCCGAGATGTTTCCAATGGCGAGAAGAACAGACGATGGGACGCAAAAGTGAAGAAGAAGGGTGCCTGGCCGTGGCGGTGAATCCGTAAGGAAAAAAGCTTGACACATTCTGTATTTCTAGTATTATCGAAATATGAGATCAAAGTATTCCGCCGCGCAGATCGTCCATTTCGCCGACCAGTTCGCGGCCATGGGCGCCGAGTCTCGCCTGCGCATCATGCGGCTGTTGCTTTCGGCCCACCCCAAAGGCATGGTGGTCGGCGAAATCCAGGAGGAACTCGACATCCCCGGCTCCACGCTCTCGCATCACCTCGAGAAACTCAAGAACGAGGGCCTCGTCGTGGTGCGCCGCGACCGTCAATTCCTGTGGTACTCCGCGAAGGACGACGCTCTGCGCGAACTGCTCGCGTTCCTTTATGAGGAATGTTGTTCGCGGAGCAAGATGGTGAAAGCGGAATCACTGGTTCAACTGAGTCAATAAATGCGCCGCCACGCACGGCTGGAGGAGACGTCATGAGTGACAGAGCAATGCAGGAAGTGGTGAAGGAAAAGTACGGTGAAGTGGCGCGGCGCGTTTCGCAGGGAGGCACCGGATGTTGCGGCGGGGCATCGTCATGCTCGAGTTCGGGCACGGATGCCATCACCAGGGATCTCTACACCGAGAAGGAAACTGCCGATTTGCCCGCGGAAGTGCTGGCGGCTTCGCTGGGCTGCGGCAATCCCACGGCGCTGGCGGAATTGCATCGGGGTCAGGTGGTGCTCGATCTCGGATCCGGCGGGGGAATTGACGTGCTGCTCTCCGCGCGGCGCGTCGGGCCAACCGGGAAAGCCTACGGCCTGGACATGACCGACGACATGCTGGCGCTGGCGCGCGAGAATCAGCGCAAGAGCGGCATCACGAATGCCGAATTCCTGAAAGGCACGATCGAAGAGATGCCGCTGCCCGACAACTCCGTGGACGTGATCGTCTCGAACTGCGTCATCAATCTTTCGACGGACAAAGACCGCGTGCTTGCCGAAGCATTTCGTGTTTTGCGTCCCGGCGGGCGATTCGCCGTCTCGGACGTCGTGGTGCGCGGCGAAGTGCCTGCCGAAGTGCGCCGGAACGTGGAATTGTGGATCGGCTGTCTGGCCGGCGCTCTTGAAGAGAATGAATACATCGAAAAGTTGTGGCGAGCCGGCTTTGTTGACGTCGAGGTCGAGCCCACGCGCATTTATCGCGTCGAAGATGCGCGGGAATTCCTGACCGCAGCGGGATTCGATGCGGATGCCATGGCTCCGCTGGTGGACGGCAAGTTCATGAGCGCATTTGTGCGTGCGCGAAAGCCGGAGTAAGGCACCTCACACGAGCGCTTTCGCTCGCGGCAACCGGAAGGATCGGTGATGCAAGCGGCAACTCCCGCCGTCAACGCGCGGGTCCAAACTGGCAGCTTGAGTGTTTTCGAGCGCTACCTCACAGTTTGGGTGGCTCTCTGCATGATAGTGGGTGTGCTTCTCGGCCGTTTGGCGCCCGGTGCAGTGGGGGCTGTGCGTGAAATCGAGTTCGGCCGGGGCAGCCAGATCAATTTACCCATCGCCTTCCTCATCTGGCTTATGATCATCCCCATGATGATGCGAGTGGATTTTGCTTCCATCCGCGATGTGGGTAAGCGGCCGCGTGGGT
>JBGQGH010000001.1:0-89431 GCA_041497315.1 Terriglobia bacterium | reverse complement strand
TGCGGCGATTGCCCGCTGGCGAAAGATTGCGCATACTCTCAGTCCCAGCGAAGATAGAAGGTCGCACGCTGTGGAAAGCCCGGGCGGATGCCGGACATTCGGAGGAAATGATGAAAATTCGGACCATGTGTTCCTGGATGGCGGCGCTCGCTTGCCTTGTCCTCATCGGCGGAACGCTGGCGCAATCACAGTCCCCGCCCGCCGCAGGTTCCACCTGGACGTTTGCCGTTTCCGGCGATTCGCGCAATTGCGGCGACGTGGTGATGCCGGGCATCGCGGCGAACGCGATGAAGCACAAGCCCGAGTTCTACTGGCACCTGGGCGATCTGCGCGCCATCTACAATTTCGACGAGGATATCCTGCACCTGCCACAGTTCCGCACCAGCCCGCCCTCGATTTTCACCTACCTCAACATGGCCTGGCCAGACTTTGTCGAGAACCAGATCAAGCCGTGGGGCGTGCTGCCATTTTTCGTCGGGATCGGGAATCATGAAATGGTTCCTCCAAAGGCGCGGGACGAATTTATCGCGCAATTCGCCAACTGGCTGAACGCTCCGGCCATACGAGAACAGCGTGAGAAGGACGATCCGCGCGACACGCGCGTGAAAACCTACTTCCACTGGGTGATTCGCGGCGTGGACTTCATTTACCTGGACAACGCTTCGTCCGACCAGTTTGACGGCGCGCAGATCGGCTGGTTCGGCGGCGTCCTGAGGCGCGCCGCCGCGGACCCATCCATCAAGACGCTCGTCGTCGGAATGCACGCCGCACTTCCGGACAGCATCTCGTACGATCACAGCATGAGCGATTGGCCGGCCGGAGCGGCGACGGGCCGGCAGGTCTATCAGGACCTGCTGCGCATGCAGAACGAATCCCACAAGAAAGTCTACGTCCTGGCCAGCCACCAGCACTTCTACATGGCTGGGATTTTCAATACGGCATACTTGCGGGAGCACGGCGGCATCCTGCCGGGATGGATTGTGGGCACCGCCGGCGCGCAGCGCTACCCGCTCTCACCGAATTGGAAGGACGCTCAGGCGGCGGAAACGAATGTGTATGGCTATCTGCTGGGACAAGTCAGCCCCAACGGCGAGATCGAATTTAGCTATCAGCGCATCGAGGAGGCTGGCATACCGGACGCGGTGAAGGCGCGCTATACGCCGGAACTAGTTCGCTGGTGCTTCACCGATAACCGTCGCACGCCGTAGGCACTTCAGCGGCTGCGAATCTACTCCACGCTACCGACCGTCATCCCGTCGGGCGGCTCCCCGCCCACCATGGCCTGGGCCACGATGAGTTCGCGCGCCTGGTCGCGCAGCTTCGGCAGGTACATCACGAAAACTCCCGTGCCCAGGACGCAAATTGCGCCGCCAATCGCCACCGTGAGCGGCGAGCCGAGCGTGTGAGCCGCCGCGCCGGCGCCGAGCGCTCCCATCGGCGCCATACCCATAATCATCATCGAATAGACGGCCATCGTGCGGCCGCGCAAGCGGTCCGGCACCATTGCCTGGATCAACGTGTTGGTGGCGGCCATCTGCAGCATCATGAAGAATCCCACCGGCACCAGCACAACCATCGAAATCCAAAACCAGCGGGAGAGCGCAAAGGCCGCAAGCGAGATTCCGAAACCCGCCGCGGATACGGCCACCACGCGCGAGAGTCCACGCATGCCTTTGCGCATGGCCAGCATCAGCGCGCCGCCGAGAGCGCCCACTCCCGTTGCTCCCATCAGGATGCCGAGCCCTCGAGCCCCGCCGTGCAGGATCTGATCGGCAAAAATCGGCATCAGGACGGTGTACGGGAGACCCACGAGGCTTACCAGGCCCATCAGCAGCAGCAAGGCCCGCACAGGTCTCGTTTGCGCGACGAAGCGGAAGCCTTCGATGACGTCTTCGATGGCCGACCGTTCGTGCTTCACCATGGGCCGCCGCGCGATGTGCATCATGAAGAGGCCGGCAATCACCGCGAGGTAACTCACGCCATTCGCGAAGAAGCACCAGCCCTCGCCAATTGTGGCCACCAGTAATCCGGCAATCGCCGGGCCGACCACGCGCGCGCCGTTGAACATCGAGGAGTTCAGCGCGATGGCGTTCATCATGTTGTCCCGGCTGACCATTTCCACGATGAACGACTGCCGCGCGGGGATATCGAATGCATTCACGGCGCCGAGCAGCGCGGCGAGCAGGACGATCTCCCACACGCGGATGAGCCCGCTGAGCGTCAAGAGAGCGAGAATCAGCGCGAGGATCATGGACGCCGCCTGCGTCCCGAGGACGATGCGATGGCGGTTGCGGCGGTCGGCGAGTATGCCGCCGAGAGGAGCCAGAAGGAAGATCGGAATCTGGCTGGCGAATCCCACGGTGCCGAGCAGAAGGGCCGAACCCGTCAGGCGATAGACAAGCCACGCTTCGGCTACGTTTTGCATCCAGGTGCCGATCAGGGAGACCATCTGGCCGGCCATGAACAGCCGGAAATTGCGGTGCTCGAGGGCGCTCAACATTCCGGGGATGCGGGAGGATCGAGCGGGCGGCTTCGCGGCGGAAGTTTCCGCGCGCTCGGCGGAGGCGCGCTCTTGCTCTTCGAGGCTGGGGCTGGGCGGCGTCAAGTTGCACTTATTCGATGCGTCAGGGACTCCTCCCGACGCAGCGGGCGATACCAAAGATATCTGCTGCGCGGCGCCTCGTCCAAACCGAACGCACGGGATGATGCGTATCCGGCATGCGTTTCTGCGCAAATCAAGCAAAATCTGGGCCGTGGCCGGCGACGTTTCCGGTAGAATCGAGCGCATCGTCTTGCGAAATCGGATGAAAAACGTGATGAATCACGGCCGCCGCTCCCGCGCCCGGATTTCTTGCGGGCGTTTCGCGCGGACGTAGTCCCACGAGGAAGGCTTCATGTCGAATCCATTCATGCGGCGGGCCATCGACCTTTCCCTCGAGAATGTGCGCGCGGGCCGCGGCGGACCTTTTGCCGCGCTGGTGGTGAAAGATGGGAAAACCATCGCCGAAAGCACCAACCGCGTGACTTCGACGAATGATCCCACGGCACACGCGGAGATTGTGGCCATCCGCGAGGCGTGCAAGGCGCTGGGCAAGTTTCAACTGGACGGCTGCGAGATATACACCACCTGCGAGCCTTGCCCGATGTGCATGGGAGCCATTTACTGGGCGCGGCCGGCGAAGGTGTTTTACGCCAACACAGCCGCGGACGCCGCCGCGATCGGCTTTGACGATTCCTTCATCGGCGAGCAACTGGGCCTTCCGATTGGCGAGCGACGAATTCCGATGACGCAACTGATGCGCGAGGAAGCGCTGGAAGCCTTTCGGGCCTGGGAAAAAAAAAGCGACCGCATTCAGTACTGACGGAGCGCGATCGAGAGATGCCGGAGCCGGACAGACATTTCATCGGGAAAGACGTTCCGCGGAAAGAAGGCCGCGCGAAGGTCACCGGTGAGGCGCGCTACGTCGACGACCTGCAGTTTCCCGGCATGCTGTACGGTGTAACCGTGCGCAGCGCGTCGGCGCGCGGCCTGATTCGTGAGATTCGGTTCGGCAAGGGTATTCCCTGGAAAGAATTCACAATCGTCACGGCGAAGGATATCCCGGGCGAAAATTACGTCGCGCTAATCACACACGACCAGCCGTATCTCGCCGATACGCGCGTGAATCATCCCGAAGAACCCGTCGTCCTGCTTGCGCATCCCGACAAATATTTGCTCGAAGAGGCGCGCCGCGCGGTCACGGTGGTGATTGAGCCGCAGCTCGCGATCTTCAGCCTCGATGATTCACTCGCGAAAAAGGAAATTATCTGGGGCGAAGATAACGTCTTCAAGTCCTACACCGTGGAGAAGGGCAACGTGGACGACGTGTGGTCTCGCGCCGATTTCATCGTCGAGGGCGAATACCGCACCGCGGCGCAGGAACAGCTCTACATCGAGACGAACGGGATGATCGCCATCGCAAATCCCGCCGAGGGCGTGACGGTGTGGGGCTCGATGCAATGCCCGTACTACGTTCACAAAGCGCTCGTCCCACTTTTCGGTCTGCCGCCGGAAAAAATTCGTGTGATTCAAACGGAGACCGGCGGCGGCTTCGGTGGCAAGGAAGAGTATCCCTCGATCATCGCCGGACACGCGGCGCTGCTGGCCTGGAAATCCGGTAAGCGCGTAAAGATCGTTTACGACCGTGCCGAAGATATGGCCGCCACGACGAAGCGCCATCCCTCGCGCACGCGACACCGCACCGCCGTTTCGAAAGACGGCAAACTCCTGGGCATGGAAATTGATTTCGTAATTGACGGCGGAGCGTACACCACGCTTTCGCCGGTGGTGCTTTCGCGCGGCACCATTCATGCGGCCGGGCCCTACCATTGCCCCAACGTGCGCATTCACAGCAGCGCCGTGGCCACCAACGCCCCGCCGCACGGAGCGTTTCGAGGATTCGGCGCGCCGCAAAGCATTTTCGCGCTCGAGCGCCACATGGATCGCGTCGCGCGCGCCGTTGGGCTCGCTCCGGATGAATTTCGCCGGCGCAACTTCATTCAGCCGCAGCAGACGCTGGCCACCGGACAAATCGTCCGCGAAAAGGTGGACATGGACGCTCTGATGGAGCGCGCGTTCGAGCTGAGCGGCTACCGCGAGAAAATCGCCCGCTTTTCCAAGGAAAATGCCGGGCGGCAACGGAAAAAAGGAATCGGATTTGCCACGTTTATGCACGGCGCGGGATTTACCGGCTCTGGCGAGGCCTACCTCGCCTCGATCGTACAAGTGGAAGCTTCTGCGGAGGGCCGCGTGCGCGTCTTGGCGGCCAGTACGGAGATCGGCCAGGGCACCAACACGGTTTTTTCGCAGATCGCCGCGGAAACGCTGGGACTCGATCTCGACCGCATCGAAATCGTGCGCCCGGATACAGGCAGCGTGCCGAATAGCGGCCCCACGGTGGCCTCGCGCACCTGCATGGTGGTCGGGAAACTGGTGGAAACGGCGGCGCTGGGCTTGAAGCACACGCTCACAGCGGCCGGGCTGCTCGCGGAGCGCTACACGCAGGACGAATTCGCCCAGGCGTGCAAGCGCTACATCGAAGTGCACGGCCCGCTGAAATCTTCGAGCCAGTACCAGCCGCCGCCGGGCATTCAGTGGGACGACGTCCACTACAAAGGTGACGCCTACGGCACCTATGCGTGGGCGGCCTACGTCGCGGAGATCACTGTCGATCTGGTGACGTGCGAAGTCGCCGTGGACGATTTCGTCGCCGTGCAGGAAGTCGGCAAGGTCATCCATCCGGTGCTTGCCGCGGGACAAATCGAAGGCGGCGTGGCGCAGGCCATCGGCTACGCGCTCTATGAAAACGTCGTGTGGCAGGAAGGCCGCATGATCAACGGCCAGATGACAAACTACATCATGCCCACGGCCGCCGACGTGCCGCCCATCCGCGTCTTTTTCGAGGAACGCCCGTATCCCTACGGACCCGCCGGCGCGAAGGGCATCGGCGAATTGCCGATGGACGGCCCGGCGCCCTCGATCGTGAACGCGATCGAGCACGCCACGGGCGTGAGCATCCATCAAATACCCGTCACGCCGGAAGTTTTGATGCAGGCGCTTGAGGCCGTCCATGCCTGAGACTCCGGGCAAAGTCGAAATCACCTGCACAGTGAACGGCCGCAAGCAATCGGTGCACGCGTACCCAATGGCGCGCCTGCTGGATGTGCTGCGCGAAGAGTTAGGACTCACCGGCACGAAAGAAGGCTGCGGCGAAGGGGAGTGCGGCGCTTGCACCGTCGAGATCGACGGCCAAATTGTGAATAGCTGCCTCGTTCCGGTCCTTCAGGTTGACGGCAGCAACATTCGCACGATCGAGGGCCTTGCATCCGAAAAACAATTGCACGCCGTGCAGGAAGCGTTTCTCGCCTGCGGCGGCGCGCAATGCGGCATCTGTACGCCGGGGATGGTGATGGCCGCGGTCAACTTGTTGGAGCGCGTGCCGAAGCCGACGGAGACCGACATCCGCGCGGGCCTTGCCGGAAATCTCTGCCGCTGCACGGGCTACATGAAAATTTTCGAGGCCGTCGTGCGCGCCTGCCAGTCCACGGGAGTGGGAGCGTGAGGTCGTACCTACCCGCATACGAATTGAAGTCTCCTGCAAATCTTGGGGCCGCGCTGGAATTGCTGGCGCGCGAACCCGGTGTGTGGAAACCGCTGGCCGGCGGCACGGACGTGATGGTGCTCTTCGAAGCGGGCAAGTTGCCGCACCGGAAGTTCATCAGCATCTGGAAACTGCCGGAGCTGCGCGGGATTGAGGTTGCGCCTGCGCACGTCACATTACGCGCGCTCACCACTTACACCGAGGCCCAGCAGCATCCCGTGCTGCAGGCGGAATTCCCGCTGCTCTGCCAGGCTGCCCGCGAAACCGGCGGCGTAGCTACACAGAACCGCGGCACCCTGGGCGGAAACATCGTGAACGCATCGCCGGCCGCGGATTCCTCACCAGCGCTGCTGGTGTACGACGCGGAACTCGAACTCGTTTCCGCGCGGGGCGCGCGCTGGGTGCCATACCACGGATTTCACACCGGCTACAAAGCCATGCTTCTGCAGCCGGACGAACTGCTGCGCAGCATCCGCCTGCCGAGAAACAAGCAGAATTGGCGCCAGCACTACCGCAAAGTCGGCACGCGCAAAGCACTGGCGATCTCGAAGGTGTGCATCGCCGCGGTGGCCCTCGTCGAACAAGGCGTATTCCGCGACGTGCGCATCGCGCTCGGCAGCGTCGCGCCCATCGTATTGCGCTGCGTGAAAACCGAAGCGCGTCTCCAAGGCCGTCGTGTGGATGCCGCTCTCATCCGCGAAGTGCGGGAATCGCTTGCGGCTGAAATCTCTCCGATTGACGATATTCGCTCGACCGCGGCTTATCGCCTCCGCGTCTCCCAGAATCTCCTCGAAGATTTTCTGCGCCAATTGAGCGGCAATGGCAACTGACCTCGTCGTGCGCGGCTCGCGCGTGGTGACTCCTGAGGGAGTGCGCCCCGCCGCGATCCACATTCGCTCCGGAGTGATCGCCGCGGTCTCGCGCACCGACGAAATCCCAGCGGGCGCGACAATCTTTGATGCCGGTGATTCCGTGGTCATGCCGGGTTTGGTCGATTCGCACGTGCATGTGAATGAGCCGGGGCGCACCGAGTGGGAAGGCTTCGAAACCGCCACGCGCGCGGCCGCGGCGGGCGGCGTCACGACGCTGGTGGACATGCCGCTCAATTCGATTCCGGCCACGACCACCGTCGCGGCGTTCGAAGAAAAACTCGCCGCAGCGCGAGGAAAATGCTGGGTGGACGTCGGTTTTTGGGGCGGCGCCGTCCCGGGCAACCTGGCTGATTTGCGCCCGCTGCATGAGGCCGGCGTCCTCGGGTTCAAATCTTTTCTCGTGGACTCCGGCGTGCCGGAATTTGCGGCCATCGGCGAAGCGGAACTGCGCGCCGCCCTCGCCAAACTCGCCGTGCTGGGCAGCGTGCTTGCCATCCACGCGGAGTTGCCCGGCCCCATCGAACGCGCAGCGAGCGTGGTCCACGGCGACCCGCGGCGCTACTGGACGTTCCTCCGCGCGCGGCCGCGTGTAGCTGAAAATGAAGCAATCGAATTAGTCGTCCGCGGCTGCCGCGAGACGCGGGCCCGCGCGCACATCGTTCATCTTTCGTCGTGCGATGCATTGAAGCTGCTGCGCCTCGCGCGCAAAGAAGAATTGCCGTTGACGGTCGAGACTTGCCCGCACTATCTCTGGTTCGCCGCGGAAGATATCGCCGAGGCCGCGACGGAATTCAAGTGCTGCCCGCCAATTCGCGAGCGCGAGAACCGGGAAAAGCTTTGGGGCGCGCTAGAAGAAGGGCTTATCCAGATGGTGGTTTCCGATCACTCGCCGTGCCCGCCGGAAATGAAGCTGCGCGAAATCGGCGATTTCCTCCGAGCCTGGGGCGGGATATCCTCTCTCCAGCTTCGGCTGCCGGTGATGTGGACAGCCGCGCGGGCGCGCGGCTTTGGCTTGGAGAAGCTGGCCGAATGGCTCTGCGCGGCTCCTGCGAGGCTGGTGGGACTCGATGCCCGCAAGGGCGCTCTCCGCGCCGGTTGTGACGCCGATCTGGTGGTTTGGAACCCGGAGGCGATGTTCCACGTGGAACCTTCGATGCTCCACCACCGCCACAAGTTCACGGCCTACGCCGGCCAGGAACTGCAAGGGGTGGTCGAAGCGACATTTCTGCGCGGACGAAAGATTTACAGCGGTGGGCAGTTTGATGGCGGCCCCAACGGCAAGCTGATCCTGCGAGGACATTCCTGATGGACTTCACGGAGCTCGTCGATTTCGCTTCGGAGCGCTTGGGCGGCGTGGTCATCTTCGCCAACGACGATTTCTTCGCGCCGAAGGAAAACCTGCTGAAGCCTGCCGCGCCGGTATTCATCGAAGGCAAGTTCACCGATCGCGGAAAGTGGATGGACGGATGGGAGACGCGCCGGCGACGCACGCCGGGGTTCGACTGGTGCATCATCCGGCTGGGACTTCCGGGCATCGTGCGCGGCGCGATCGTGGACACGGCATTCTTCAAGGGAAATTTCCCGGAGCACTGCTCGCTCGAAGCGTGCGCTGCGGACGCAAACGCCACGACGGAACAGCTCGAAACACCTTCGACAAAATGGAGCGAGCTGCTGCCCAGATCCGCGCTCAAGGGAGACTCGCAGAACCACTTCGAGATCCAAAACGAAAACCGTTTTACGCATCTGCGGTTTAAGATCTTCCCCGATGGCGGCGTGGCACGACTGCGCGCGTACGGAGAAGTTGTGCCGGATTGGGCAGCGTTTGCGCGCAAAGAAGAAATCGATCTCGCCGCCGTCGAAAATGGTGGCCTAGTGCTCTCAGTGAGCGATATGTTCTTCAGCTCGCGCCACAATCTGATCATGCCCGGACGCGGCGTAAATATGGGCGACGGTTGGGAGACGAAGCGCCGTCGCGGGCCCGGGTTCGATTGGGCGATTTTGAAATTGGGCGCCGCGGGCACAATCCAGCGCGTCGAAGTGGACACCGCCCACTTCAAAGGCAATTTCCCGGAGAGTTGTTCGCTCGAAGCGGGTTCCGCGCCGAACGCGGGCGGCGACGCCGGGGCTCTGGCCTCAGCGAAGTGGACGGAAGTCCTCCCGCGCACCAAACTCGAAGCTGACAAGCGGCACTTGTTCGAAAAAGAGCTGCGCCCGGCGGGCGAAGTGACGCATGTGCGCTTCAATATTTATCCCGACGGCGGCGTCAGCCGGCTGCGCATTTTCGGCCGAATGGCGAGGCGCACCCATTGAGCGCGGAGCTGAATCGGTTGAACGCCATGCCCGCCGCCGAAGCCGAGGTGGCGTTCCTTCAGTGCTGTGGCTCTTCAAAGTGGGCACAGAAGATGACGAAGAAGCGGCCGCATCGAGATTTGGACGTGCTCTGCAAAGCGGCGGATCGCGTCTGGTGGTCGCTGCGCCGCGAAGACTGGCTCGAGGCTTTCAGCCGCCATCCAAAAATCGGCGAGCGCGCCGCCGCGAAACCGAGTGACGGCCACGCGCAGGAGTGGTCGCAGCAAGAGCAATCCGCTGCCAGTGGAGCACGCCAGGATGTACTGGCGGAATTGACTGAGGCGAACCGCGCTTACTTCGAACGGTTCGGCTACATCTTCATCGTCTGCGCCACCGGCAAGACCAGCGAAGAGATGCTTGCACTTCTGAAGCAGCGCCTCCAGAATGACCCGAATGCCGAGTTGCGCATCGTGGCGGAAGAGCAACGCCGGATCACGCGGCTGCGGCTAGAAAAGCTGCTGCAAATGGACGTGAAAACATGAGCGCCATCACCACTCACGTTCTCGATACAGCGCGAGGCCGCCCCGCCGCGAGCGTGCCGGTAACGCTTGAATTCCGCACCGCCGAGAGCGGCTGGAAGATGTTGGGACACGGCAAGACCGACGCCGACGGCCGCGCAAGGGATTTACTGCCGGCCAGCGCCCACCTCGAGACCGGCGTTTACCGCCTGCGCTTTGACGCTGCGGTGTATTTCCGCGCACAAGGGATCGACAGCTTTTTCCCGGAAGTATCCATCGAATTCACTGTCCGCGACGCCGCGCAACATTACCACGTGCCTCTGCTCATCAGCCCGCACAGTTATACAACGTATCGAGGAAGCTGAGCCGCGCCCATGCCTCCGATCGTCACCGAGTGGCTCAACCTCATCGTGCGCTGGGTCCACGTGTTCGCCGGAATTCTCTGGGTTGGGCAAACCTACTACTTCACCTGGCTCGACGGGCAATTTGCGAAGCAGGAAGCCGCCGGCGGCGAGCACGAACAAGTCTGGATGGTGCACAGTGGCGGATTCTACGTCGTGGACAAAAAGAAAACCCTCGAGGTGGATCCTGCACAGGTGCGCTGGTTCCGCTGGGAGGCGCTCACGACTTGGGTCAGCGGCATAATCCTCCTCACTCTCGTGTACTACATGGGCGGGATCATGGTGGACGACAGCGTCGCCAATATTTCGCTCGCCCGAGCCGTCCTGATCGGCACGCTCACGATGGTCGTTGGCTGGGAGATTTACGATCGCATCTGGCTCTCATCGCTGCGCAAATCGGAGACGGCGGGCGTCGCCGTTTGTTTCCTGTTCGTTGTCGGAGCGGCTTATGGTTTGTGCCACGTCCTCAGCGGGCGCGCGGCGTATCTCCACGTCGGCGCGATGTTCGGCACGATCATGTTTTTGAATGTGTGGATGCGCATCCTGCCGGCGCAAAGAAAAATGATCGCCACGCTCAAGGAGGGACGCCAACCGGATGCCTCATTGGCCGCTCGCGCGAAATCGCGTTCGAAACACAACACCTTCATGGCCGTGCCCGTGGTCTTCATCATGCTCAGCAGCCATTTCCCCACGGCCACCTACGGCACTTCCTACAATTGGGTGATCCTCATCGGGCTGATCCTAGCCGGATGGGTTGCGGCCAAAATCATCCGCAGCCACTAGCTCCCGCAAGAGCGCCCACCCTCTTTGGAGAAGATCGCCAAATGGCTCTCTCTTACCTTGCCCGATTGTTCAGGATCTTCACGAACGAGCCGGAGCGCAGCTCTTCGTGCGTGAGGCCGGTCATTTTCTGCGCTTCGGCTTCGGTGACCGCGCCGGAATTGATCGCGCGTAGAAAATAATGCAAAAGGCCCTGGCCTGTGGCGGCATCGTCGAAGACGTCGCCGACCAGCGTGGCCTTCGCGGCCTTGCCGACGAAGTTCGAAAGGCGCTCCGCGGCCGCGTCCAGCCCGGAAAGGAAGAAGTAATACACAGCAGCGAATCGAGTCGGAAGCTGCGCGGCGTGTAGATCCCAACCCTGGTAGTAGCCGTTGACGAGCGAGTGCTGGATGTGGTCGTAGTGCAATTTCCAGGCGCGGTGCACCACGTTGCGGTTTTCTCCGAGCTGCGTGGGCGTGAGCGCGCCTCCATCCGCGGGCCGATGAGGCGGCGCGGGGAGAATGTTGGTAGCGCCATCGGAAAGCCAGATGCCCCGTCCGGCGTAGGCCACCTGCATCATGTGCTTCGCGAAGTCGCAGACGGGATGCAGCATGTGCTGGTGCGCGGCGGTGATGCTGCAGCTCGCCGTGTAGTCGTAGGTGCCGAAATGCGCGGCGACGCAGCGGCCGTCCGCGGCGTCAAGCAGCAGGGGGAGATTCGATTCCCCGCACGCGTTCAGGATGGACTGTGTGGTCTCGATCATTAGCTCGAGCTTGAGTGTGCCGCGGCCGAACCGCAGTTTGCGTTCGAGCCTGCCCAATAACTCGGCGAGAAGAGCCACCTGCTCGGGGAGAACGATTTTCGGCAGTGTGACGACGAAATTTGCGGGGAGTTTCCCTTTCGTCTCCCGCGCCAGGGTGGTCAGGAAAAGATCGAGCGTGCGGATGCTGCGCGCGCGGAGTTCTTCCGTGAACGGCTTGATGCGGATCCCGATGAACGGCGGCAATTCGCCGGAAGCCATGCCCCGGGCCATCTCGCGGGCCACCTGTCCGGCGTGGCCGTCTTCTTCGGCGTCAGGACGATTGCCGTAGCCGTCCTCGAAATCCACGCGGAAATCCTCCACCGGCTCGCGGTCGAGTTTCGCCACCACGCGGTCATAGATGGTGTCCGCAAACTTCGCGGCATTCGGCAGCTCGATGGCGTGCGCGAAGACGGCGGAGTTCGGTGCATACTCCTGAAGCGCTTTCCGCGCCAGCGCGCCAAGCCGCAGGGCCGTCTCCGCCTTGAACAGGTGCGCGCCGCCATAGAGCGTGTGCACGGGCTGCCGCCTCCCAGTTTCGTCGGGATAGCGCCGGGCGAACTCGGCCAGCAACTTTTTCAAGCGCGTTTCAAGCTTGCGTGTCTCCGCCGCCGGCAGCGTTGGCTTCATGACTCCTCCCACGCGCCCAGAGCGCGCCGCACCAGAACGAGTTGGCCGAGATGATAAGCGTTGTGATCCGCGACGAGCAGCGCCTCGCGCAAAATGGTTTGCCCGTCGCCGTGCGGAATCCGCGCGAAGAGATCGGTCGAGCGCCGTGAAACCAGCGCGCACAGGGCCGCAAGGTCCTGGCGAAAACATTTCACGCTGCGGTTCCAAGCCGCGGCGCTTGGCGGCGCGCTGGACTTGGGCCAATAGCCCTCCGGCCACTTCGGCGAGACGTGGAGCGGATTGCGGCTGAATTCGAGGATGTCCCACTGCCCAAGCCGCATGTGTTCGAGCAATTGCCACGCCGTGAACGGAAGTCCCGCCGCACGCTTGCCGCGCAAACGCGTGCGGAGGCCGCGGATGGCGCGATCGAAGTCAACGTGCGCGCCGCCGCCGCGGAACAGGTACAGGACGTGTTCGCGCAATGCTATTTCTTCTCTCTTCGCTTTCATGGCCGCGCCTCCGGGGAAAAGTGGATGGTATCAAAGCAGCACGCGGAGGCGGATGGGAAACAACGCGGATTTTGAATCCGCCGCAAATAACTCGCAGTCAGGATGGTTCGGGCCGCCGCGGGGCGCCGGGTTCGTACACGGCCTCGCGCTTCGGATCGGCGGTGTGAATCCAGTAGAGGGCGCGACGCTGCCGGCGAGCGTATTCGACGATTTCGGCCGTGCCGCCGCGCCCGGCCGCAGACTTGCCGTTCCACAGGGCAATCAGAATGTCGCAGTGGTCCACGACGTAGCGCCCGGCTTGGAAATAGGCCTCTGAACGCGAGCCCGCCGGAGAGAGTTCGGTGACTCGGCCCGTGCGCGAGAGCAACTCCTCAAACTCATCGCGCGATGCGGAAGTTTTGAAATCCTTGAGGTAATCCGCCTTTGCGAGCGGGAGCACAGCCTCCAATTCGGCGCCAGGAAGACGGAGTACCTCCCGCGCCACCAGCCGATCCGCCCCTTCTGCGAGGGGAGAGAGTGCGCACAAATTCGGCGATGCGAGAGTAGCGTTCTGAACAATTTGTTCGAGCACGCTGTGAACCTGCGCCGATAGTTCCGCAGTGTTCCTGAGTATGCGATGGCCAGTAACGCCGATGGTGATGCGCGGCGGCATGACAGTGGAGAGGATTTAACCACGGATACACACAGATTCACACGGAAACGCGCGCAATGGGTGGGGCAAGTTCCGAAACGCGCGCTTGCGCGGGACAAGGGCCGGGCAGATAATGGCGGGCATCGCGAGAGCCCCAGCAAGATTCGCCACGAATTTGAGGAGGAAGCCATGTCCGAAGGCACACTTTCCCGGCGGCGATTTGCGCAAACGATCGGAGCAGCGCTTGGCGCGGCGGTCGTAGCGCCCGACTTTACAAAGTCGCTCGGTGCGCTGGCCGCGCCGCGTCAGCCCGCCGGAAGTGCGGGCGAATGGATCGAGTTGAACTCGAACGAGAATCCCTACGGGCCGTCGCCGAAGGCGCTTGAAGCCATCACGCATTCGGAGCGCGTCGCCTCGCGGTATCCCGATGCGAAGGAAAGGCGCGTGATCGAGGCCATCGCGAAACTCCACGGCGTGCAGCCTGCCAACGTGATGCTGGGCTGCGGCTCGGGGGAAGTTCTGCGCGTGGCCGACATGGCCTTTCTCGGGCCGGACAAGTTCGCCGTGGCCGCCGAGCCGACGTTTGAAGCCGTACTGGCCTTCGCGCGTGTCGCGCACTCCAATGGCGTCAAGGTTCCGGTCACCGCGGACTTCCGTCACGACCTGCGCGCCATGGCCACCGCGGGAGGTGAAAAGGCCGGGCTGATTTACATCTGCAATCCGAACAATCCGACCGGAACGATCGTCACCAAAGACGAGATGTCGGACTTCTTCCAGCCTGCGCCGAAACACGCGGTCATCCTAGTGGACGAGGCCTATCACCACTTCGTGGACAATCCGAACTATGCCAGCGCATTCGAATGGTTCGGCAAGGTGCCGAATCTCGTGATCGCGCGGACCTTCTCGAAAGTGTACGGCATGGCGGGGATGCGCCTGGGCTACGCGGTGGCTTCACCGGAACTCATTCGCGCCATGAGCCAGCACAAACTCTGGAGTGGCGCCAACGCGGCCGTGCTGGAAGCGGCGCTGGCCAGCCTGGACGACCAGGCGCACGTGGCCGACCAGAAGCGCCGATTGAACGGCACGCGGCAGTGGCTGTGCAAGGAACTCGAGCGCGACGGCCGCCGTTACATTCCCTCCGAAGCAAACTTCGTGATGTTCGACGTGGGCGGCGACGTCCAGCCGCTGATCCGCAAATTCCAGGAAAAGAAGATTCTCGTCGGGCGCAAATTTCCCTCCATGGGCAACTGGATGCGGATCACCGTCGGCACACCCAAGGAGATGGAAGCGTTCATAGCGGCGCTGCGGGAGATTGTTCCCGTAAAGAGCGCTCGAGCGGCTTAAGAAGGGCCCAGAGGGAATAATCCGAGGGATGCGCCTGGGAGAGTCCGAAGTACTCGGCCCGCGACCTTGTAAAACGTTCGCCGAACTTCTACCGCAGTTCGATCAGGCTGGGGAACCCATCGCCCGCCGCGCCTGGAAACACTCGCGGCAGAAAACCGGCCTTCCCTGCGTCGGCTTGAAGGGAACTGTCGTTTCCTTCCCGCACTGAGAGCAGGTCGTTTGGGTTTCGCTGCGCTGAAAACTCCCCGAACCTGAGCCCGCGCCCTGACCGCGCTTCGACTTGCAGGCCTTGCACCGCTTGGGCTCGTTCTTGAAGCCCTTGTCGGCGAAAAACATCTGTTCGCCGGCGGTGAAGACAAACTCCGACCCGCAATCCGAGCACTTCAGGACTTTATCGTGATATTCCATTTGGCGCTCCGCCGGCCCGAGCTAGGATCGAGCCAGCCAGACCACTCACCTGACGCGAACGCGGGGAATTCCGGCGGAGATACGGGATTCCGCATCCCCGGCCGGGAATCGCCCTGCTGATCGTGTGAATCGTAACTGCTGAGGTAAGCCCAAGGGTCCTGAGACTCCCGGGAACGTTTAATCCTGCTCCCGCCGCTGCTTCTTGCGGAGCCGTTTGCGGGAGAGCGCCTGTTTCGCGCGGCGCTTCTCGCCCGGCTTCATGTAGTAGCTGTGCTTCTTGATTTCCTTGATGATGTCTTCCTGCTGCACTTTTCGCTTGAAGCGGCGCAAGGCGTTTTCCAACGACTCGCCTTCCTGAATTACGACTTCAGCCACGTAGTCCTCACCTCCGTCCCAAACGCTGTACGCGGCAGTCCGTCCTGAGCTGAATCATGCTAAAGAAGGGTGCCTGACACGCCCCATTGTGAACCTCTTCTAGCGAAGGCACTAGACGATGTCAAGAAGTCTTTTTGCCGGCTGGGTTTGCAGGCCTCGCCGCCCGGCCAAACCACCAGCGGGACTCGTCGGCCGCAGAAGACTCCGCAGAGTTTGCCCCGGGCAGCGGGATCGGTTGTGTAACAGCCTCCGTTAACGCCGACCCGGATGCCGGCGTCTTCCTACCGAGCCCCAATGACAAGAACCGACTGCGAGGCAGGATGCACATAGCATGGCAGGGCTTGCGCTCCGCCGCAAGGATGCTGGCGCGAAAACCCGGAGTCACCCTGTTGGCCGTGGCCGCCCTGAGCCTGGCGATTGCCGGCAATACAGCCATCTTCACCGTCATCAGCGCGGCGCTGCTGCGGTCAATCTCCGGAGTCCAGAGGCCGGAGGAGTTGGTCACCTTCGAACGAGTGCAGAACTCGCAGGTCCTCGGCAGCTCGAATTATCCGGATTTCCTCGACTACCGCGCGGCCTTGCACAGTTTTTCCGGGCTGGCCGCGGAGTCCGGCACCCCGCTCAATTTCTCAACTGGCCAAGCCACGGAGCAGGTCCGCGGAGTTCTGGTCTCCGGAGAATATTTCGACGTGTTGGGAATACGGCCGGCCCTCGGGCGTCTGCTGACGCTGGAAGACGAACTGGCTCCCGGCGGAAATCGCGTCGCCGTTCTCAGCTACAGCTTCTGGCAACGCGCGTTCGGCGCGGACCCCGCAGTCCTGGGCCGGACAATTTTCATCAACGGCGCGCCGATGGACGTCGTGGGCGTGGCGCAAATGGGATTCCGCGGCACGCGCCCAACTTCCCGTAGCGAAATCTGGCTGCCAATCACGCTCCAACCTGTGGCCATTCCCCGGTTGTCTGCGGACATCTTGAGGAACCGCGCGAGCGGTTGGATTCGCATCTTTGGCCGGCGTAAATCCGGGATTTCTCTCGCCACCTCTCAAGTCGAAGTGGATACTGTGGCCGCACGTCTCGCCCACGAATATCCGGTCACGAACCAGGCGCGGACAATGAGGCTTTATCAGGGCGCTGAGCTGGATCCGGACGACCGCGCCGCGCTGTGGAATTTTCTCGGCCTCCTCCTGGCCAGCGTGGTCCTGCTGCAAATGATCGCCTGCGCCAACGTGGCCAATCTTCTGCTGGCGCGGGCCGCGGCGCGGCGCCGGGAGATTGCCGTGCGGCGCGCGCTGGGAGCGACCACGGGGCATCTGCTCAGGATGTTTCTCACTGAGGGTGCCCTGCTTGCGGTGCTTCCGGTCGTAATTGGAGTTCTGCTCGCGCCGGCGTTGGCGCAGGCCCTTGTCTCGATCCAGCAACCGGCCTTCACCTTCCAGGGCCTCGACCTGCAGACGGATTGGCGCGTCCTGGGTTTCACCCTGCTGTTGACCGTATTCACCGCGCTGGTGTTCGCCTGCGCGCCGGCGCTGCAGACCTCGCGCGTGGACCTGCTCACGCCATTGAAGGACGAAACGCGGGGCGGAACGCCGTCGAAGTCGCGCATGCGCGGCTTGCTCGTCGCTTCACAACTGGCGCTCTCGTTGCTCCTTTTGTCGGCCGCCGGATCCGCGGCGCGCACCATGGGGAGAGCCTTCTCTGCCAATCCGATTGATGACGCCGGCCACGTAATGGTGTACAGGTTTGACCTCGGACTCCAGGGATACTCAGCCCAAAAAGGCCGGGCGTTTTACGAGAACCTCTTGCGGCGCATCACGACAACGCACGGCGTGAGTTCAGCGAGTCTCGCATTCACTTTGCCTCCCGAAGAATGGCCTTCGCGCCGCTCCGTTTTCTACCCGGGACAGGAGCCTCCCCCCGATGTCCTCCAAGGCCGGGAATTCGAGCTGGGCCTCCGCGTAGACGTTGATACCGTGGCCCCACGCTTCTTTGCCACGCTCGGATTGCCGCTCACTCGCGGACGAGACTTCGATGCTCGCGACGCCGATGCCGCGCCGCGTGTGACGATCATCAACGAGAAACTCGCCGCGCGGCTGTGGCCCGGCGAAAATCCGCTGGGGAAGCGGATCGCCGCGCCCGCCTGGGAAGGTCCCCGGCAGCCGCCGGCGGAGGTCATCGGCGTAACGAAGGACGTTCGTTCCCGCTCCCTACTCTCCGACACGCCGCTGCAGCTTTACCTCCCTCTCGCGCAGGAATACGACGGCCGCATGGGACTGGTCGTCCGCAGCACAACTCCTCCCCAGGTTCTGGGGGCTGCGGTTCGGGAAGCGGTGAAGGCGCTCGACCCGGCAATCCCGATTGTCTCCTCGGAGACGATGGAGAAACACATCGCCGCTTCGCTCTGGCAGCAGCGCATGGCCGCCGGCCTGATCGGAAGTTTCGGAATGCTGGCTATCTTTCTCGCAGGGATGGGACTTTACGCCGTGGTGGCCAATTCGGTCACCGAGCGCACGCGGGAAGTTGGCATCCGCATGGCTCTCGGGGCGCAGCCGGCGCAAGTTCGCATGCTGATGGTGAGGCAAGGAATGGCCTGGCTGCTGGGAGGAGTGGCGGTGGGATTCCCACTGGCGCTGGCCGGCTCGATGACCATGAAAAAGTGGATTGCGGGCGCGGAATCAAATGACGCGGCGTCCCTCGGCGTCTCACTGGCTGTCCTGGGGGCAGTGGGCTTGCTCGCCTGTTACTTACCGGCGCGCCGCGCTTCCCAGGTGGATCCGAATGTCGCGCTCCGCCATTACTAAATTCTTCTGCCGGTCCGGCTCAACCGTTCACGAAGCTTGAAG
Organism: Terriglobia bacterium; assembly: GCA_041497315.1. Lineage (GTDB taxonomy): Bacteria > Acidobacteriota > Terriglobia > Acidiferrales > UBA7541 > JBGQGH01. The sequence goes on along the minus strand of JBGQGH010000001.1, from coordinate 70,937 downwards.
CCGCCTCAAAATCTTTCGCCGCAGAGTTACGTCCCCCTCACCGTGTGGCCTGGCGAAACTTGCTGTTACAATACTCAGCGTTTGGCAGAGTTTCGCGGGGGCTTTGCTGCGCATCCCGTGTGCGTGGCTGGGATCCCTGGCCGGTGAGGAGAGTTTGAGATGTCGCTGATGCGCGATGCCATCGGAGTGCTGCTGGCGGGCGGCCAGGGCGAACGCCTGTGGCCGCTGACGCGCGACCGCGCCAAGCCCGCCGTTCCCTTCGGCGGGAACTACCGCATCATCGATATCACGCTCTCGAACTGCGTGAATAGCGACCTTCATCGCGTTTACGTTCTAACGCAGTACAAAGCGCTCAGCCTGAACCGCCACGTGCGCCGCGGCTGGACGCCCCTGATGGGCCTCGGCGATTTCATCGAAGTGCTGCCGCCGCAGATGCGCGTTTCGACGAGCTGGTATCAGGGCACCGCCGACGCGGTCTACCAGAATATCTATTCGATTGGCAGCGAGCGCTCCAGTTACATCATTATTCTCTCCGGCGATCACATCTACAAGATGAACTACGGCAAGATGCTGCAGCAGCACGCCGATGCCGGCGCGGATGCCACCGTGGCCACCATCGAAACCCCTCCCGAGGAGGCCGCCGGGCGCTTCGGCGTGATCGAAACCGACGAGAACTGGCGCGTGATTGGATTCGAGGAAAAGCCGGCGGAGCCAAAGCGCTCGCGCGGGAATCCGAACAAAGCGAACGCCTCGATGGGCGTGTACATCTTCAATACGCAACTCCTGATCCCCATTCTGATCGCGGATTCGGAGGATCCCAACTCCTCCCACGATTTCGGGAAAGACATCATCCCCAAGATCATCGCGAAATACCGCGTCTATGCCTACAACTTCGTGGACGAAAACCGGCAAGGGAATATTTACTGGCGCGACGTGGGGACGGTGGACGCCTATTACGAAGCGAATATGGATTTGGTCTCGGTGAGTCCCGTCTTCAACCTTTACGACAAGGCCTGGCCCATGCGCACCTGGCAGCAAAATTATCCGCCGGTGAAATTCGTTTTCGCGGACCCCGACCGCATGGGTGTGGCGCTGGACTCGATCGTATCCGGTGGCTCGATTATCTCCGGCGGGCGCGTGCAACGCTCCGTGGTGGGCTACGACGTGCGCGTGAACAGCTACTGTGAGATCGAGGAGTCCATCGTCTTCAACCACGTGAACATCGGGCGGCACTCGCGCATCTGCAAGGCCATCATTGACCGCCACGTCACCCTGCCCGAGCGCACCGAAATCGGCTTCGATCTCGAAGCCGACCGCAAGCGTTTCCACGTGACCGAAGACGGTGTGCGCGTGATCGTCCGCGAAGAGTCCATGCTGGAAGAGCCGGAGTAATCCGGGCCCATGCCGTTCGAACCCCGATTCGGCCAGTCCGCCGGCGCCTACAGCACCTACCGCCCCGATTACCCGCCCGCACTTTTCAAGCGCATCCTTGCGGAGCTTCCACCCGGCCTGCGCGAGGCTTGGCCGGAGGAAAAGATTCCTGTAGATTTCAGCCTCTGGCTGATCCTCGCTCGCAAGGAATGACTGCGAAGAAGGAGTAATGGATGTCCACGAAGATCGTGCGCGTGCGCGGCCGGCAGATCATTGACTCGCGCGGAAATCCGACGGTAGAGGCGGACGTCACGCTCGAAGGCGGAGCCTGGGGCCGCGCCGCCGTGCCCTCGGGCGCTTCGACCGGCGAGCACGAAGCCATCGAGCTTCGCGACGGCGACAAGTCGCGCTACCTCGGCAAGGGCGTACTCAAAGCCGTGGCCAACGTGAATACAGCGATTGCCGCGGGCGTCGCGGGGATGGACGCCGCGGACCAGAAGGCGCTCGACTTGCGCATGATCGCGCTCGATGGCACTCCGACGAAGAGCAAGCTGGGCGCGAATGCGATCCTTGCGGTCAGCATGGCGGCGGCGCGCGCCGCGGCCGCGGCCCAGGGACAACCGCTCTACCAATACCTGGCGAAGTATTCGAGCGATACCGGCGCAAAAACTCTGCCCGTGCCGATGATGAATATTCTGAATGGCGGCGCGCACGCCGATAATTCCGTGGACCTGCAGGAATTCATGGTCATGCCCGTGGGCGCGAAGAATTTCGACGACGCGCTGCGCATGGGCGTGGAGGTTTTTCATAATCTAAAGACCGTGCTGAAGAAGCGCGGCTATTCGACCGCCGTGGGCGATGAGGGCGGCTTCGCGCCCAACCTGAAATCGAACGAAGAAGCCATCGAGGTCGTCCTCGAAGCCATCACCGCCGCGGGCTACCGGCCGGGCGAGCAGGCCGCAATCGCACTTGATCCGGCGTCCAGCGAGTTCTACGACCAAGCCAGCGGAAAATACGTTTTCAAGAAATCGGACAAATCCGCGCGCACGCCGGAACAGATGGTCGAGTTTTGGGCCAACTGGGTGCGGCAGTTCCCCATCGTCTCGCTCGAAGATGGAATGTCCGAAGAAGATTGGCCGGGTTGGAAGCACCTGACGCAAGAATTGGGAAGTAAGACACAATTGGTGGGCGACGACATCTTCGTGACTAATCCGAAAATCTTCGCGCGCGGGATCGCGGAAGGAATCGGAAACGCGATCCTGATCAAGCTGAATCAGATCGGCACGGTGACGGAAACCATCGAAGCCATCGAGATGGCGCGGAAGGCCGGCTACCGTTCAATCGTCTCGCACCGCTCCGGCGAGACGGAAGACGTCTTCATCGCCGATTTCGTCGTGGCCATGGGCACCGGGCAGATCAAGACCGGCTCCGCTTCGCGCACCGATCGCGTAGCGAAGTACAACCAGCTATTGCGCATCGAAGAGGAGTTGGGAGCCAACGCGAAGTTCCCCGGCCGCGCGGCTCTGGCGTAAAGAATCACCAGATGCGGGGCGAACAATGGATTGCCTTGCTCCCGCTCGGGAGCTAGAATTTGCCGGACCATCCCAGTAGACAGCTCTGATGCATGCTGAGAATATGTGACAGCAGTCACCCCAGGACCATTCGCGCCTTTCTAGAGCTGCCGGAGGTTCATCTCATGAGAATCCGCGCCACGTGGGTTAGCTTGATTTCCCTGGCCCTATTCATTCCACTGCTGTCGGCCCAGGTCTGGACGAAAAAGGACTACCACGAGTGGTCCCTCGAGGATTGCGCCAAAGTGTTGAGAGACTCTCCTTGGTCCAAATCACGGATCTTGGCTAGCATCGCCCCGCGGGAGATTGGGGCCTCGGTGCCCGGGCGCGATCAAGAGGCCACAATTACCTATCAAGTTCAGTTCCTCTCCTCGGTTCCTGTCCGCCAGGCCTTGGCTCGGCAAGCGGAGCTTGGGCCGTCCTTTCAGCGGCTGTCCGTCGAGGACCAACAGGCAGCCCGGGAGAAGTACGCCAAGTTGATTGCAAATCCTTACACGGATCAGGCGGTCGTACGACTTCTCTACGGGACCTCGATGGACTCACTCCGCTTGGAAATGGTCCGCATGTTTCGCACGAATATCCAGGGCCAGTGGCAGGTCAGCACCTTTCTGAATACGCCCGCGGCGCACATGTCACCTGTCCAGGTGGACGCTAGCCAGGACGGGGTCGTAATCTTCGTCTTTCCCCGGCTAAAGGATGGCAAGCCGGTGGTCCAGTCTGGCGACAAAGAATTTTCGTTCGAGTTCATGAGTCCTGCCATCGGGCAGTTTTCGAGCCAGCACGTGATCCTGTTTTTTAAGGTCAAGGACATGCTCGTGAATGAGAAGGTCTCCTACTGAGGAATTGCCAAAGCCCCTCCTCTGACAGCGGAGGCTACGATGCGCGGAGGAGGTGGGCCACGATAATCTTCGCGGAGGCAATGCAGCCCCGGATGAAACCGAAAAACGGCCCGAAGGCGCGCGTAGCGGTCTGTCCGGTCAGGTAAAGTCCCGGCAGTGTGGTCTGAAACTCTTCATCGAGCCTGGGATAGCCGCCATCCACTTTCAAATTTCCTGTTCGAATCTCGTCTCCAAGATAAGGCACCCGGAGCAGGTCCACAGAGTAGCCAGTGGCGAGGAGTATGTGGTCCACCTGGAATGAATCGCCGCGGTCGAGATGAATTGTGAGCCCGTCTGCAGAAGGCGTGCAGGCGGTCACGCGCGAGTTTGGCCAGAGCTTTACGTTTTTCTGATTTACACGCGGCCAGAGCCAGGGTTCGAGCTTCAACCGGCCTTCCTCCCAGAAATGTTTGTGGATGCCGGCCTGCTTGGCGGGGTCAAGCCGGCGGAACCATCCCCGCGTGCGTAGTGTGCTTTCAATCATCGAGTCCGTGAACGTCCAATTGGAGGGCTCGAATCGCGGAGTTTCGTGCCGATAGGTAAGATGGATTTCAGCAACGCCCGCATCGAGCATCAGTGCGGCCCATTCGAAGGCGCTCTGGCGTCCGCCGATGATCGCGCAGCGTTTCCCGGTCACCGCTCGGAAATCCACCAGATCACTGGTGTGCTGCATGCGACTCGAAGCAGCCGCCAGGGCCGCGTTATCAGGGATGTGCACAAATGGCGCCAGACCCGGCGTGGCCACCACACGCTCCGCCCGCAAAAGTTCTCCGTCGGTACACCGCGCTTCGAAATGGCCGTCAACGAGGTGCAATTGTTCGACGCGAAGGGGCAGCACGTCTAAATTCTTGTTCTTGCGGAACCACTCCGCATAGTCGCGAAAAACCTCGACGGGGAGCGGCTCCGCCCCCGCACGCGGAATGCGCTTCTCTTCGAGGAACGCCTCGAGCGTGTGCACCCCCGAGGCGTCCAGGTGCCAGTCCAAGCCGGAGCGGAGCAGCATGCCCTGAGGCATCTGCCGCTTCCAGAACGACATCGTTTCACCGACAACCATGACACCCAGGCCGGCTTGTTTGGCGTGTGCCGCGACGGAAAGCCCGTACGGCCCGGCGCCAATCACGAGAAGTTTGGAAATCAGCATAGAGAGTAAGGACAGTATCCTAGCTCAATCCCCGTGAAGCTCAAATCAAGAATCCCGGTGAGATGCGTCGGGAGAGGCACCGTGAGGATCAAGTGGGTGAGGCTCGGAGAAGATTGGCTCATGGACCACGAACCCTCCGTCAAAGCGTCAGTGGCAACGGATCAATTGCGCCATTGAATGGTCACCTCGGCTTTCATTGAGGCCCTCATATTATATTGCTCAAGTTATATATTCATGTGATACAGTACACGCACGAGGGTCAATGTGTGAGAACTAATCCCCCACACGCATGAAGGAGAAGCGAGATGCCAAATGGCTGGCCGGTAATCATCGAACCCGTCTCGGGCAGGGAGGCCTTCGGACGAACCGATGCCGCGGCAGTGTTGTCTCAGGCGGCAGTCTTACTTTCCCTCGGCGCCCAGATTCGCGGTGATGAAGCTGTCCACGTTGCGCGCGCGCAGGCTTTGGGCTTCGCGGGGAAGACGGACTTCCTGCCGGTCCAAGACGCTGACCGCTTCGCCGTTCCACGCATTCAGGGGACGGTCGGGCGGTTCGACATTCAACGAATGCAGACAAACCTCGCCCAGCGCTATGGCATGTGGGTGCTGTCGGAGGAAAGCGCGCCGGTGGAGGCCGCCGCAAAAAGCCCTGAGGCACTCCAGGATCTTGCTTCTCGCGCCTATGACCTCTCCACGCATCAAGCTGTGGCTGAATTGATGGAAGTCTCTCTCAGTCACCCCGCTGAGCTAACGCGCGTCGCGGCGGCTGCCTCTTACCTCGAGCTGAGCAATCAGCCGCAGCGGCTGATCCGAATTCTGGCCAAGGGCTGTCGAAGTAGCGACGCGCTGGTTCGCGAGGTCGCTGCGACTGCGCTGGCCCACACCGCGCCGGACCACCCGGCTCTCAACTCTCTGAAGTCGGCCCAGCGGGCCGTGGGTGCAGGGGCGGAGGGCGGGTGGCCGCCGAACACCGCCTTGTTGGTTCATGGCACGTGGGCGGCGAATGAAACTTGGTGGCAGCCGGGCGGTGACTTTCATACGTATTTCTTGAAGAATGTGCGTTCCGATTTGTACGACAAGTCGGATCGCTTTGGCTGGTCCGGCGCGTACAGCGATGGCGCGAGGCTGCTCGGCGCGCAAGATCTCTTGCGCTGGGTAACAAACCACAACGAAAACGGGCTCGATCTCATCACCCACAGTCATGGCGGCAGCATCGCCATGCTGGCCACGCACAATGGCCTGCAAGTCGGGGAGTTGGTCCTGCTCAGTTGTCCTGTTCATATCCCCAAGTACATGCCCGATTTCACAAAGGTCAAAAAGACCGTATCGATCCGAGTCCATTTTGACCTGGTCATCCTCGCTGACCGTGGTGGTCAGAGGTTCCAACTCCCGGAAATTCAAGAGAACGTGCTACCCGTTTGGTTCAACCATTCTGCCACGCACGATCCAAGCGTTTGGACAAAGAACAAAGTTCCATCTATGCTGTAAGAGCCGCATGGTGTTAAAGTTTTTTTATGAATTTGGCAGGCGCCATTCGTCTTTTCGTTTGCAACGCAGTCTGGCGAACCACACGTTTACGGGCTGCGGGACGAACTTTGGTCCGGGCTCTGGGCGAAGAAGACGGTAACCTCAAGACGATCGCCGGAATGTTTCTGGTTCGGGCGGGCACGCGGGCGGAGCCATTGCTGGAAGAAGCTCTGCACCGGCGCGAGAGCCTGCCGATGGTCTTATCGATCCTGGCGAGCATTGGCGACAAGAGATTTGAGCCCGAGCTGCGCGAATTCAGTTCCGACCAGGATCCAAAAGTGGCTCAAGCGGCTCGCGAAGCTCTTCGCGTCCTTGCCGCTCAACATTAGCAAGTTCTCTGCGTAGTTCAGACCACCCTTCCATGAAGATCGCAAAGTTGAAGTACTGAAACCCGGCCAATTCCGTGTATCCTGACGCGCGATGCTCAAGCGGCCAAAACCTATTGTTCTGACCGTACTGGATGGCTGGGGCTATCGCGCGGAAACCAAAGGCAACGCCATTGCTCTCGCGCGCACGCCGAATTACACGGATCTCCTCAAGAAATTTCCCAACACGCTGATTCAGACTTCTGGCCCTGCCGTCGGCCTGCCCGAAGGCCAGATGGGAAACAGCGAAGTCGGCCATCTGAATATCGGCGCTGGGCGTATCGTGCAGATGGACATCACGCGGATCGATCAGGCCATCGCCACGGGCGCGTTTTTCCAGAATGAGCTTCTGCTGAAGGCCATGCAGCGCGGGCGCGAGCGGCAACTTCATCTGCTTGGCCTTCTCAGCGACGGCGGCGTACATTCGCACATCGAGCACCTCTTAGCGTTGCTGCGCATGACCCAGCAGAACAAAGTCGAACGCGTCTTCGTACATTGCTTTATGGACGGCCGCGACGCTCCGCCCAACAGCGGCATCGATTTCCTGCGGCAGCTCAAGCAGAAAATGCGCGAATACGCCACCGGGCGGATCGCGACGGTCGTGGGCCGCTACTACGCCATGGATCGCGACAACCGCTGGGAGCGCATCGAGAAAGCTTACCGCGCGATGGTGCACGGCGAAGCGGAGTTCAAGACGAGCGATCCCCTCGCCGCGGTGCGCCGGAGCTACGAACAGGGCGTGACCGATGAGTTTATCCTACCCGCCGTAATCACGGAGGCTGCCGCGCCGGGCCAGACCGGCCCGCCGGTGGGTCTGATCCGCGACGATGACGCGGCGATCTTCTTCAACTTCCGCGCCGACCGCGCGCGGCAGATCACACGAGCGCTGGCCGAGCCCGGCTTCAGCCAATTCACCGATCCCGCGCGGCCGAAGAATTTGTTCCTCGTGGCCATGACGCAGTATGAAAAGACCTGGCCGTGGCTGCACTACGTTCTGGGTTCGGAAAAAGTGGAGCAGATCCTGGCGCAGGTTTTTGCGGGGATGAATTTCCGCAATTTGCGCGTGGCGGAGACGGAGAAGTACGCGCACGTCACTTATTTTTTCAATGGCGGCGTCGAAAAACCCTTCGCGGGCGAGGAGCGCGTCCTGGTGCCTTCGCCGAAGGTGCCCACCTATGACCTGAAACCCGAGATGAGCGCCGCGGGCGTGACCGACGCCGTGGTGCAGGCCATCGAGAAGGGCGCGTTCGACGCCATCATCATGAATTTCGCCAACGCCGACATGGTGGGCCATTCCGGCAAGCTCGAAGCCGCGATCAAAGCGGTAGAAACCGTGGACGGATGCCTGGGGCAGCTTTTCCAGGCGCTGCGGCCGCGCGGCGGAGCCTGGATCATCACCGCGGATCACGGCAACGCCGAAACGATGATTGACCCGGTAACCGGCGGGCCACACACGTATCACACCACGAATCCCGTGCCGTTCGTCTTGGTCACCGAGGACGAAAAAGTGGGCTTGCGCGCGGGCGGCTCGTTGCGGGATATCGCACCGACCCTGCTGGGAGTGCTGGGTGTGCCTCAACCCGCAGAAATGACGGGACGCGACTTGAGATTGCACTAATCGGCTCCCGGGCGGATCAAAGCGCCCGCGTATTGCCCGGTGTTCCACGCAACACCGGGGCAAGAATCGTCGCGAAATACGGGCTGGTGGGGGGATAGCGGGAATTCCCGCGCAGCCCGCAAAATCGCTCCCAGCGCTTTTTCCCAGATTGGGAATCAACTCGATGAGCCTATTCAGATGAAAAGAACGAAACCCGCGCAAACAAAACTCGTCATCTCCACCTGGCACCAGTTTACGGAATGGCGCGCGCCCGCCTTTTTGGCCGAGCCCATCCGCAAGCGCTGGCCGCGGATGAAAGTGGTGTACCTGCCAGACTACGCAGGCCTGGATGCGGAACTCACCGACACGGACATTTTCGTGGGCTGGTCGCTGCGGCCGGAACAAGTTCGAGCGGCGCGCAAATTGAAGTGGATTCATTCCACCGCGGCGGGCGTGAACCAGCTCATGTTCCCGGAGCTGCGCGAGTCTCGCATTGTGGTCACCAATGCAAGCGGCGTCCACGCCATCACCATGGCCGAGCACACTCTGGGAATGTTGATTGCCATGGCGCGGCACTTTCCGGACGTAGTGCGTCATCAGCTCCGGCGGCACTGGTCGCAGCAGGACCTCTGGGACGCGCCACTGCGGCCGCACGAGCTTTACGGCCAGACGTTGCTGATCGTCGGCTTCGGCGCCATCGGGCGCGAGCTGGCACGGCGCGTGCAACCGCTGGGGATGAAAGTGTGGGCGGTGACGCGGTCGGGAAAAGGCGACCGCAAACTCGCGGATCGCATTCTACCGGCAAAGCGCCTGGATGAAGCGCTTCCGAAAGCCGATTTTGTCGTGCTGGCCGCGCCGGAGACACCCGAGACGCTTCAACTGATCGGCGCAGAGCAACTCGCTGCGATGAAGTGCACCGCGTTTTTTGTCAACGTGGCGAGGGGAACTCTGGTGGACGAAGCCGCGCTGATCGAAGCACTGCATAGTAAAAAAATCGCTGGCGCCGCGCTCGACGTCACGCAGACCGAGCCGCTGCCGCCGGTGAGTCCGCTGTGGACGCTTGAGAATGTTTTCCTCACGCCGCACGTCAGCGGCGTGAGCGAGCAGATGTGGCCGCGCCAGGCAAAGCTGCTGGTCGAGAATTTGGAGCGATGGTTCAGCGGGCGCGCGCTGCTCAATCGCGTGGACTTGAAGCGCGGGTATTGACTTGACGCGCGGCGGGCGCGCGGAAAAACTAATCCCCGACGGCAGCCTTCGGCGCGATGTACTCCTTCCGCGCGTACAACACGAACTTCACTTTCTTGCCCTTGGCGTCGGTGAGCTGTAGCGGCGTGCCATCGGGGTTCACCAGTTCGACCTTGATCTTCCGGGTTTTGCCGTCGAGGTTCTGGTTGGTGGGGACATAGCCGAGGCTATACTGGTTCCTTAAATACATCGCCACGTCGCGGCTCACGCCCGGTATTTCGCCTTGGAAACGGGGAAACCAGACCTTTCCACCTGTCATGTCCGCAAACGTCCTGAGTTGGTTTTCCGCTTGCAAAACGGTCTCACCGCCCATCTGGCAGGTCCCGGACATCAACTGGCCGGTCAGGCCAATGGAAAAAATGGTCACGTCGGTCTGGCGGACACGCTTGATGGTCTGATCTAGGGTGTGTTTGCTGAAGGTGTCGCAACCCGAGCCCAGCAGCAGGATCGATTTCTTCCCTTTGACGTCCTTCAACTCGTCCAGAGTTTCGGTGAGCGCGTCGAACATGTTTGCTTCCGAAAACCCCGGAAAATAGAGGCGCGCGATGATGCCGGCCACTTCATCTTTGTTCTGAGTGAAGTCAGCCTCCACTCGCGTTTTCATGTCAAAGGTCTTGAGCGCGACCCAGTCGTCCTTCTTTAGTACGGTCAGGAAGTTGTAGGCCCATTCCTTCCCGGAATAGGCGAAGTACTCGTAGGCCAGCTTGCTGAATTCCATCAGGATGACGATCGTGATGGGCGCTTCACCGGCCGAGAAATTGGAGATGGTCTGCGGAACGCCGTCTTCGGTGATCCGGAAATTCTCTTTCTTCAGACCCGTGATGAAGTCGCCGTTGCTGGTCGTGGCCACCACGTCCACATTCACCAGCGGCACTTCCACGCTGATGGAGAACTGGCCCTCGGTGGGAGGTTGGTCTTTCTTTTTCTCCGGAGCCTTCTGCGGCTGTTGAAGCGGAGGCGGCTGCTTCATCGGCCCCTGAGTCTGCGCCAGCGCCTGCAGCTCGCCGAAAGGCACACCCAGCGTGAAAATCAGAAGGCCCAGGACGATTGCGCGAGGAATGGTCAGTCCCATCGGATTCTCTCCCTTATGAATGCTTCCATGATACGCCACCCGGGTTCTTTTCGGCTGGGGTTTTGATCCCGAAACTCGCAACAATGATGCATTCCCCGATCCCCAGCCCCCGGCGTGCCCGTGATAATATGAAGCGTTTGCCGCTCAAGAAGTTTCCTGGCAATTTCCGGAGGGGTGAAGAATGGTGTGCCGCCTGAGTCGTCTTGCGTTGTTGCTTGCCGTGGCGCTCTGCCTGGGTTCGGGACCGGCTCGAGCGCAGGCGCAGTCTCCCAGTCCCGAGGTCGCGAAAATATCCGAGGAGGCCCTGGACTGGCTGGCCGGATTGATCAAGATCAACACCACGAACCCTCCGGGCAACGAACTGGCCAGCGCGAAGTATCTGGGCAGCATCCTCGAAAAAGAAGGGATCCCGTACGAAATCCTGGAGACCGCGCCGGGCCGCGCGGTGATTGTCGCGCGCCTGCAATCGAGTCCGGTGCCGGACCCTTCGCGCGCCCTGCTGCTGCTGGGCCACATGGATGTGGTCGGCGTGTCGCGGGAAAAGTGGAGCGTGGATCCCTTCGCCGCGGTCAGCAAGGACGGCTACCTCTACGGCCGCGGCGCGATTGACGACAAGGGCATGGTGGTGGCGAATCTGGCGGCGTTTATCGCGCTGAAGCGCGCGGGCGTGCGACTGAGCCGCGACGTCATTTTTCTCGCCGACGGCGACGAAGAGCAGGGCGGCGAATTCAGCATCAAGTACATCATCGGCAAGTATTGGGACAAGTTTGCGGCGGGCTACTGCATCAACGAAGGCGGCCGCGTGATGTTGAAGGACGGCAAAGTCCAATACGTCGGCGTGCAGGCCAGCGAAAAAGTGCCCACCAACGTCGCCGTCATCGCCACCGGGCCTTCCGGTCATGGCTCACAGCCGCGGCCGGACAACGCCGTGATCCATCTTGCCGCCGCGGTGGCCAAGATCGGCGCGTATCAAACGCCGGTGCAACTGACCGCGGTGACGCGGCGCTATTTCGAGGAACTGGCCAAGATCGAAGATCCCGATACGGCCAAGTGGATGCGCGCCCTGCTCGATCAGCCCGGGCGGCAAGACCTGGCCGCGAAGCGGCTCTCCGAGATGAGTCCCATGTGGAATTCGATGATGCGCGATTCGATTGCGCCCACCATGCTGAGCGCGGGCGTGCGGCAGAACGTCGTGCCGTCCGAGGCGCGCGCGGTTCTGAATATCCGGCTCCTGCCGGGGAACACCGTGCAGGCGTTGATCGCGGAGTTCATGAAGCTGGTCAACGACCCGCAAATCCGCTTCGAGGTGCTGCCCGACGCGGGCGAGCCTGCTCCACCTTCCTCTCTCGACAACGAGCTTTACAAGACCATCGAGCGCGTGAGCCTGCAACACTTCCCGGGCGCGGTGGTGATGCCGTTCCTCTCCACCGGAGCGACGGATTCGGCGCAGTTGAGGCTTCACAATGTGCAGGCGTTCGGCTTGCTTCCCTTCCCCTTGACCGAGGATGACGACCGGCGGATGCACGCGGACGACGAGCGCATCCCGCTGGTGTCCTTCCGCCGGGGGATTGAGTATCTCTATCACGTGGTGGACGAGTTCGTCCGCGCGAAATAACCGCGGATTCGCCGCGCAGGCTGCCATGTATTTTCGCCGATCGAAAATCGTCTGCACGCTCGGCCCGGCGAACAATTTGGCGGAGATGATTGACCGGCTGATGCGCGCGGGTGACGTCGTAGGGATTGTGGCCGGAACGCCGCTGGGAATTCGCGGCACGACGAACTTAATGAAGCTTTACGTGGTCGGCGGGACAGCCAGACGCTAGCGGGCGGTGCGTTTTCTGGAATCCGAATCGTCTTCTAGTTCACCCAATTGTCGGGCCGCGATTTTTCCTTGTGCTGGTCCTTCATGTAGACCTCGAACTTGCGCTTCATGCGGCGTCGCTTCCAGTCCAATAAGAAATTGCGTGAGCGAAACAGGAACAAGCCGCGCCGCAGGTAGATGTAGCCCACCAGCAATCCGCCGAGGTGGCAGATGTGGCTGACGTTGTCGCCGGTGGAGCCCAGCGTGCCGAAAAATTCGATCGCGGCCATCACCGCGACATACGGCCGCATGGCGATAGAGATGGGAAGCGGGATGAGCCAGATTTGCCGGTCCGGAAAGAGGACGGCGTTCGCGATCAGAATGCCGAAAATCGCGCCCGACGCGCCGATGGTAGGAATGTCCGAGCGCCCAATTCCCTGGAGGCTCAGGACGAGTTTCACCACCACGTTGATGAGCCCCGCGCCAATGCCGCAAGTAAAATAAAAAGAGTAGAAACGCCGCTGCCCCCAATTGAGCTCGAGGTCGCGGCCGAACATCCACAGCATCAGCATATTGATGAGCAGATGAAACAGTCCGCCGTGCAAGAACATGTAGGTGAACGGCTGCCACAGAAAACCCTTGAAGACGACATAGGCGGGAACTAGTCCCAGTGCGCGAACGATCGCGAACGATGCTTCCGGGCCGATGAGAAGCCCGGCAAACGTCTGGACCAGGAAGACCCCGGCATTGGCGAGAACCAGCGTCTTCACGGCCGGCGTGATGAACCCGCTCCAGTTGAACCGGTAGCCGCCGTAGGAGCGCCGATAAGGAGTCATGCTGATAAGAGTCTAAGGCGAAGCGCTTGCGGCGTCAAAGAGTCGGACGCGACGGTGGCGCTAGTCCAGCTTCTTCCGGGCGGAGAGGAAGAGCGAAAGTGCGAGCAGCACAAACATCACCACGCCGAAGAGCGGGGCGACGCTGATGTGCGGCAGCCATTTCGGGCCGATCGCAAACAAATCCGAACGAATGGGTAGATGGAGAAAGCCCATCCATCGGGGGAGCTGCTGCGCCAGGTCCTGATCCTGCAACAGGTTCAGGATGATGCCGAGCAGGCCAAAGACGCCGCCCGCGGCAATCAAGCCGCTGGAATAAAGCGCTCCGGGGCTGACTTCGCTCTCCGCGTCGCTTTTCTTCGCCTGTCCGCGCTCGGCGAGCCAGCGCACCGCGCCGCCCGCGAAAATCGCCATCGTCGTGGCAATCGAGAGATAGGAGCCCACGGCGAAGGTGAGCGAGCGGATGCCCAGCAGCTCGATCGCGACTACCAGGAAAACGCCGAGCAGCACCAGCCGCCAGGGCAATCGCTGATTCAAAATCCCGCTGATTACCGTGGCCATTAGGCGCGCTTGCGGCGCCGCGGCTTTTTCGCTGCCGATGCCCTGCACCCACTGGATTTCGATCTGATGAGTCTCGGGGTCATAGAGATATTTTCCGTCGGGCACATCGCGCGAACCGAGCGCGTTGATCAAAACGTAGGTCTGGCCCTTGTGCACGTAGTGCTCGTCCTGTACTTCGACGCCCGTGGACAATTGCGCGATATTGAGCGGCATCTGAATCGGCGTGTATTTCTCCAGGCCCTTGTTCATCAGGATCAGCGTGCCGCCGATGGCAAACGAGGCAGCCAGGACGCCGACCACCAGTCCGATTTGCTGGTACACGGGAGTCGCGCCGACGAGGTACCCAGTCTTCAAGTCCTGCGAAGTGGCGCCCGCGTTGGCCGCGGCGATGGCCACCACGCCGCCGATGGTCAGCGCGAGCACCGCGAAGGCGCTGGCTTTCCAACCCAGCACCAGGAACACGGCGCAAGTGGCCATCAGAGTGGCGATGGTCATGCCGCTGACGGGATTCGCGGACGTGCCGATCAATCCGCAGATGCGGGAAGAGACCGTGACGAACAGGAAGCCGAAGAACACCACGAAAACGCCCGCGGCCAGATTGGCGATGAGCGATGTTTGCGCGCCGGGGACGGGCTTAAACGTGAGCAGCGCCCACATCATGACCACAATCACCAGCGAGCCGCCGAGAACCACTTTCATTGAGAGGTCGCGCTCGGTGCGGCTGGATTCCGGCTGTGCTCCGCCGCGCTGCGAACGCACATCCTTCAGCCCCGAGCTGAGCGCTCCGATGATCGTGGGCAGAGTTTTCATCAGCGTGATCAAGCCCGCCGCCGCCACCGCGCCCGCGCCCATGGGCCGGATGTAGCTGGCCCAGAGCTGATCGGGAGTCATCTGCGGGATGGGAACCGTGCTGGGATAGAGCGCTGTTCCCGGCGAGAGCGAGCCGAAAAACTTAATGGCCGGCATCAGCACGAGCCAGGAAAAAACTCCGCCGGCGAAAATCGTCCCTGCCACGCGCGGGCCGATGATGTAACCCACGCCGAGATACTCGGACGTGATCGCGGCACGGAATGACGAGCCGGGCAGCCAGCCGGGCCGGTACTCCGGCTGGGCGGGCCACGCCTGCCCGATGTTCATCAAGATTGTGTAGAGGCCGCCGAGGCCGAGGCCCCAGAACACGCGCCCGGCGAACGAGCCGCCCTTTTCACCCGCGACCAGCACGTCGGCGCAGGCCGTGCCTTCGGGATAGAGCAAGTTCCCGTGCTCTTTGACGATCAATTGCCGTCGCAACGGAATCATGAAGAGCACGCCCAGCCACCCGCCGATCAGCGCGAGGAAAAAGACGCGCCAGTATTCCGTGTTCAGCGAATAGCCGAGGAAAATCAGCGCGGGGAGAGTGAAGATCACGCCCGCGGCCACGGATTCGCCCGCCGAACCGGTGGTCTGCACGATATTATTTTCGAGGATCGAGGCTTTGCCGAATCCGCGCAGGATGCTGATGGAGAGCACGGCGATGGGGATGGAAGCGGAAACGGTCAGCCCGGCGCGCAGGCCCACGTACACGGTAACCGCGCCAAAGATAATCCCGAACACCGCGCCCAGGAAGACGGCGCGCAGCGTAAATTCCGGGAGAACGGTGGACGGATCAATGTAAGGCCGAAATTCCGCTGCGGGTGCGGTGGAGCTCCACGGTTTCGTAGCCAAGGCAGACCTCCCCGAACGATTTCGTGCCGATTAGCTTCGATGGAACCTGCGGGTAAGCACGCGCGGGCAAAGTAGCACTAGACGGCGGGACAGGCAAGGAGGAAGCGGCAGAATCACTGCGAGCGAGGGCAGACGTACACGATGCGGGCCACCTCGGGCAGATGCACGAGTCTGGCGCGCAAGCCGCGCGGAGCGAGACGCTCTGCCGCCGCGAAAAGCGCCGCAGCCTGCTCCGCCGAAATTGCGAGGCGATAGAAATCCGCGCGGCGGCTGTAGGAATAGCCGCCATATTCGGGCCGCGTTGCGCGGGCCAGGTCCAGCAGGCTCTCCCAGAAGCTGCGCCCGCGAAAAAGCCGCCGGCGACCTGCCGATTTTCGATCCAGCTCGATGGAATGACGAGGCGACGAGCCTGCGCTTTCGAGAAGTATGGCCGCGCAGTCTTCCGCGCGGAACGCCCGGCCGGGATCGGCGTCCGGGTAACGCGCGAGCGCTCCCGCCAACTCCGCGGCGGAAACTTCCAGGCTCTCCCACCGATAGCGGAAGAAATGAAAGACGACGGTGCCGGTGCGCAGGATCTTCTGGATGCGCTCGGGGTCTTTCCCCGTCACGCTGAGCACCATGTCAATCAATTCGTCGAAGCGAAATGTTTGCCGACGAACGGGGCGCACGCTCACGTATTCGGCATCTTCCTCGGAGTAGCGTACGGGGATAGTTTCGGGAACGCTCACGGCGAAAGGATACAGCGTGGGGCCTGTGGGTGGATAGCAGGGAGGCCCTGCGCAGCCTGCAAGTCGCTCCTTAATGCGAAATCGGTTCGGCAAGCTGCACGAGGTCTAAAGGACTTGCGCCCGGGTATAGCAACGGGCGGACGACGAGCGGATACGTTCGCCGCATCAGCCCATATCTTCAAGCCAGATATTTCTGCAGAGGTATCCAATAGTGGGACTTCCATCCGGGGGCAAGGTGGTCCGCATCGCCGTGCGGGATTGCGGTGTGATCGAAAACCAATCTAGTGCCGGAACCCTCGTCGTTCAATTGGAACTTGACAATGGAGAAGACGCCCGGCGCCCAGCTTTTTTCCCGCCAGGCCTGGACCAGCCGCTCGTTGGGCACCATCTCGATGTGTCTCCCGGTGATCAAGCCGCCGAACAGCGAAAACTCCCCTCCAACTTCCGGGCTGATGGCTGTCGAAGCGCCGGGGATGCTGAAATCTGTGACCTTGTTGAATTGCTTTGGATCCGTCAGCGCCTGATAGACACGCGCACGGCTCGCCTGAATCACAACTTCCTGATGGATGCATTCGCAGGTGCGCGAAATCTCGTCGTTGTCGGAAGTTGTGGCTCCATCGGCGATCGCTCCCGCACTTCCGGTGATTGCGATTGCGGGCAACAGCGACGCGAGCCGTAAAGAAACTTCTCTTCGTGTAAGAAAATTGGGCGTCATGATTGCTCCTCTACTATGGAATGCAGTTCACCTACAGGGAGGAACTCAACCGGAGCGGGAAAGCCGATCGCGGACGCGGTCGCTGAGCGCTTTGCCGTCCACCGTCTTGCCTTCGAGATGCGCTCTCGCGGCCTTGATGACCGCGCCCATCTGCTTCGGCGAATTCGCTCCGGTTTCCGTGATCGCCGCGGCGATGGCCTGATCGAGATCCGCGTCGCTGGGCGCGGCGGGCAGGTAGGACTCGATGATGGCGATTTCTTTCGTTTCCTTGTCCGCCAAATCCATGCGGTTGCCCTTGGTAAACATCTCAACGGACTCGCGCCGCTGTTTCACCAGCGTTTGGCAGATGGCCAGCGCTTCGGCGTCTTCGAGCGGGCGGATTTTTTCGACTTCCTTGTTCTTCAGCGCGGACTTCACCATGCGCAGGACGCTCAGGCGCAGCTCGTCCTTGCCCTTCATCGCTTCGGTGAGATCTTTCTGAATGCGCTCGACAAATGTCATGGAAATCGCTCGCAATCAAATATAGCACAGCCTCCGCAGGGCTCGCGCGATTTGACAGCGCGTGCGCGCGCCACTACGCTGGCCTGGCCATGAAAATCGTTGTGGCGGACAAAATCAACGAACGCGGGCTCGCGCTCCTGCGCGAAGCGGGCTGGCAGGTGGCGCAACCTGCGGCCAGCGCGCTCGGCGCCGAGCTAGCCGATGCCGACGCGCTGATCGTGCGCAGCGCCACGCGCGTCACCCGGGAGCTACTCGAACGCGCACCGAAGCTGCGCGTCGTGGGCCGCGCCGGCGTGGGCGTGGACAATATCGCTCTCGAAGCGGCCACACAGCGCGGCGTCCTGGTGATGAATACCCCCGGCGGCAATTCCACCAGCGTGGCCGAGCACATGTTCGCCCTGCTGCTGGGGCTTGCCCGCGCGGTGCCGCTGCTCAACGCTTCGGTTCACGCCGGGCGCTGGGAGAAAAGCGGCGCCGCAGGAACGGAACTCCGCGGGAAGACGCTGGGTCTGCTGGGCCTCGGGCGCGTGGGCACCGAAGTCGCTCGGCGCGCGCGCGCGTTTGAGATGCGCGTGCTGGCCTACGATCCGCACATCGGCCCGGACGGCGCGCGCGAAGCGGGAGTCGAACTCTTGTCGCTGGCGGAGCTACTGGCGCAGTCGGATTTCGTTTCGGTGCACGCCGCGCTCAGCCCGGCCACCGAAAAAATGATCAACCGCGAGACGCTGGCGCAGATGAAGCCGGGCGCGCGACTCATCAACACCGCGCGCGGCGAATTGGTGGACGAAGCCGCGCTCGCGGAGGCGTTGCGCTCCGGCAAATTGGCTGGAGCCGCTCTCGACGTCTTCGCCACGGAGCCGCCCAGCGGTTCGCCGCTCCTGGGCCTCGCCAACGTGATCGCCACGCCGCATATCGCCGGCTCGACGCGCGAAGCGCAGGAGGAAGTCGGCACGCTCATCGCGCAGCAGGTGCGCGACTACCTCGCCGAGGGCATGATCCGCAACGCCGTGAACCTCCCCACGCTTTCGGCCGAACAGTACCGGCGCGTGCGGCCTTACCTCGAATTAGCCGAGCGGCTGGGCAGCCTGACGGCGCAGATTGCCGCGGGCCGCGGCGCCACTCTCGCGCGCGTGCGCATCACCTATGCCGGAGAGACCGCCGAACTCGGCACGCACCTTCTGCGCAGCGCGGTGCTCGCGGGGATTTTGAACACGATCCTCGATGAACGCGTGAATCTGGTGAACGCGGCCACGATTGCCGCCGCGCGCGGCCTGGCGGTAGAAGAGCGCGCCCGGCGTCGCGAGCACGGGTTCCCGGACACGCTCGAAGTTGCCGTTGGTCCGCAGGCCGCAGGCTCGGCGCAGGAAATCGCCGCCGAAGGAACGGTGCTGCACGACGCCACGCCGCGGGCGCTGCGCATCGACGGCATCGAACTCGAAGCTCCGCTCGAAGGCACGATGCTTTTCCTGCGCAACCGCGACGTTCCCGGCGTAATCGGCCAGGTGGGCACGATCCTGGGCGAGCGCGGCGTCAATATCGGCACGTTTGCGCTCGGCCGTCGCGAAGCCGCGCGCGGCGCCGAAGCCATCGCGCTCGTGCGCCTCGACGGCGAAGTCCCCGAGAGCATTCTTCCGCCCCTGTGCGCGCTCGCGGCGATTACGGAAGCGCGCCTGATTCGCCTGCCGTGAACGCGCGGCTGCGCTGCGCGTAGCTGAGGCGAGAGTCGAAAAAACTAAGTGCTGTAGATTGAGGGGATTGTGAACTCTTGGTTGATACCCCCCTACCCCCCTGTTTTCGTATGTGATGGCGCGTAAGGATTTACGGGAGGGCAAATTTGTATGTGAAGGCGGGTAAGGACTTACAGAGCCATGTTTTGGGTGGGGTCGCGTATGTGAAGGCGGGCAAGGACTTAGAGCAAGGTGGCGAGTGGTTAGTGGCTGGTGGTCAGCGGATGAGAAGCCCGCACCTTTCGGAGCCGGGAAAGATGAAATCGGCGATAGGTGAAACATGCGCTCCCCCTAGGGCGCTCGAAGAATTCTGAAATCGAAGGAGGTAGGTTCAGCGAAAGGCCTGACTCAACGCTACACTTCAGTTTAGCTGAAGAGTTACTCGTGGTCAAGAGAAATGGGGGGATGCGGCCGAAGATCGCGGATAGAAGTGGTAGATTCGAAGTTCAGGAGAGAATCAAGGATGGCTTTTGATCTCCAGCCTATATTGAAAGGCGCGCTGCTGGTGCTGAGGCCGCTGCGGCCGGAGGATTTTGCCGAGCTTTACGCGCTGGCTTCGGACCCGCTGATTTGGGAGCAGCATCCGATGCAGGACCGGTACAAAGAAGAGGTGTTCCAAGGATTTTTTCGCGAGGCGCTGGAATCCGGGGGAGCGTTGATTGCGATTGATGCGAAGGATGGGCGAGTGATCGGGTCGTCGCGATTCCACGGATACGACGAAGAAAAAAGCGAGATCGAAATTGGGTGGACGTTTCTCGCAAGGTCACACTGGGGCGGGATCTACAACCGGGAAATGAAAGGGCTGATGCTGCGGCACGCTTTCCAGTTCGTGAAGAGCGTTGTTTTTCTGGTTGGTCCGCAGAATCTGCGCTCGCAGAAGGCGATGGAGAAGATCGGCGGAGTTCGTGCAGGGACAAGGCCGGATGCGACGGGGCGAGAGAGTTTTGTGTATCAGATCACTGGTCCGACTTAGCTAAAACCCCACTCTCGCCTAGCGGCAAAGATGCGGCACCCGGCTGATAGAGAAACTGCTTGATTGAACGCGGGATGCAAGCGATCCTCTTGGTGTATGCGGCAGAATCCGCCTTGCAGTCCGCCTCCGGTCAAGCCCGACAGTCGCTACCTGAACCGTAAGGCGGTCATACCATTTGGCGTAACTGCGAAGCATGTTTTCTCAGCAATGATGGAGTTTGTCGGCTTATTGGAGTTTATCGATGCGCAGCTCCAGAGCAAACGGATGGCGCGACTGGAAGAGATGTTAATGCCTGCGAACTTCAGCAGCATGGTTGGGGAATTCATGTGCGCGAGCATCCCCAAGTACTGCAATACAATCGCGAAGAACACCTACCACAACGGCCATCCCGATCTTCTTCCAGCGAAGAAATACGCGGCCAATGCCGCCCAGCATGCCGGAGCGGACGGAATTGAGATAAAAGCGTCGCGTTATCTCAAGGCGTGGCAGGGACACAATCCGGAAGACGTTTGGATGATGGTATTCGTGTTCGAGGGCGGTCGTCCTCGGGACGCAGGGACGGGGATGCCGCTTGTGCCGTTTCGTTTCGCCTTGGTGTGTGGCGCGCTTCTCAAGAAGGCCGATTGGCTATTTGCAGGACGCTCGAAGAAGAGTCGTAGAACCATAACGGCGAGCGTAACAAGATCAGGCTACGACAAGATGATAGCGAACTGGATCTATCGGGTTCCTATTCTAAGCAAAAGCGAGGCTGTTCTGGCCCCTACCGTGGACACTGATGAGTGAGAGTTTGCGAATTGAGTGTTCGGCAGCATCGAAGTAGACTTTGTTCCTTTCGATCCCAATGCACTTGAGTCCCAATGCTTCGGCCGCTGCGAGAGTCGAGCCGGAGCCCATGAATGGGTCGAGAATGATCCCTTTCCCAAGCGGCAGAACCGCATAAACAAGGTCTCTCAAGAGTGATTGTGGTTTGAGACTGGGATGATCCGCGAATCCCCGTTCGTCCTGCGGCGTTCGGCGACTTTGAATCAGGTCGGTGAAAGGTGAACCGTCGGGCTGCCTGCGCAAGCCCCCGGTTTCGTACTTTCTCAGGCAATCGCTAACTTTCATACCAGGAGGCAGGGGCTTTCTCAGGATTCCCCATGGCTCATAGGCGCCCCTGGGAAGCGAGCAGACTTCGGGGAATTCTGTCTCGGCATTCTTGGGTCTGTCCCCTCCCCTCAGGGTCCGTACCACTCGGATTATTTGGCCTCTGAATTCGAGCCCGCCTTCCACGAGGGCGGCGTAGACAAACTGACAAAGAAATGAGTTGCAGGCAATGAAGACGTGCCCTCCAGGCCTCAGGCAATGAACGCTGAGCTTCGACCATTCCACGAAGAAGCGGTAGAGTTGCAGCCGTTCTTTCGGATTCAGGGCCGTGAATCGAGGAAGAGGCTGTCGCATTGCTCCGTCGAAAGAAGGGGGGATGCGCCAGATGCCTCCGCTTCCATTTGCACGCTTTTCGAGTTGGTCCAGTTCGTACTCCTTCAGGCCGTAGGGAGGATCGGTAACGATGCCGTGAATGGAGCTTTGGGGGATAGCTCTCAGCCAGTCAAAACAATCGGCGTGGATGATGAGACCTTTCCCCGTTCTCTTGTGTGTGTAGCCGAGCGCGAGTCTGGATATCGAATTCACTTCGAATTGGGACTCTACACAGGAAGTTAGCATTCGTCTAGCCCTGCCGGAGACCTTGCATCATCCTCCCGGGAATTTCAGCTTTACTATGCGTGTGACGAAACAAAAACGAACACCTAGCTGCATGTAAGCTGCCACTTCCACGACCGCACAAACCCCCGCAAAACCAATGATCTTAGCGAGTCGAGGAGTTCCTAGGATCATACCTACATTCTCAATATGGGAGTATGGGCCTATTTTGGTTCTTACGGAATCGTCATCCATGTAGCGGCGGATTGGGTCGTACGGGCAAGAGTGCTTGTGCTACCGCTATCCCTTAATCAAGCCGATGGGCCGCAGGCGGGCTGTGGAATATCCTGAGAGAGATTCTTCGTCGTCCCGCCAAGGCGTCCAGGACGCAAAAAACGCGCCAGGCTCGCTCCCTTCGCCACCTCACGCAGGGCAGGCGAGACGTCAATCGTGGGAAAGGGCAACATCCGCCACACGCAAGAGCGGCGTGGCGGCGTGCCCGCGCCACATGGTCACAGCCCCCACTCTGACTTTTCAGCGTCTGACGGCGTGAGAGCCTTCCGCATGTTCTGGATTCCCTTATTCACTGATTCAAGGTCTGGGCGCGTTCTGAGAAGCCAGTCGTCGCTCTCCACGCCGATGCAATAGCTGAACACATTCCTTTCAAGGGACGCATAGTAACGAAAGGCATCTTCCCACTTGCGGATGATTTCAGGCTCCACGCGAGCTAGAACTTTGTCTGGTTTCAGTACAACTATATCGGTTCCAAGTCCGCATCCGCTGACACGGTTCTTTACTTGATAGATCACGTACGCGGCTATCCTGACTGCTAAAATCGAAAGCACGAAGTCATAAAGCGTAGCGAGCCAATCGTTCGCTACGCTCGCACCGATTCCGACGGCTTGATAATCACTAGACTCATTGAAAGCTAGCCGTGAAGTGCTGAACAAAGCCTTTCCCGTCTGACCCTGCAAACATCCGATGATGAGGGAATAATCTGGCCGCTCTAAAGGCGGCTGAGGCGCGAAAGGCAAAATCGTTTGCTGGTAATATCTGCGATGCTCTGCTTCCAATGCTGCCCTTGCATCCGCGCTTGACCTCTCCCCCTCGGCGCAAAACACATTCCCTAGAAGTCTACTTATCTCATCTAGTTCTGCCCCGCTGCCCGCGCCAGTTACAGCAATCCGGCCAATTGGCGGACGCCCTCTAAGGACTTGGAGGATTTTGCCCGTATCATTTTTCAGGTAGCCGTCACTTTCTTCTCGGTCGGCGGCGACCACGATGCTGTCTCTCGCACTGAGGCCAAGCGCTATTGTCATTCACTTCCTCTCTGGTAGCCGCTTCGTTTGGGGAGGCGCGCGAAGTGACGGCTTCGACCTAATGATACGCCTCCTCGTTTATGAAGTAAGTAATCCTGCATCCAGTTCACCCCTCCTCTCTGCGGGCGGTAAGCTAGCCCTTGATCGCGCAGAAGGGCCCCATCGACGCCGCTCCCCTCGAAAATCGGGCAAGCAGGGTGAACAAGCGGCGCCCCGAGGCAAGAGGGATTCCTCACCCCCTTCGGGGGATTCGGAATGACAATCGTAGGAGAGAGGCGGGCGAGTCTAAGACCCGCCCCTACCAAGAAAGGGCCGTGCCCATCAACGGCGCATCGCGGTTGAAGTGGCCTGGTTTCGCCTGTGCGGGAATGGCCGTTTCCCGGAGCGCATAGTGGCGCGCGCGGATCGGACCTGGAAGCGCACACCCTCTGCGTGCTGCAAATAGGCAACGATCTCGAACAAGTTGCGAGCCTGAGGGTTGCCGTGGGGACCCAGCATCCGCATCAAACTCTTCGCTGAGCGATGGGTAGCGTTGCTCAGCTTTGTAAAGCCAACCGTGGCATTAATGAAATCACGCAGTATGATTTTGCCGGTTTCCACGTCACCGGAGAGAAAGTTTTCGATTCCCTCGCGGAGAAGCGCCTTGCGGAAGCCAGGGTCGCGTTTTACGCGCGCCCGGATTGTTTCCTTGAAATCCCGTGTCAAAACCATCGAATTGGTTCGCACACTTCGGTCGGGATGATGGTAACACATCAGGTACCGTTGAAGAGGGGCGCAGGAAGCAGCGCCCCTACACAGACCAAGATGAAGAGGGATTCCTCCACCGCAAGGCGATGTTCGGAATGACAATCGTCGGAGAGGGCAACACCCCCACACGCAAAGGCGGCGCGTGGGGGAACCGAGCAGACAAAAACAAGGAGGGATTCCTCACCCCCTCCGGGGGATTCGGAATGACAATCCTGGTCGGATTGTCACCCTTTTATGACACCGATGGGCTCCTTCGACTCCGCTCCCTTCGAGGCACCCGGAGGTTTCTCTGACGATTGTCATTCCGAGCGAAGAGAGGAATCCCTCTTCGAATTTTCTCTCTTGAATCAGGCGAAAAAAACAAAGAGGGATTCTCCGCGCAAGCCCCGCGCCGAGGGGCGGCGGTCCTCACCCCGGCAAGACCCGCCGGGGATTCGGAATGACAATCGTCGGAGGGGGCAACACCCCCACACGAAAAGACGGCGTGTAGGGCACCCGAGAAGAAAAAACAAAGAGGGATTCTCCGCGCAAGCCCCGCGCCGAGGGGCGGCGGTCCTAACCGGCAAAACCCGCCGGGGATTCGGAATGACAACACTATCTTTCGCGCCCGGGAGAGGGAGCCCGTATTCGCCCTCTCTCATCGGCGAGGTCTTCCCAGCGAGGATTGAACGATTGAATGAGCGCCACTTTCTTCTCGCGCCGCCATGCCTTGATTTCCTTCTCCCGGTGGAGGGCCGCGCGCACGTCGCCATAGACTTCGTAAAATACGAGGCGGCCCACGTTGTATCGCTTCGTGAAGCCGCCCAGGATTTTCCGCTTGTGCTGCACGATGCGGGTTTCGAGGTCGCTCGTGATTCCGGTGTAAAGAACAGCCGAATTGCCCGCGAGGATGTAGACGAAGTACGACTTCATACGTGGCCTTTCCGGCGATTGTTATCCTGCCTTACAAGGCAGTGAAGAGGGATTCCTCACCCCCTTCGGGGGATTCGGAATGACAATCCTAGCCGGATTGTCACCCTTTGATGACACCGATCGGTTTGAGGCGCGCGACCTTGCGGGCCAAGCCCGCGTTGTGGACGACGTTCACGACCGCGTCGATATCTTTGTAGGCTTCGGGAATTTCTTCCAGCACGCCGTCGCGGGTTTCGGAGCGCAGGATGATGCCCTGGTCTTCGAGTTTTTTCGTTTCGATGCGGGCGTCGCGGCCTTTTTTCGCGGCGGTGCGAGACATCGCGCGGCCCGCGCCGTGGCAAACCGTGCCAAAGGTTTCGTCCATGGCGCGTTCGGTACCCACCAGGACGTAGCTGGCCGTGCCCATCGAGCCGGGAATCAGCACGGGCTGGCCGGCGGCGCGGTAGGCCTCCGGCACAAACGGCGAGCCCGCGGGAAATGACCGCGTGGCGCCTTTGCGGTGGACCAGGACTTCCTGCTCGTGCTTGCTGCTTTCCGCGGGCCCGTGCGCGAGGCTGGGGACGCGATGGCGCTCGCGCTTGGCGATGTTGTGCGCCACGTCGTACACCACGCGAAGCTGCGCGCTTTCGCCGAACACTTTGCGGAACGATTGCCGAGTGGAATGGGTGATGGCCTGGCGATTGGCCCAGGCAAAATTCGCCGCCGCGGCCATGGCGGCGAGGTAGTCGCGCCCTTCGGGCTTGTTGATGGGCACGCAGGCGAGCTGGCGATCCGGGAGCTCGATACCGTAGCGGCGCATGGCGTCGTTCATCACTTTCAGGTAGTCGGTGCAAACCTGATGGCCCAGTCCGCGCGAACCGCAGTGGATCAGCACGACGACCTGCGATTCGGCTAGGCCGAAACATTCGGCAATCTCCGGCTCGAAAATTTTCTGGACGTACTGCACTTCGAGGAAATGGTTGCCGCTGCCCAGCGTGCCGAGCTGCGTGCGCCCGCGCTGCTTGGCGCGGTCGGAGACAGCGGCGGGGTCGGCGCCGTCCATGCAGCCGGACTCCTCGCAGAATTCGACGTCCGCGGCTTCGCCCTTGCCCTGCTCGACCACCCAGGCCGCGCCGCGTTCGAGCACCTGATCGAGTTCCGGAAAGCTGCACTTGATGAACCCTTGGGAGCCGGTGCCGGAAGGGACGTCGCGAAAGAGCTGGTTCACCAGTTCGCGCAGCTTCGGCGTCACGTCGTCCCGCGTGAGCGTGCTGGCCAGCAGGCGCACGCCGCAATTGATGTCAAAGCCGACGCCGCCGGGAGAAACCACGCCGCGGAGCATGTCCGTGGCCGCGACGCCGCCGATGGGAAAGCCGTAACCCTGATGAATATCCGGCATGGCCATCGAGCGGCCCACGATGCCGGGGAGAAACGCGACGTTCATGGCCTGGTCGATGGAGAGGTCTTTGACGATCTGCTCCATCAGGCCGGCGTCAGCGTAAATCAGGGCGTCGGTGAGCATGCCGGGCTTCAGCGCGCGCGGCACGAGCCAGCGATATTCGTCGAGGCGGCGGAGTTGGGATTTTTCGATGGCCATGGGAAAGCCGATAACGATCGCGGAGATTATACAGGTGGGGGAGGTGCTCGGGCGGGAGCGAATTCCCGCCGCGGGCCGCGCGAGGTCAAATCCGGGGCGAGGCCGGCCTCAGCGGGCGCTTCGCGCCCCGCCGGAATGCGGCCCGGATCAGCCGGTGACCGCGAGGGTCTGCGGCAAAGCCCGATTCACGATCCATTCCACTTCGCGGCGGCCGTACGGCGCAGCAATGAAGTCGAACGCGCCCAGCGACATCGCTTCGAAGTATTCGGCGGTGTCGTCGAGGCGCGAAGCCACCACGACGGGCACGCGCACGCCGGAATTGCGCGCCGCAGCCAGAACGTCGCGGAAGGTGCCGTCAGAGAGCGCCTCGGAGCAAAACGCGAGGGCCACTCGCTGGCGGTTCAGGGCTTCCACCGCGGCGCGAACCGTGGTGACGTAGTGAGGCTCAAGGCCGCACTGCTCCAGCAGCCGGCCAAACGTCCGCTGATGCTCGGGATCGGGGCTTGCTACCAGGACTGGAAACCGCTCGGTCATATCCGCCTCCCTCAGTTGGGACTTCTGCGGGCGCGTTGGCGGTGGCGGGCTCCGTGCCGCGTGGCGCGGAGCGGAAAGGGGAGTGATTCCCCCGGGGCATTACGACATCGGGATCAGAACCTCTGCGGTTCCATCTCCACATCAAACGTAGTCCCGTGTAGTCCGCGTGTCAAGAGGTCTTCGCCGAACTGCCACCCGCGCGTCGCCCGCTGGCTGTCGCGCCCTCCGCTGTGCTAATCTGATGTTTGGCTCGACGCGGAGATTCAGATTTTTGCGCGAGCAGTGGCAGTCGGGGCGTGGCTCAGCCTGGCTAGAGCGCCTGGTTCGGGACCAGGAGGTCGGTGGTTCAAATCCACTCGCCCCGACCACTCTTTCCCTCAACGAATCGCAAATTCCTGCCGAGAACATCCCCACCTTTCCCGCCGTGCGGGAAAGATGGACCACCCTCGAAGAAAATCCCCAGGCGTATCCCGAACCGTCGCGACCGGCGCGCTGAGTCACCCGCGGCTGCGCTGGCACGGGGCGAGAGCCGCGGGGAGAAAATGTCCGGTTTGCGTTCGTGAGTCAATCGGGGACCGTCGTTTTGCACGGAGTTAGGCGCACAAAACTCCGTCCAGAATCGCCGATCGTTCCGAGGCAGGGTACAGGGCGCCGAAAATCGGCTGAGGGCCGCCCTGAGCCCCGCAACGCGATGTCGCCGTTTGGCGCGTTGCCGTCCGAGGCGCAGCAGAGTATGATTAGCGAACTTGGTCGCCCCCTGGGATTCAGCGAGGCAGGTGTCCGATGCGCGTCCGTAGATTCAGCCAAGGTTTTCTACTGCTTCTCTGCGTTTTCGGGGCTGTGGCAATCGCTCGAGCGCAGGCCGTCGTCGAGTACGTGGGCGTGACGTCGGCCGTAGCGACTGCGGCGGCTGGGGCCAAAGTCAAGCCTCCCACTGTGCCCTCGCCCAAGGCAGGGGCGAATTCTTCGTCCCCGCAACCAGTGGTGCGAACTGGTGAAGCAGCGGCCACTGCCAACCGCCAGGCTTTGCAGGAACGCGCCGGAGCGAATGCCGCGCGAGTCTTGCTGCGTTCCACGCCGGATCATGCCCAGGTATGGATTGACGCGCGATTCGTAGGCAGCACGCCGTTCGACCTCAAACTGGCACCCGGCCATCACGAAATTCTGATGAGGACTCCGGACATGGCATCCCTCCATCAGGAGATTGAGCTTCAGGGCAAACAGACTCGCGAAGTGTTGATGATGTTCAAGGCTCCGTCTCCGCCGAGTGATTCCAAACCAAGAGACAATTGATCGAGCCCGGCTAGTCGGACACGAGCTGGAAGGGGTGGCCGTCGGGATCGCGGACCATCAGGCCGCGGTGAAAACCGAGTGCGCCGCCGGGAATCTCGACAGCGGCCGAGGAGATTTTCTGTGCCACCCGTGCTTGCTCATTACTCCGCGATGAACTGTCGCGGTGGTATCATGGCCTCGTTGTGTTGCCGATGACGAGAAAAGGGAGCGGGGAAATTGCCTGCGCCACCCGCCCGGGGTGCTTCTAATGAGCGGTCTATCTCTGAGAACTGACATTGCAAATGATACGGCTCGTGCCTATTATGAGCGGCCAATCTTCGAATCTTCCTGGGCTCGAACAAATATATACACGACGGCAATAGCCCTCTCTATTGGTACCTACGTGGCTGTGGGATATTGGGGGAATATGCCGTCGCTTGTCCGCGGTTTTATTATCATAGCAATGCTGTCCATGCCCGTCCTATGGGCACGGACAATTGTCCACCACGGAAGAATCCAAAGGCAACTTTCTGAGGATCCTTCCGGTGTGACCTCGACCGAATTGCTGGACGCGGCCTATATGTGGACGTACACCTCCCTCGATGCCCTGTCCCTCATTTCGGTGATGTTCTTCTTATCCTTGTTGCTCACGATCAAGGCAATGCTTGCGAACGGATTCAGTGGCATTCCGAAGTGAGTTGTGTCTGGCTCGTCGGAAGCGGCAATGATGTTCCAGGCCCCGCCTCCGCCGAGCGATTCCAAACCAAGAGACAATTGATCGAGCCCGGCTAGTCGGACACGAGCTGGAAGGGGTGGCCGTCGGGATCGCGGACCATCAGGCCGCGGTGAAAGCCGAGCGCGCCACCGGGAATTTCGACAGCGGCCGGGGAGATAAACGGGGAATGTGATTGGCGCAATCGCTGCACAGCGGCGCCGAGATCGGGAGCAGCGAGGCGCGTCTGCCAGTGGAAGAGGTCGTTGGCTCGTTCGTCGGCAGGCATGGGGCGGCCGTTGCGCGGCGCGAGATATTTGTTCGACTGCGGAATGGATCTCACGTGAATGCCCTCAGGTGATTCAAGATTAGTTCACCGGTTTGACATCTTCCATCAATGCGAAAAATCCTTCGGCCAACGTCGGGTGGATATAGACCGCGCCTTTCAGCAGCGTGTAGGGCACGCCTGCGAGCATCAGCATGCCCAGAATCTGCACAAGTTCGCCGCCTTCGATGGCCAGGATTGACGCGCCGAGGATGCGGTCGTTCGATGCGTCCACGACAATCTTCATCAGGCCGCCAGTTTCGTCGCGCTCGATGGCGCGCGCGACATTACTCATGGGGATTTTCCCGATTTTCAGCTTGTAGCCCTTTTCGCGGGCTTTTTTTTCAGTCATGCCCACGCCGCCGAGCTGCGGATCGGTGAAAACAGAGTAAGGAACGTAGCGGTTGTCGGTGGTTTGCTTTTTGCCTTCGATCAAGTTGCCGAAAACAATCTGGTAGTCGTTGTAGGAAATGTGCGTGAAGGCCGGCCCGCCTTTGACATCGCCGAGCGCCCAAACACCCGGCACATTCGTCTCCAGGCGGTTGTTGACCTTGACGTAGCCTCGGGTGTCTCGTTCAACCCCGGCCTTTTCGAGTTGCAGGTCTTCGGTGTTAGGAATTCGCCCCGTGGCGACGAGAAGATGCGAGCCGGAAACGGTGGTCTTGCCGGCGGACGTCTCCACAGACAGAACAATCTGGCCATTCGTCTTCGCGACGCGAGTAGTCTTGGCGTTCAGCGAAAATTCGATGCCTTCGGCGACGAGGAGCTTGCGGAGTTCGGACGACACATCGGCGTCTTCGCGGGGCAGGATTTCGCCACTTTGGTGAATCACCGTAACCTTGCTGCCGAAGCGATGAAACATCTGGCCAAATTCGAGCCCGATGTAGCCGCCGCCAAGAACGAGCAGGTGCTCCGGGATTTCGTTCAGCTCCATAATGCTGGCATTGTTCAGGTAGCCGACGGAATCGAGGTCGTCGATCCGGGGAACCGCGGTGCGCGTGCCGGTGTTGATGAAGATGCGTTCGCTTCCCAGGATATCATCGCCGACGGCGAGGTTGTGTGGGCCGGTAAATCGCGCCAGGCCGCGATAGAGGCGCAGATTGGGCCGTTCGTCCACGCGACGTTGCTGCCCCGCGCGGAAACTTTCCACGACCTTATTTTTGCGCGCGACGATCGCTGGCAGGTCCACGCGCAGGTTGCTCGAGTGCACGCCCCACTGCGCCGAGTTGCGGACGTAGTGGGCCACCTGCGCGGAAGCGACCATGGTCTTCGTGGGCGTGCAGCCCGTATTGATGCAGGTGCCGCCCAGGTGCGCTTTTTCGATGAGGGCCACTTTCCAGCCGTGGTCGGTCATCTTCTGCGCGATCGGATTGCCGGCCTGGCCGGAGCCGATCACGATGGCGTCAAATTTCATCTCGCAAGACTCCTTCACTGCAGCAAACGAGTGTGACACTACTTCTGCGATTGGAGCGCGGAAAAGTTATAACGGAATATGCATTCCTTGCCAATTCTTAGGGGCCCGGATCTGATTGTCCGGCGGCTGCCTGCCACGACCGTAAACAGGGGGATTGGATGCGGGCTCTCTATGCCAGATTCAGAAATCTGCAAGGTAGTTCGGGAAGTACTAAAATGAAGGCTTCTCCGGGCCCGATCCCCGACCTGCGATTTGGGCTAACAATTCTGAATCCCCGGCCGGGCGCGGGAATCCAATTGCAAGGCAACGAGATGAGTGGCAACTCAGGTCTGAAGAAGGTCTTCTAACAGACCGACCGCAGGGCATGGACAAGAATGAGAGCTTCCATGCGAAATTCTTCGGGAGCAGCCACAGAGGTGAAAGACCAATGGCAAAGATGGATAACCGCCCGGTAAGCGCAGAAGAAACTCGCCTGGAAGAGTCACGCGAGCGCAAGGTCCATTGGAAGCGCTGGGGGCCCTACCTCTCCGAGCGCCAGTGGGGCACCGTGCGCGAAGACTACAGCGCCTACGGCACCGCCTGGGACTACCTCCCGCATGACCACGCGCGTTCACGAGCCTACCGCTGGGGTGAAGATGGCATCGGCGGGATTTCGGACCGCCATCAATTGATCTGCTTTGCCCTGGCCCTCTGGAACGGCCGAGATCCCATCCTGAAGGAGCGCGTTTTCGGCCTCACCGGGAGCGAAGGAAATCATGGCGAGGATGTGAAGGAATACTATTTCTATCTGGATTCGACGCCGACGCACTCCTACATGAAGTACCTCTACAAGTATCCACAGGCTGAGTTCCCCTACGCGCGTCTGGTGGATGAGAACCGGCGGCGCGGGCGCGGGGCGCCGGAATTCGAATTGATGGACAGCGGCGTGTTCGAAGAGAACCGCTACTTCGACGTATTCGTCGAGTACGCCAAGGCGAGTTCGGACGACATTCTGATCAAGATCACCGCGCACAACCGCGGGACGGAAGCGGCGGAGCTGTCACTGCTGCCCACGCTCTGGTTCCGCAACACCTGGTCGTGGGGCCGTAACGCCTACAAGCCGGTCGTCAAGTCGGTCAAGGGATTGACGCTCAACGGTTCGGAGGGCGAAGCGCCCGCCGCGGCGATTGAGGCGGAGCACAAGACTTATGGCAAGCGCTGGCTGCTTTGCGAAGGCTCGCCCGAGCAGGTCTTCACCGAAAACGAAACGAATGCGAAGCGTTTGTACGGCTCTGAGAATGCTTCTCCCTACGTCAAAGACGGAATCAACGATTTCGTGGTCCGCGGAAACATCGACGCGGTCAATCCCGCACAAACGGGCACGAAAGCCTCGGCCGTTTATCGGCTGCGCATCGAGCCGGGCAAGAGCACGACGCTGCGCTTGCGCCTGACCGATCAGGAACCTCGAGTCGTCCGCGCCTCCGCGCCGCGCCTGGTGCTTGCAGGGGAGCCCAAGACTTCCGTGTTTGGCCCGGCGTTTGAAAAAGTGTTCGCGGACCGCCGCGCGGAAGCGGATGAATTCTACGCACGCCGCACGCCCAAAGGACTCTCGGAAGACGCCCGCAACGTTCAGCGCCAGGCCTTCGCCGGCATGCTGTGGTCGAAGCAGTTCTATCACTACGACGTGCGAACTTGGCTGGAAGGCGATCCCGCCCAGCCCGCCCCGCCGCCCGAGCGAAAGCATGGCCGCAATAATGATTGGACGCACCTCTACACCGCCGACGTCATTTCCATGCCCGATAAATGGGAGTATCCGTGGTATGCGGCGTGGGACCTCGCGTTCCATTGCGTGCCGCTGGCGCAGGTGGACCCTGACTTTGCGAAGGAGCAGCTCATCCTGCTGCTTCGCGAATGGTACATGCACCCGAACGGGCAGTTGCCGGCCTACGAATGGGCTTTCGGCGACGTCAACCCGCCGGTCCATGCCTGGGCTGCCTGGCGCGTTTACAAAATCGAGAAGCGCATCCGCGGCAAAGCCGACCGCGAGTTCCTCGAGAAAGTTTTTCACAAACTCTTGCTGAATTTCACCTGGTGGGTGAACCGGAAAGACCCGGACGGCATGAACGTCTTCGAAGGCGGCTTCCTGGGCCTGGACAATATCGGCGTGTTCGATCGCTCCGCCCCTCTGCCCACCGGCGGCCACCTGGAGCAGTCCGACGGCACGAGCTGGATGGGAATGTACAGCCTGAACATGCTGGCCATCGCGCTCGAACTGGCCAAGGAAGACATGGCGTATGAAGACGTCGCCAGCAAGTTCTTCGAGCACTTCGTATACATCGCGCAGGCCATCAGCAACCTCGGCGGCGAAGGGATCTCATTGTGGGACGAGCAGGACGGCTTCTTCTATGACGTCCTGCACCTGCCCAGCGGCGAGCACAACTTCTTGAAAGTGCGCTCAATGGTTGGCTTGATTCCTCTGCTGGCCGTGGAGACGCTGGAGCCCGAAGTCATCGACAAATTGCCGGGGTTCAAACGTCGCATGCAGTGGTTTCTGGACAATGCACCACACGTTCCCGGCCACATCGAAATGACGGCGAAATCCGCGCACGGTGTCCGCCGTTTGCTCTCGCTCGTCAATCGCAATCAGCTCACCAGCGTCCTGCGATACATGCTCAACGAGGAGGAGTTCCTCTCGCCACACGGGATCCGCGCCCTTTCCCGCTTCCATCACGAGCATCCCTACATGCTGGCGGTCAACGGCAATCAATACAGCGTGGACTATGAGCCGGCCGGGTCCTCGACGGGTCTGTTCGGCGGCAATTCCAACTGGCGCGGCCCGGTGTGGTTCCCGGTGAACTTCCTGCTGATCGAGGCCCTCCAAAAATTTCATCACTACTACGGTGATGATTTCACAGTGGAGTGTCCGACCGGCTCAGGCCAAAAAGTCACTTTGTGGCAAGCAGCCAGGGAAGTCTCCCGGCGCCTAACGCGAATATTCCTTCGCGGCGCGGACGGCAAGCGGCCCGTGTTCGGCGGCATCCAGCCCTTCCAGGAAGATCCGAACTGGCGCGACCTGATCTATTTCCACGAATACTTCCACGGAGACAACGGCGCGGGGATCGGCGCGAGCCATCAGACCGGCTGGACGGGCTTGGTCGCCAAACTCATCGAGCAGAGCGGCGAAGGAATGTAATTCGGCCGGAATACCGGTCCGACGAAATCATAGAGAAAAGAGGAGCACGATGAGCACGACGATTACGAAATCAGCGGCAGAAGTTGACGCGCCGAAGAACACCATACGCGGCGACTCCGCCGGACGCGGGACGATGAAAGCCGTCGCCGTCATTCCGGGCAAGCCCGACAGCATCCACCTCCGCGAAGTACCGCGACCGCGGTTGGAAGATGTACCCAATGGCCGTGGCGTTCTGGTGAAGGTGCTCCGCGTGGGCGTGGACGGCACCGACAAAGAGATCAACGCCGCCGAGTACGGCGCGCCGCCTCCGGGCGACGACTACCTCATCCTTGGCCATGAAAGCTTCGGTCGCGTCGAGGCCGTCGGGCCGGCCGTGACGGAATTTAAGCCGGGCGACTACGTGGCGGCGACGGTTCGCCGCCCGGGCTCCAGCATTTACGATGCGATCGGAACCTACGACATGACCACCGACGACACCTACTACGAGCGCGGCATCAATCTGCGCCACGGATTCCTGACCGAGTATTACGTTGACGATCCGGAATACATCGTGCGCGTCCCGGATAACCTGAAAGAAGCCGGCGTGCTGATGGAACCAGGCAGCGTGGCCGAAAAAGCCATCGCGCAGGCTTACGAAGTCCAGCGGCGCCTGAGAGTGTGGCACCCGCGCCGCGCCGCGGTTCTGGGCGCGGGAACGCTGGGGCTTTTGGCCACGGTTATGCTGCGTCTGCGAGGGCTTGAGGTGGTGACGCTGGGTCTGAATCCGCCGCCTTACTTGAATTCGCAGATGATCGAGAAGCTTGGCGCGCGCTACGTTAGCACGCAGCAGAGTTCGCTCCGCCAAGCGTCGGCGCAGTACGGGCCATTCGACATCATCCTCGAAGGCACCGGCTATTCGCCGCTGGTCTTCGAATCCATGGAAGTGCTTGCCAAGAACGGCGTGCTCGTCATGGTCAGCGTCACCGGCGGTGACCGCAAATTGGAAATTCCCGCCGACAAGATCAACCTCGGATTCGTGCTGGGCAATAAGGTGGCGGTGGGCAGCGTGAACGCAAACCGCGAATACTTCGAGATGGGCGCCAAGGATTTTTCGGAGGCGGAGCTCACCTACCCCGGGTGGCTCACGGGCCTGCTCACGCACCCCATCAAAGGCCTCGAGAATTACGAAGAGATGATGAAGGTGCTCACCATGGCCAAGAGCGCGATCAAGGTGTTCTGCGAAGTCGCACCGCTCTGAATTGAGCGCACACAAGATCGAAGTCGCAGCAGGAGGCCGAGATGAGTTCCCAAGCAGAACCTGCTCTCACGAGACGGCAAGCGGGGGCCGCCTCCGTTGAAGCTCCACGCATCGTTCAATTCGGCCGCGAGATCGCCGACGATTTGCCCGCCGCCGAACAACGCGAATGGTTGGTGACAAACGGCATCGGGGGCTTTGCCTCCGGCACCGTTGCCGGGCATTTGACACGCCGCTATCACGGACTATTGTTCGCTGCCCTCAAACCGCCGCTGGGGCGCACGCTGCTCGTCGCCAAGATCGAGGAGACGGCCGCCTATGACGGAGAGTCTTTCGCGCTCGCGACGAATCGCTGGGCCGGCGGCGCGGTCGATCCGCCGGGCTACCGCAGTATTGAAAGCTTCTTCCTGGATGGCACGACGCCCGTGTGGAGATTTGACTGCTCTGACGCGCTGATCGAAAAACGCGTCTGGATGCAGCAGGGGGAGAACACGACTTACGTTCGCTACGAGTGTGTGCGCGGAAGAAATCCGGTCAAACTGTCCCTCAAGGTGCTGGTCAACTACCGCGACTATCACTCCACCACGCACGCCGGCGACTGGCGGATGGACGTCGCCGCCGTCGAACACGGATTGCGCGTGACGCCATACGACGGCGCGACCCCCTTCTACCTGATGAGCGCCACGGCCAAGGCGGAAGCAGCGCACGACTGGTATCACAATTTCGATCTCGCTCTCGCCCGGTACCGCGGACTCGACGACAACGAAGATCACCTGCACGCCGGGACTTTCCGCGCCACTCTGGCGCCGGGCGAATCGGTGACGCTTGCTTTAAGCACCGAGGCCGATTCGAATCTCGACGGAGAGAAGGCCTGGGAGAATCACTCCGCGCACGAACAATCTCTGCTCGACCGCTGGGAGACCGCACACGGCGCGATGGCTTCGCAAGCGCCGGCCTGGATCAACCACCTGGTCCTCGCTGCCGACCAGTTCATCGTCCGCCGGCCGCTCCTCGAGGATCCGGACGCGCTCTCCATCATCGCCGGCTATCACTGGTTCGGCGATTGGGGACGCGACACCATGATCGCGCTGCCGGGGCTTGCGCTCACGACCGGCCGGCCTGATATCGCCAGGATAATCCTCAGTACATTTGCGCATTTTGTTGACCGCGGCATGCTGCCCAATGTTTTCCCCGATGCGGGAGAAACCCCGGAATACAACACCGTGGATGCCACGCTCTGGTATTTCGAAGCCCTGCGCCAATACTGGGAAGCCACGCACGACAAGGAAACACTCCAGCAACTTTTCCCTGTCCTGGCCGATATCGTGGAGTGGCATATCCGCGGCACGCGCTACAACATCCACGTGGACCCCGCCGATGGCTTGCTGTTTGCCGGCGAGCCCGGCGTTCAACTCACCTGGATGGACGCGAAGGTCGGCGATTGGGTGGTCACACCGCGCATCGGCAAGCCCATCGAAGTGAATGCGCTCTGGTTCAACGCGGTGAACACGATGGCTACTTTCGCGCGGATCCTCGGGAAGAATCCCGCGGGCTACGCCAGTCTGGCCAAGCGCGCGCGTCAAGGATTTCAGCGCTTCTGGAATGAGGCGGCCCAATGCTGCTTCGATGTAATCGACGGGCCCGAGGGAAACGATGCCTCGCTCCGGCCGAATCAGATTTTCGCCGTCTCCCTGCCGGAAAGCCCGCTCTCGCCGGAGCAGCAGCGCGCCGTGGTGGACGTCTGCGCACACTATCTGCTGACCTCCCACGGTCTGCGCAGCCTGGCTCCCGGTTCGCCGCAATATCAGGGACACTATGGTGGAGCGCCCCGCGAGCGCGATGGTGCCTACCACCAGGGCACTGTCTGGGGATGGCTGCTCGGCTCGTTCGCGTTGGCGCACCTGCGCGTGTACGGCGATCCCGTGCTGGCCAATTCTTTTCTGGAGCCGATCCAGCACCAGTTGCGGATCCACGGGCTAGGCACCTTGAGCGAGATCTTCGATGGCGACGCCCCATTCACGCCGCGCGGATGCATCGCGCAGGCATGGACCGTCGCCGAGGTCCTTCGCGCCTGGGCTGCAATTGCCGCTCGTGTTGCAGGATGAGATTCTTGAATTGTTTCCTGTGCGGCAGCATCGAAACTAGAGTAGGTTCCTGCAGGGGAGCTACATTCCGGCAAGTCTTGAGGCTTGGATTGAAGGAAAACGGTTACACCCTCGCATCGGGACGGCTGAATCGTTGAATGCGTTCGAGGCGAACTCGCCTGCGAGAGGCACTGACGAAACGCCTGCGTTCCCGCCTCGTTTGACGGCCTGAGCCCCGGCCCTGAAGCCTCTTCGCGGCTGGAAAGGCCGGGGTCACCCTGAACAATGGATGTCTTGATTCAACCTGCCTAGTCACACCTCCTACGGTCCACGCGCCCTCTGCTACAAAATCCAAGATTCATCGGATTCTCGCTCAACCCTTCGAACTCATTTGCATGAATCATGGAAGAGCCGCCGTTTGGAAGCAGACAAAGCCAGCCATCACAGCTAATGATAAACTTCGCGCTTTCCAGGAGGTAGGCCATGCGACGCACTCCCCGCGAAGTGCCCGCCATGAACGCCCTGTTGCACAAGAACGGCCTGGCGCCTCTGCCCGCCTCCTCGCCCATTCCCGCGGATATGCCCTGCCCGAAATAATCTGAGGCCTAACCTGCGCCGAGCCCGCCCCGGCTCCATTCGCTCCTAACCATTCATGGATTCCGGCGTCTAACATTTATGTTGACATTCAACAGGACGCTATGCTCTCCTCTGTAGAACTCCAACAGGAGAGGCTTCCATGACCGAACCGAAGTCTGACGTACTGCAAGGCACCCTCGACCTGATGGTGCTCAAGACGCTCGACACCCTCGGGCCGCTCCACGGCTTTGGCATCGCCCGGCGCATCGAGCAGATGAGCGAGGGCGCGCTCTACCTGAACCAGGGAACAATCTACCCCGCGCTCTTGCGGCTGCAACAGCGCGGTTGGATCAAATCCGAATGGGGCACTTCGGAGAATCACCGTAAGGCGAAATATTACGCGATCACGCGTTCGGGCCGCAAGCAGCTGGAAGCAGAGACCGAGAATTGGGAACGGATTTCCGCCGTCATCGGGCGCGTCCTCCGCGCGGCGGAGGAGGCGGAATAGTTCTCCAGGACAGGCGTCAATCAAAGAACTCAGCGAGCGAGTGGCGGGGGCAATGAAATGGAATGGCTGCGTATTGTTGCTGCAAGGATCGGCGGCTTCTTCAGGAGACAGCGTTCAGAAAAGGAGTTGAGCGACGAGGTGCGCGAGCACCTCGATCTTCTCACCGAAGAAAATCTCCGCCGTGGCATGAGCCCGGCGGAAGCACGATTCGCCGCGCAACGCTCTTTTGGCGGCGTCGAACAAGCCAAGGAACTCTACCGCGAACGGCGCGGCCTCCCCTGGTTGGATACTCTTTTCCAGGACATCCGCTTCGGCCTGCGGATGCTGCGCAAAGCGCCCGGCTTCACCGCCGTTGCGGTTCTAACTCTCGCCCTCGGCATCGGCGCCAACACCGCGGTGTTCAGTCTGGTGAACGGGATCCTCCTTCGCCCCATCCCTGCCGCAAACCCTGAGCAACTTGTTCGATTTCATCGCACAAGCCCGGCAGTCCGCGGCAGAGGGTTTTTTCCTACCTTAATTATCAAGATTTCCGTGAACGCAATTCCGCATTCTCGGATCTCATCGCGATCTCTCAGGCTCCCGTGTCACTGAACGATGGAGGTCAGAGCGAACAGTTTCTGGCCGAGGTCGTCTCTGGAAACTACTTCTCCGCCCTCGGCCTGCGCGCGGAGCGCGGGCGCTTGTTGTCCGCGGAAGATGACCGCGCGGGTGCGGAACCCGTTGCAGTGGTCGGCGATCTGGTCTGGCGGCGTTTCGGCGTCGACCCACCCTTGATCGGCAAAGTGCTCACTTTGAATGGCAAGACCTTTACCGTGGTTGGCGTCGCTCCACAGGGCTATTCGGGTATTGGCGCGGGGATCGGAGTGGACATCTGGGTGCCTGTCAATCAGGCCGCGCCCTGGCTCGCTCCGGATATGTTCACCA
This sequence comes from Terriglobia bacterium, assembly GCA_041497315.1. Taxonomy (GTDB): domain Bacteria; phylum Acidobacteriota; class Terriglobia; order Acidiferrales; family UBA7541; genus JBGQGH01. Next base: position 31,639 of record JBGQGH010000001.1, on the reverse strand, counting down.
ATCGCAGGACGGGGAGAGTGCAAGTCCTTGGGCGGCTGCAACCGGGCGTGAGTTTGACGCAGGCCCAGGCAGCAATGACCGCGCGCGCCCAGGAACTTCAACAGGCTTACCCAGAGGCGAATGTAGGGATGGGTGTCCTCCTCGATCGTGCAAGGTATCTGGACAATAGCCTCCGCGGGGCAATTACCGCATTCCTGGGAATTATTATCGCCCTCGTGGGACTCTTGCTCCTGACGGTTTGCGCCAATCTCACCAATCTTCTCCTTGTCCGCACGGCAGGCCGCCGCCGGGAGATGGTTATGCGCTGGGCGCTCGGTGCCAGCCGAGTTCGCCTGGTACGTCAACTGCTCACCGAGAGCCTTCTTCTGGTACTGGCGGGCGGTGTGGCCGGAACTCTGCTCGGGATATGGAGCGCAAGCCTCCTCACAAGATTCAATCCGCTCCCCGCCACCATCCCGCTGCGGTTCGATCTGAGCCCCGATATCCGCGTCCTTGGCTTCGCTCTGTGTGCGTCTCTGCTGACGGGATTAATCCTGGGACTCATCCCGGCTGTTCAGGCATCTCGCGCAAACGTGGCGTCCGATCTGAAGGAGGGAGGTGGCAGTCTCGGCAGTCTGCACAAGTCACGCTTGCGGAATGCGTTCGTGATTTCGCAGGTGGCCGTTTCGATGGTACTACTCATCGGCGCAGGGCTTTTTCTCCGGAGCTTGTGGCAAACTCGCGCCATCAATATCGGATTCGACCCGAATAATGCGGTCGCTCTCGATGTGGATCTGAAGCCCCGCGGCTTTTCCGAAGAACGTGGCCAGCGTTTTTACCGTGAAATGCTCAGGCGGATGACCGCCCTGCCGGAGGTTCGCTCGGCTACTCTTTCCGACCTCGCTCCCCTGGACACAGCCACACCCTTCTCCGAGATATTGATCGAGGGACAGGAGCCGCTCGCGGGTGAGCATGGGATTCGTGTTTCTTTCAACCGCGTGGGCCCAGCCTACTTTGAAACCATTGGGATTGCTTTGCGGAGCGGCCGTGGGTTCGACGAACGGGATGACGCGAACCGGACGCGCGTCGCCGTGGTCAACGAAACGATGGCGCAACGATTCTGGCCTTCGCAAGACCCGATCGGAAAAACATTCCGGCTGCTGCGGGGAAATGAAACTCCGAGATTCTTCGAGATCGTCGGCGTCGCAAGAGAGGTGAAGTACCGTTCCTTGGGAGAAGAACCGACTCCGCATTTCTACGTGCCGTTCCTCCAGGACTACTCCCCCGGAATGACACTGATCGTCAGGATCTCCAGCGACGCCGGGGCGGCGCTCGCCACCATCCAGCGTGAGTTGCAATCCCAGGACAGAGATGTTCAGGGCTTCTTTGCCAGGACCCTGATTCAGCACATCGGCCTCGCGATGTTACCTGCGCGCCTCGCGGCCAATTTCGCCGGCATCTTCGGAGGCTTCGCTCTGGTTCTCACGGCACTCGGCATTTATGGGGTCGTTTCTCATTCTTCAAGTCACCGCACGCGCGAAATCGGATTGCGAATGGCGCTGGGGGCGCAACCGGCCGAAGTTTTGAGCTTGATCCTGATACAAGGCGGCAAGCTCTTCGGAATCGGGATTGCAATTGGCCTGGCAGGGGCACTTGGCGTCACCCGTTTTCTCGCCGGACTATTATATGGAATCAGCCCGGCCGATCCGCCGACCTTCACGGCCGTGACAATTCTCCTGGCTGCGGTGGCGCTCGTAGCGTGCTACATCCCTGCGCAGAGAGCGATGAAGGTCGATCCCATCGTCGCGTTGAGATACGAATGAAGGTGAGGGCTAGTAGATCGCGCGCTTCTGAACCGCTTGTTTGGTGGCGAGAGTAAACCGCGGCTCCACTGCTCCGCCGTGCAGCACGCGTTCGGCAACATACTCGCCTAGCGCGGGCCCGTGCTTGAATCCGTGGCCTGAGCCGCCGCCCACCAGCCACACATTTTCGAACGCGGGGTGCCGGTCAATCAGAAAATCACCATTCGAAGTATTTTCGTACTGGCAGACGCGTGTCTCCACCACCGGCGCATCTTTCAACGCCGGGAATCGCCGCGCAAGATACGCTCGTACCGTTGCCATCCCTTCCGGACTCACCACCCGCTTACCGGTATCGGGATCGAACTCCGGTCCGTGACGGTCAATCGCAATCTTGAAGCCGCGGCCCTCCAGATTCGGTATGCCGTAAAATTCATCCGCAAGCGCGATCCACGCCGGCATGGCCGGCGGCGAGAAGCGCGTGTCGCCCGCGGGCGTGCCAAAGAAGTAGACCTCCTGGCGCGTCGGAAAGATGCGCTCCTTCAATAATTCGGGGAAAAGTTTCCCCAGCCACGGCCCGCAGGCGAAGACAAACGTCTCTGCGCGGATGGCGGAACCGTTCTCCAACTGAATCGAGGCTAGTTGTCCCTTCCCGTTTGGCTCCTCCACGCGGCCGATCCGAAAATCCATTCCGCCGCGCACGGCCTCTTCCACCACGGCCTGAACCGCCTGCCGCGCCATCAAGACGCCGCTTTCCGGCTCGAAGAGACCCCAGGTGAATTTCTCCAAAGCGATTTGGGGGAAGCGCTTTTCGAGCTCCGCGCGCGTCAGGTGTTCGTGCGGCAATCCGAGTTTCTGCAGAGTCATCTGCGCGGCCGCGATGTAGCGGTCGTTTTCCGGGGCCAGCCACAGCATGCCGGTTTGATGAAACAGCGGGCGGCCCACGCGCGCGAAGAACTCCTTCCATAGCACGAGCGCCCGCGCCGACCAGCGCGTATAGAGCTCGTCCGGCCCGTAGCCCATGCGAATGATCCGGGATTCGCCGCCGGAGCTCGCTCGGCTGTTGGTCGGTCCGTAGGCATCAATCAGCGCGACCTTTTTCCCCGCCTCGTGCAGCCGGTACGCTGTCCACGCGCCGAATACTCCCGCGCCGACCACGGCCACGTCGTAGGTTTTCTCAGCGTTCATCGCAGGTATCTCGAGTGAACCGGCAACACGCAGCTTCGCGGCCGCGGTACTCGCAGCCAGCAATTTCACGAACGCGCGCCGTCCCAGCTTCATCAAACCATACCGATCGTCAGACGTCCTCGCAAGGCCACGCCCTCGTTCAATACTCCTATGATTTCTTCGCTGGCTTTGCCCGCTTCTTCGCCAGCGGCGCGGCAGGCTTCGGTTCCTCCGGCTTTTGCGTCAGCTTCATCAATCCAAGTTTTTCCTGCGCGTGGAAATACTCCATCGCATCGGCCAGGGGCAACGGATCGAATTCGCCCGCCAGGAAATCGCGGATCTCCAGCACTGTTCGCTTCTTCCCCACCAGGATGTTCAGCTCTGCGGTCATGTGCTGCGGAATCTTCGCGAGCGCTGCTTCCACCGCCGGGCGCTCGTCGGGGCTCAGCTTTTGGATCGCCGCCTGCATCGCGCCAAATCCGCCGCCACCGCCTCCGCCGCCCGGCCCACCGCCCGCCACACGCTCGACAATCAGTCGCGCCGCCTGCTTCTCGAGCTCGGTCGGCACGGGCTCCGCGGGCGTCGCGCCCCAGCGCTGCGCCTGCGCTTGGTAGAACGTCTTCACTTCATTCTGCAGCGCTACGCCGCGTTGCTCGATTTCCTCCTCGAGTTTCCCCAGCAGCTTCTGCTTCGCACCGTCCGCCGAGGCATAGAGCACTGCCGACGACCGAATCACGCCCTTTTCGACTTCGGTCTGGTGCCGCACCGCGTTCCGCGCTTCCTTGTAGGCTTCGTGCAACTGCGCCACATCGTTCGTCGCGTCGGCCATGTAGCCGAGTCCCTTGCGTTCGGCCTCGCCCATGCGTTCCGCGCTGCGCCCCAGCGATTCGGCGGCCACACGCGCGGCCATCACGTCATCCGCTGTCGCCAGCACCGTCATTGCCGCCGTCCCCACCACCGCCACGCGCTTGAACTGCGTCGAATCGAGCTTGTCCGGCGTGTCCTGCGAGGAGTGGTACCACGGGTCCGGCCACGTGGCGAAAATCACCGCCGGGATGCCATTGTTCATGTACACCACGTGGTCGCTCGCTCCGTAATGCTTGTCCACCGAAATGAAAAATGGATCGCGGCTGCCGTTCGCCGCCAGAACCGGCAAACTGAACGCGTAGCCTCGCGCGCGGAATCGCACCCGCTCCCGGTTGGTATTCGCGACGAACTCCATCGTGCTTTGCGCCACATCATTCAGGAACGACGGGAACGTATCCGGCGTGCGGTCCAGCGTCCACAAACTTCGTCCCTTGGTCAGCCCCAGGCCTTCCATGTCAAAATTCAAATCCGCGATGAGCTTGCTTTTCACGTCCGCATGCTTGGCCAGCCATGCGTTCGTGCCGCTGATTTCCGGCACCCACAAAAAGTGAATCGTCCGCTTCGGCTTGGGCAGCTTGCCTTCCTTCACCAGCCGGATGAACGTGCGGCCCATTTCCAGCGTCACCGCGCAGCCGGAGCTGTCATCATTCGCGCCCTGCTTGATGTAGCCCTCATACAGGTGGCCTGAAATGACGATGGCCTGGTCGGTTGAACCGTCGCCCGGAATCGTCGCGTGCACCACTTCCATTTCGCCTTTGTAGCTCTGCGACTTCACCACCGAGCGCATCACCACTTTTTCTCCGCGGCCCAGCCGTGCCTGCAATTCGCGAGCTGCGCGCGTCGTGATGGCCCAGCCGAAGCCCGGCGTCCTCCCCTGCGGCGCGTTTGCAGAAATGCCTTGTGAGAGAAGAATGTCCGGTTGGCTCTCCGGGTAGAGCGTGTTGAAGCTGATGACGCCCGCGGCGCCGTGCCCGAATACCGCAAGCTGTTGCAACGCGTTTAGGCCGGCGGAGCCCATTACGATTTTCCCGGTGACGTTCTTCCCTGCGTAGTCCTGCTCCCGCCCGCCGCTGCTAACGTCCACCAGCTCCGCCGTGACGTCGCCCGTTTCGCTGCCCGTCCCCAACGCAATCGCCACGTCATAGATGTCGAAGAGCTTCACCTGCTCCGGCTGCACCATCCACAGCTCGCCCTGCGAGGCGTACCAACTCGGCGCCTGCGTTTCGAACGACTCGATCTCCACGTTCGAATAGCCATACTCTTTCGCGAAGCGCTCCATCACTTCGCTTTCGCGGAAGTGGCCTTCGTACTCGGAAACCCTGCGCACCCGCGGGTAAGGCACCAGCTCCAGCACGTGATGCATGGCGCGCTCGCCCGATGCCTCGTTGATAATCGCGCGCATCTGCGTCCAGTCCAGCAGCGGCCGGTCATCGCGCTCCTGCGCGAAGAGCACGGCGATCCCCGCCAACACACACACTAGCGCAACCCACGGCACCCAGCGTTTCATCGTCTTCTCCTCATGAATTCTTCCACCAATTTTGGCGGCATCCTACCACACCAATGCAGATGCGCGCGCTACGCTCGTTCGCGCCTACCAACTGCTTTTCCAGGTTGTTGATGGAAGTATTTCCGGACTACTTGCGGAGGGTTTCGAGCTTCTTCGCCCAATGCGAGAGGTGGTTCAGCGAGGTTTCATGCGTGCGGTCAAGTTCCAACGGCGTAATCGAAATCGAATTGGACAGCACCGCGGCGTAATCGCTGTCCGGAGCTACGCCGTCGGTCAACTGCTGTTCGTGCAGCCAAAAATAAGTCCGCCCGCGCGGATCCACGCTCTCCTGCAAAATGTTGCGCGTCACTTTTTGCGATTGCCGCGTGAATCGCACGCCGCCCTTCCATTGCAGCGGTACGTTCACGTTCAGCAGCACTCCGTCCGGCATGCCGTCGGCCAGGATCAGCTTCGCCAGTTCGCGGGCAAACCGCGCCGCGCCAGCGTACTCGAATCCCTTTCCGCGGTGCGCCACGGAAATCGCGAACGCCGGGATGTGATTGATGGTCGCTTCCATCGCCGCGCCCACCGTGCCCGAGTAGTAGACGTTTTCTCCCATGTTCCCGCCGCGATTGATTCCGGAAATCACCAGGTCCGGCTTATCCGGCAGCAGTTTGTTCAGCGCGACGATCACCGCGTCCGTGGGCGTTCCTTCCACCGCCCACTCGCGCTCCGCCACCGGCTCGCAGAAAATCGGCTGCCGCAGCGTGATGGATTGCGCCGCAGCGCTCCGCTCCTGGCTGGGCGCCACAATGCTCAGCGTTCCAAGGTCGCGCACCGCTTCCACGAGCGCGCGGAGACCCTCGGCGTAGATGCCGTCGTCGTTAGTGATCAGGATGTGTGCCATCGAAACAACCAGTATAATCGAGAGAGGATCTTTGCCCGCCGGAAGCTCAGGCCGTGTTTCGCAGGTTGAATCCCGAGGTTTCCTCTGGCGCAAAGAGAGATGGTCGGGACGACTGGATTTGAACCAGCGACCTCACGCACCCCAAGCGTGCGCGCTACCAGGCTGCGCCACGTCCCGACTGTGGAGATCCTGCGTCTTCTCTTGGATGACGCCGTCCAAGCGAGTAATCAGCGTATCACTTGCGTTCGAGGAGGGTCAAGAACGCCCGGAGCGACTCGCGCAAATCGAGCAGTATTTTCCGGCTCAGAGTGACGCCGGAATCGCCGACCGTTGGTTTTTCGCCCGCCGCCGCTCCATTTCCAGTTCCGTTGTGCTCGCTCAGATGCCGCCGCGCCCCGGCGATGGTGAAGCCTTTATCGTAGAGCAGCCGCTTGATCTCCAGAACCGTCAGGATGTCTTCGCGCCGGTAGAGCCGGTGGCCCTTCGGGCTCTTCACCGGCTGCAGCATCGGGAATTCCGTCTCCCAGTAGCGCAGCACAAACGGCTTGGTTTCCGTCAGCCGGCTCGCTTCGCCGATGCGAAAGAGATTCTTCTCGGGGATCGCGAGCGCGCGCTGAGCTTGAGCAGACATCTTGCCCATATCCTATTCCGATTTTCGTGAGTGTCAACGCGCGGGGAGGGTTGGCGCGCAGCGCGGGCTGAGGACCTCGGGATACGCCTTCCGCTCCGCCTGTGACCAGCGCGAAGCTCGGAGGACGGTTACCTCTTCGTCCGCTTTTCTCTCATTTCTTTCATGCGCTGCAGGAAGCGGATCGGCGTCCCCAAAAAATCGAATCGTTGGCGAAGCTGGTTCTCGAGGAACCGCTCATAGCTGAAGTGCAGCCGTTTTTTCTGGTTGGTAAAAATCACAAACGTGGGCGGGGAAGCCGATGCCTGCGTGACGTAGTAAATCTTCACCCGCCGCGCGCCGGGCGACGTGCCGCGGTCCAGATCCACGTCCGCGAGCCAGCGGTTCAGCTCGCCCGTCGAAATTCGCCGCCGCCGCGCTTCCGCCACGCGATCGATCAACCCATAAAGAGTGTTGGCGCGCTCCCCGGTCAGCGCGGATAGAAAAACCACCGGCGCGTAGTCCAAAAACTTGAATCGCTGCCGCACGAGTTCCTCGTATTCCTGCGTCAATCGCGTGGGGTCCGCGATCGAAGGGCCCTGCGGCCGCCGCGCCGGAGGCTTTTTCTCGCCTTTGTGCAGCATCCGAGGCGATTGCCGCGTTTCGCTGGCCACTTTCTCCCGCGCGGCCTCGAGCGCCATGTCCCACTTGTTCATCACGATGATCACCGAGCGCCCGGACTCCTCGGCGTAGCCCGCAATCGTCGCGTCGCCCGCGCTCACTCCCTGCGCAGCATCCGCCACCAGCAGCGCCACGTCTGCGCGTTCCAAACTCTTTCGAGCCAGCACCACGCTCAGTTTTTCCGCCACCAGTTTGGTCTTGCCCTTGCGCCGGATTCCCGCCGTATCCACGAAACGATAGGTCTTGTCGCCGCGCCGCAGCAGCGTATCCACCGAATCGCGCGTCGTCCCCGGCTCGGGTGAAACAATCGCGCGCTCTTCTCCCACCAGCCGGTTTAGCAGCGTGGATTTCCCCACGTTCGGCCGCCCGATAATCGCCACCTGCACGGAATCTTCCGCCGGCGCGCCCTCCGACTTCGGAAATTCCGTCGTGATCGCGTCCAGCAGGTCGTCGATTCCCTGGCCATGCTCCGCGGAAATCGCAAACACCTGCGGCGTCAGCTTGTAAAACGGCGCGGCCAGCGACTGCTGCTGTAGCATGTCCACTTTGTTCGCCACCACCACGAACGATTTCCCGGTACGCCGCAATAGTTCGGCCAGCTCGCTGTCCAAAGGCGTCACGCCCGCGCGCGCGTCCACCACCAGCAGGAGTTGTGCCGCATTCTGGATCGCCACCTCAGCTTGTCGAAGTATCTCCCGCGGGATCGCCGCCTTGTCTCCCGGCACGATGCCGCCCGTATCCACCACTTCAAACGCGCGTCCTTCCCACTCCGCGCGCCCATAGATGCGATCGCGCGTGATGCCGGATTCGTCAGTCACAATCGAGCGCCGGCGTCCCGTCAGCCGGTTAAACAGGGACGACTTGCCCACATTGGGCCGTCCGACGATCACCACCGATGGCAGCTTCTCGCTCATGGCCTTCTACGTGGCACAGCCTTGCAGGCTGCGCTCTACCCCATCACCCTCGACGCGTTTCCAGGCCCCAGACAAGCCTCACACTCTATCGCACTTCCCCACGCACCGATGTCATTCTGAAGTCCGGCGACTCTCGCCGCGCCAACGCATCTCAGGGTACGAACTGGCAGGAATTGCCAGGCGGAATGGGTCTCTCAGCTACTCCAAGATCTCAATTGCCGTCACCGGATGGATTTCGTTCCAGCCATTGTCGCGGTCGGTCACGTACGCTCCGGTCACGCGCACGCGATCTCCGGCACTAGGGAGGGTGACTCGCGGCGTGAATCCCGCGCACGCGGCGATGGCATCTCCTCGTCTTGCCGCGCCCTCGCAGATCAGTTCCACCACGAGGTCCCCATGCGTGTGGAGTAAGTTGTAGATGTTCAGCACCGATCGGTTTTCTACATCGAGCCGGATATGCAGGTCGCCGTCGGACTCGCGGGTCAGCGAGACGACTCGGCCCTCCACCTCCGTGCACGGTTCGACGACCTCCAACCTTTGTGCCTGATACACGTGGCTCCAAAGAGTGGCATCGCAACTCTCCGCGGCCAGGTGCACGGGGCCCTTTCCTCGACGTATCAGCCGCAGCACCAGCGCCAGAATCACGATGACGGCAATCACCAGCAGCAAGATTTTCTGTGTGCGTCCCACCAGAGCCACCCGCGCCGCCATGCTATCACTTCCCTGTCCCCCGCACGGGCCCACATTCCTGATCGAATCTGGTAGAGTGGCTGCTCTGGTGCTCATGCCCGTCGGTTTGACGCGGCAGCCCAAATCCAGAGCCCCAACTGATAGTTTCATCTGCGGCGGTGCGTATCACATGGTGGAAGCGAGGAGGCAGCCCGTAGCAGCAAACGGGGGGGACATTGCCGAGGCCGTCAACCGGGCCCGCGGTGGAAGCTCCGAGGCCTGGGGCGAGCTTTATCGGCAATTCGCTCCGGCCATTTTCCGTTTCTGCCGGCGCGCTTTGCCCACTCGCGAAGACGCAGAGGACGCCACGACCGAAATCTTCATGAAACTGCGCGATAAAATCGGCCAGTTCGATTCCAGCCGGCCCTTCTCGGCCTGGCTCTATAAGGTCGCCGCGAACCACTGTTGGGATATGCTTCGGCGCCGCCGCGTCCGCCAGGATCTGGAAACCGGCGAAGTCGAAGACCTGCCGCTCGAGCATCCCGATCCCGGTCAGCTCGAACAGTTGATCGAAGAGCGCACCAGCGACGAAGTTCGCGCCGCGCTGGCCACTCTCCCCGCGCGTTCGCGCATGGCTCTTGTCCTCCGCTACTACTCGGACATGACTTACGACGAGATTGCCGGTTCCCTCGGCGTGCGCCGCACGTTCGTCGGTGTGGTCCTGCTGCGCGCGCGGCATCAGTTGCGCGATGCGCTCGGCCACCGCGGCATGACCGGCCTGGCCGCTGGAGGAAACGCATGAACTCCGTAATCATTCCGTCTTTCACCAGGCGAGGATACCGATGACCCAATCCACGAACCATTTTGACGAGATGACTTGCTTGATGTACCTCGAAGGGCAGCTCGAACGCTCTCGCGCACTCGAGCTTTCCGCTCACGCTGATTCCTGCTTGGAGTGCCGCACTCTCCTCCGCCTCCTCGAGCGCGAATCGAAGTTCCTCACTCAGGTTCTCCTCGAGGAAAATGAATCCGTCCCCGCGCGCCTCCTCTCCCCGCCCGCGCGCGAGAAGACTTCCTGGGGTTGGATCGTCACCTTCGGTCTCGCTGCCGCCGGCGCTTACACCGTCTGGACCGGCATCGAGCAAGTGCAGCAGCAGTTGGGCCAGGCCGGTTTCGGCGAAGGCAATCTACTCACCATGCTGTTTTTCGGCGGCGTTTTCTGGAAAGGATGGAGCACTATGACGAATTTCATTGAGATCCTCGCAATTTCTACACTGGGTATTCTGGCCTTCGGCCTCTTGCGCCGCTCCTGGCGTCGCTGGACCACACTCGCCCTGGTCATGAGCGCGCTGCTCCTGGCGCTCGGCCTCCCCCAGCCGGCCGGAGCCGCGGAAGTGAAGAAGGTGCAATCCTATGTCCTCCCTAAGGGTGAGACGGTCAAAAACGATTTGATGATTTTCGGAGCCACCGCGCGCATCGACGGCACTGTGGAGGGTGACCTCATCACCTTTGGGCAGAAGCTCACCGTCAACGGCCACGTCACCGGGGATGTCATCTCCTTCGCGCAGTCCCTCGCGATCAACGGCCAGGTGGACGGCAACATCCGCGGATTCGCGAGCATGGCCAGCCTGAAGGGCACGGTCGCGAAAAACGTCACCGCCTTCGTCCAGAACCTGGACGTTGATTCCGCAGTGAGAATTGGAGGCGGCCTCACAGTTTTTACAGGCGACGCCACTCTCGATGGCCATGTCGGGCGCGACCTGATGGTCTTCGGGGCCCGCGTCACCCTGAGCAGCGCGGTCGCCGGAAATGCTACGTTGCATTGTGAGCGCCTTGTGATTACGTCCTCCGCCGAAATCGACGGCAAGGCGCACTACAAGGGGACGCGCCAGCCTGAGGTGGAGGCCGGCGCAAGACTGGCCAGCCCGCTCGAAATCGAAATCGTGAAACGCACCCCGGACTACGCCAAACCTCGCTACTGGCTCCACCAGGCCCTTGCCTGGGGCGCGGCGTTTCTGTTCGGCTTGCTCATCATCCTCCTCATGCCCCGCTTTTTTGGACACGTCATTGTCACCACGCGTGAGTATCTGTTTGCGCCACTCCTCGGCTTTGCCACGCTCGTGGGTGTCCCGATCCTCGCTGTAATCGCCTGCGTCACCGTGGTTGGCTTGGGCGTCGGAATCGCCGGCGTACTCCTCTGGGTTGTTGCTCTCTATGCGGCCCAAACCTTCGTGAGCGTCTGGGTCGGAGAGACACTCATGAAACCCGAGGGTGGCGGCTCGAGTGGCGCCACGGGAATGATTGGCCGCCTCGCCCTCGGACTCATCATCCTGCGAATCGCTTTCCTCGTGCCCTATGTGGGCGGCTGGATTAAGTTCGGCGTCCTCATTTGGGGCCTCGGCGCTCTCGCGCTGGCTCTCTTCCGCAAGAATCGGGCCGAGCCAGTGTCCCCCTGACGCTGCGGTAGTTCACTCCAAAGTAAAGCGGACCGGAGCGATGGCGTCGCTTCGGCCCGCAGTTTTTTCGCCCCGATTGAAAACTATCTTTTCCGGATCTTATCCACTTCGATCACCGGGCTGCCCAAATTGAAAAACAGCAGCCCGCGCACCGAAACCATGTCGCCCGGAAGCAGGGCGGACACGCCCGAGACTCCCTCGAAAGTAGTCCCCGAGAACGTCCGCACCTCTATTTGTGTGATCCCGTTCGCCGTGAACAAGCTCGGCAGTCCCGTGATGTTGAACTTGTTCGCGCTCGGAGTGCCGATCACCTTCGCGGTAATCCGCGTGCGGCCCAAGCGCACTCGGTCTGTTGTGGCCACCGGCGGCGTCCCCCCGGGCGCAAACGTCTTAACACGCAGATGAACGTTCTGCCCGATCATCAAATCGAGAGCGCTCGCAAACGGCAGGCTGCCGAAGTTGAGGTTCGTATCCCCCACATTGAAGGATGCGCTGCTCAGCAGTTGCACTCGGATCACGTTGCCCAGTTGGATCGCGCTCGTGGACGAACTCTCTCCCACCACCGCGATGTCAAACTGGGTCGGCGGAGTGCCCGCCCCTATGGCCACGATGATGCCTTCGGCATCCTCCTCATTCGCTTCGTCCTCGAGTTCCACTTTCTTGGCTAGCAACGTCCCCGCCGTCAGCAGCCCCGCGGAGACCTCCACGATTTGCCCGTTCGCCACGCAGGTAAAGTTCTGCGGGTTCGCGGTGCAAGGTGTGCTCGAATCATTAAACTCCTCAAACTGTGTGTTCGAGTCCACTTTGATGGTCACGTTGCCCCGCAGCGTCTGCAGCGTGAACTGGTTGTTCGCCGCGTCCTTGCCCGCCACGATCCCGTGCAAATCGTCAATCACTCTCAATTGGCCCTGCTGCGGCACCAGTTGCGTCACAGTCAGCGCGTTGGCCACGGTGAAGTCCACGCTCGCACCGCTGGTGATGATGTTGCTCAGATTGATGTCCACCAGGAAACCCGTCGGCGTGTTGGCCACAATCGTCACCGGAAACGGCGATCCCGAAAACGTGATCGCGCCCGCCACCGTGGGCTTCAGCTCGCAGACTGTCCCCGTCCCGCACACCACACCGCCCACGGTGAACGACGAGCCGCTCTGGTTCAGGATGGTCAGTTCGGGATTTGCCAGGTTAAGAGTAATGCTGGTATACGTGCCTTCCGGCACCCCCATCGCGTTCAGGAACGCAGACTCGGTTTCGAGTCGCTTCACTTCAATCCGCGTCGGCGTGCTTACCAGTTGAACGTTCCCCGGATTCAGCACCGCGCTGGTAATGGTCACCTCAAACGACAGCACCGTCACTCCCGCCGGCGGCGTGTCCGTCACGGACAGGCTCACTTGCGCAGACCCTGGCGAATTGAATCCGCCGGAAATCGTGTTTTTGCCACACCCCGCGATCGCAAAAGTCCCCAACGCCAGCCACACTACCCACACCCGCCAATTGCGCATAGAGTTCCCTCCCAAATTTATGGATTGCGGACAACATTCCACTCTGCCTATATGATGCAACTCCGTGGCCAGCCGGTGGTCCCTCCTGTCTGCTGTATGTCGTTGATATATAAACCCCGAATCCGCCGTTGTGTTTCACTACAGGGTAGAATTCTCCGGCCCCGCGTAATTTTCCGCCTTCAGGCTGGATTCGTTTCAGTCACCCAAGGATCGAATAGAAAGCGAAAGGAGTGAGCGGGTGCGGATGGCCCGCGCACCGGGCTTGCGTGTGGGAAATTCCCAACTACACGATTCCGAGGCTCTTCCCCACCTCGGCCATGATTTGCGCCGCGCGTTCGAGCTCCGCGCGCTTGTGCGTCGCGGTGACAATCGCGCGCAGCCGCGCTTTGCCCTCCGCCACGATGGGATAGCCCACCGCGGGCGCATACACGCCGGCCTCAAAAAGTTTCCGCGAAAACTCAGACGCCTTCGCCGCATCGCCCACATGGATCGGAGTAATCGGCGTCTCGCTCTTGGCCGTGAAGCCGTGCTTCTTCAGTTGGCGCTTGAAGAATTTCGTGTTGGCCCACATTTTCTTGATCAGCTTTTCGCCCTCCGGCGAATCCAGCAGCGTAAACGCCGCCGAGCACGCCGCCGCGCTCGAAGGCGGATGCGAAGTCGAAAACAGGAACGGCCGCGCGCGGTGGTACAAGAAATCAATCAGCTCGCGCGTGCCGCAGACGTACCCGCCCATCACGCCGATGGCTTTGCTCAGCGTGCCCACCTGAATATCCACGCGCCCGTGGACGCCGTGATGGTCAATCGTGCCGCGCCCGCCGCGCCCCAGCACACCCGATGAGTGCGCGTCGTCCACCATCATGATGCAGTTGTAGCGCTCCGCCAGGTCGCAAAGCTCCGGCAGCCGCGCGATGTCGCCATCCATCGAAAAAACTCCGTCGGTAATCAGCAGCTTGCGCCCCGCCCAGTTTTCGGTCTCTTTGCAGATGCGCTCGCAATCCGCGGTGTCTCTGTGCTTGAACACCTTGATGGTGGCCTTCGAGAGCCGGCAGCCGTCAATAATCGAAGCGTGGTTCAGTTCGTCGGAGATGATCAAGTCGTCTTTGCCCAGCAGCGCCGCCACCGTGCCGGCATTGGCGGTGAAGCCGGACTGAAACACCACGCACGCTTCCGTCTGCTTGAACCGCGCGATCTGCTCTTCCAGGTCCATGTGAATCTTCATCGTGCCGGCGATGGTGCGAACCGCTCCCGCTCCCGCTCCCCATTTTTTCGTGGCCTCCAGCGCCGCGCGCCGCAGAGCCTTATGCGTGGTCAGCCCCAGATAGTTGTTCGAGCTGAGGTTGATCACTTCCTTGCCGTCGAACCGCGCCACCGGCTTCTGTTCGCCTTCCAGGATGCGCAGACGGAAGTGCAGGCCCTTCGACTTCATCTCCTCGATCTGCTCGTGGAGATAGTCGAGCTGCGGGCGCTTGGGCATCGGTGTCGCTGTCGTCGTCATCTCTCTCTCCTCAATTCCCGCCCTCGCTGTCATTCCGAACACCGCCGTCTCCGGCGGTGGAGGAATCCCTCCTTGACTCGCCTCGTGTTTTCAATCACCTACCAACTCCCCACGCGTACCCCCTACCCCCCTACTTTTCGTATGTGAAGGCCCCTAAGGACTTACGCCTCCGCCTCCTCGTATGTGATGGCGCATAAAGACTTACGGCGCGACACACGCTAGCCACTAATCACCAGCAAGAGCCACTGATCACTAGCCACTAGCTTACATTCCCCATTCTACCATGCGGGGGAAGAGAGGTCAGGATTTCAAGTCGGCCGCGATTTGGGAAAATTGATCAAGGGCGGCTTGAAGGTCCTCAGCGATTTCCGCTGCGATTACGTCCGGGGCGGGCAGGTTCGCGGAATCTTCGATGCTATCGTCCTTCAGCCAGAAGATGTCGAGATTGGCTTTGTCGCGCTTCATGAGTTCGTCGTACTCAAATGGCCGGAATCGTTCACTCGGTTTGCGGTCGTGGCGATTTGAGGGATTGTAGCAAGCGACGAAATCATCGAGGTCGGAACGCTTCAGTGGATTGGTTTTCAGAGTGAGATGCTGATTGGTCCTGAAGTCATAAATCCAAAGCGTCTTTGTCCACGGCGTCTCGCTCGCAGCTTTGCGGTCGAAGAAAAACACATTCGCCTTTACCCCTTGTGCGTAAAAAATGCCGGTAGGAAGGCGCAACAGGGTGTGCACGTCGCATTCGTGCAGCAACTTGCGCCGCACGATCTCACCCGCACCGCCTTCAAAGAGCACGTTGTCCGGCACCACGATGGCTGCTCGCCCGTGAATCCTGAGCAGCGACTTCGCGTGCTGCAAAAAGTTAAGTTGTTTGTTGCTCGTCGTAGCCCAGAAATCTTCGCGGTAATAGATTGCCTTTTCCTTGCTCTCCTCACCTTCTTCGTTGATGACCGTGATGCTGGATTTCTTGCCGAAGGGCGGGTTTGTCAGCACGATTTCGTAGTTGGTGTTGGGCGGGGAGGCCAGGCCATCTGCCGTCTTGACGGGAGACTCATCGCCGCCGATGCCGTGCAAGTATAGGTTCATGGCGCAAAGGCGCGTCACGCCATCCACGATGTCGAATCCGCTGAGGGCATCAAAGCGCAGGTGTCGCTTTTGGTCGCTGTCGAGTTCGTAGTGCGCACTGATGTATTCGTGCGCGATAAGCAAAAAGCCACCCGTTCCACAGGCAGGATCATGGATCGTCTCGCCCGGCCGGGGCCGTACCACGTCCACCATGGCACGGATAAGCGCGCGCGGTGTAAAGTACTGTCCCGCACCGGTTTTCACGTCTTCGGCGTTCTTTTCCAGCAAGCCCTCGTAGGCGTCGCCCTTCACGTCCACATCGAGAGTCGTCCATTGTTCGCGGTCAATCAGGTCGGCGATCAGGCGGTGCAATAAGGCAGGACTCTGAATCTTGTTCTGCGCCTTGCGGAAGATGGTGCCCAGCATTCCGGTCTCGCGGCCCAGGGTTTCGAGCGTCTTGCGGTAATGGGCTTCCAGAGCATCGCCTTCAAGGTCTACCAGGTCCGACCACTGATAACCCTCTGTGATACGCGGTGCGCGTTCGGGTTGAAGCTGCTTGCGCTCCTGAGCCATTTTGAGGAAAAGCAAGTAGGTCAGTTGCTCGATGTAGTCGCCATAGGAAAGTCCGGCATCGCGCAGGACGTTGCAGTAGTTCCAGAGCTTTTGTACGATTGCGGCAGATCCATTAGGCATAATTTGGACTCTAGACCATTCTCAGTTATCGTCATCGAGACTCTTTCGAGCCTCGGTTCTATCCTTCATCCATTGATCAAAGATCGGTTTGAATTGGTGCCATGTGTCCGGTGAGAATCTCGCAAAGAATTCGGACCACGGGAGATCGGAACCCCCGCCTATGCGCGCTTCCTCTAGAATTCCGCCAAGGTGATAACAGGCACCATCGCCGAAAATCCAACAACTCTCCATCAGTGCTGCGGTGACGTTTCTCTCGTCACAGACCGCTATCTTGTGTAGTGCTTCGAGCGCGAGATGAACGACTTCACGAACCTGCTCGGGCTCGCAGACGGTGGCTGCAGCGATTCGTTTAAGGATATCCTGCGGCGATTCGTTAGCCACTTGAAATCTCCTCTCGATACGCGCTCTTTCGCGACATAGATGATTCCAAGCGTTTTGCCCGGATTCGTTCGAGAAGGACGCTGGCGGGCTCGTCGTCCGGGTCCTGAGGTATCAACTTACCCTCGAAAGCGTGCTTCAAGATTGCTTGGCGCAATCGTTCCGCGCGTGTGACGTTCGTTGCTGCGAGCAATTCTAAGCGGTCAGCCTGTGAAAAAGCCGACTCGATCGCGGCAACGATTCGCTGTTGCTCCCTAAATGGCGGAAGGGGAAACGGGAACGCCTTAAGCTTCGTACCGTTCACATTCGCCTGACCCACTTGCTGACTCACAACCGTCTTGATCCATCCCCTCCCCAGGTCGGAGTTGAGGCACGCCGCGAGGTACCTCGAATCGCACGCCGCTGTGAGTCTTGCGCGGATCAGATAGGACGCGAATGAGCAAGCCGATGGCTCACCTTCGTACACCGCGCATTTTCCGACAAGCTCTGCACTATTGGTGCGGTTAAAGAGCAGGTCGCCCTTCTTGAGTAGCAATCGTGGGAACTCACCGTGGCCGGGAGGAAGGTATTTGAGTTTTTGCAAGTCCAGACGTCCGTCGGATGTGATGTTGCCCATCCTTAGAACGGGAACCCCACAATTGTCCTCTTCGGTCTTGGCCGATGTCCCGTAATCCGTTGTCTCGGCCACCTGCTCTATCGTGACGAGCTTCCAGCCTTCTGGAAGATGACGCGAGGCTTGAATCTGGACTGCTGTAGTTTCCGACGGCTCTTTCTCGCCTGGATCGGTTTCACCGAAAATAGCCCTCGACAATGCGCGGCGTTCGGCGAGAATGCGATTGAGGAGCTCGCTGGCGGGCTCGTAGGAGCGCCCTTTACGGCTGGCGAGTTCAGCTTCGGTGGAGACAAGGCGCCCTTCGCAGGCGGCTTTGAGGACGGCGGTGCGGTAGCGTTTGAGGTTCGCTTGGACACGTTTGAGCGCCGCAACAGCCGCGTCCAACCGCGTGAATTGCTTCTCGAGCTCTCCAACAATTCGCTTTTGTTCGTGCGGGGGAGCAAGCGGAACTTGATACTCGCCAATTTGATCGAAATCGACGCGCGGACGATCCCCAGCATTCAAGTGTGACGCAAACGAGACAAAACTGGACGAATTAAGAAAGTACTGGAGAAACTTCGACTCGACCCAATCGTTTGCAGGGAAGACTATGAACTCTGCCGAACACAATCCTTCGAAGTCCGGGCAGTAGACTTTGTTGAGGTACGGTCGCAATCGACCATAGAGCACATCGCCAGCTTGGAAGTGAACTGCGTTACTGCGCATAGAAGAGGCAGACACTGTCCCGAGGAGCCTCATCGTATGAGCTTCGACGTTTTCCATGCCGATGAACTGCAGATCGGAAAATTCTTGCGGGGAATGTTTGGGCCGTGTCGGCTGTACGATATCCGCGAGCCTCGCCCTCACCCACGAATCCGGCAATTGACTGTTCTCCCCGCTCATGCTGCCAGAGCCTCGTTTAGTTCATTCAATATTTGTTGAAGATCCTTGCCGAAGATTTGGCTAGCCTTTCCCAGACCGCCGCGCTGAACAAAAGGCACGTACTCGAAGGCATCTGTGTCAATCGCCAGGCTTGTAGCAATGTGATCCCGAATGGCTTCGAGCCATTGGCGCTGCTCCCCAGTGAATTTGCGACCGTTCGATTCTTGGGAGATGAGCCATTTCGCGAAGCGCTCGCTGACTTGCTCACGGTAGGGCCGTAGCTCGCCATCTTGACGCAGCGCAAAGCGGACGAGTGAAACGATATCGGCAAGTACCTTGCCTCCGGAGCCGCGAACCTTGGACTTGTCCAAGGCTTCATAGGCGCGCCAAAGAAGCTCCGGCGTCCAGCCATTTGGCGGCCGCTTGATGGTATCCGCCAGCTCTTTGATCTCTTTCAGAGTCAGTCTCTGTTTGTGGGGGCGGCTGTAAAGAATCTGGAGCGCGGTGATCTCGTCTTTGTGCTCACGAATGAATTGCTCGAAGGATTCGACGATGCTTTGCGCTTTCTTGGTTGCATCCGCCGAAAAGCCCGCTTCTATGACTTGGTCTTTGCTGACCGTATCGATGGTCTGCTCGTAGGACTTCTTCAATTCGACGAGCTTGTTGCGGAGCGCGGGATTGGCAGCAAGGGGCTTGGCGGCTTCCGCCAAAAGGGCTGCGGCCGTCTTCTCGACAGCCTCCGGCGGCGGTTCCCCCACGCCGGTAGCTTTCTTAGCGGCCTCGATCTGCTCGTCGGGGTCGAGTGCGCGAACAATTTCGCTGGCGATCGACGATAGGGAACGTCCCCCGGCAAGCTCGGTGAGCATCTTGTGGTCTTCCCTGTCGAGTTGACGGTCGAGGCGGACAAGACGCGACGCGAGAGACGACAAAACGTCTTTTTCGCGGTTGCCGAAGGCCACCACTTCGAGAAGTTTCTCAAATGAGACCCCGGGCTTCTTTTCCAGAGGGTAGGTGTCCACAAGCTCGCTCTCACAGACACCAACAGCATCTACGATGACAAAATGCGTCTTGGCGCTGGCGTCCGGGGTGACTCCGCGCAGCTCGTCGGGCCTTACCACCCGCGCGCCGCGGCCTTTCATCTGCTCGAAGAGGTTCCGGCTCTTCACGTCTCGCAGAAAGAGAACAACTTCGAGAGGACGCACGTCAGTCCCGGTAGCGATCATGTCCACGGTCACGGCGATGCGGGGATTGTAGCTGTTGCGGAAATCAGAAAGACGCTGTTCCGCCGTGATTCCGCTGCTCTTGTATTCGAAATCGTCCACTTCGGTCCCGTCTTCCAACTTTCGCTTCACAGGAATGCGTACGACGCCACTCTTATAGGTAATTTTCTGGCAAAAGTCGTTGCCCTTTCCAAACTCCTCGCGAGCAATGTTTACGATGTCTTCCGCGTGGCTGTCGTCCTTGGCAAAAATGAGGGTCTTCGGGACCTCGGTACGTCCGGGGAATATCTCGGTGAAGAGCTTCTCCTTGAAGGTGCGGATGATGGTGCGAATCTGATCCGGGGTGACCACGTCACGGTCAAGACGGTTTGCTTCATAGGCAAAATCCTGATCGAGCTGCTCCCAGCGAACTCGGCGGCTCTGGCGGTCGCGCTTGTCCACCCAATACTTCGCTTCGATGGTGGAGCCGTGCTCGGAGATGTAGGTCCGGATGCGGTACACGTCGAAACCGACATTGACCTCGTCCGCGACGGCTTGCTCGTGGCTGTATTCGCTGACAAGGTTCTGACTGAAAAAGCCAAAGGTCTGTTTTGAAGGCGTCGCCGTAAGTCCGATGATGAAGGCATCGAAGTATTCGATGACCTGACGCCAGAGGTTGTAGATCGAACGATGACACTCGTCCACGATGATGAGATCAAAGAACTCAATGGGGATGGCGGGATTGTAGATGACGGGCGGCGGTTCTTTGATGAAGCTCGCCAAATCACCGAGTGGTGCTTCTTCGAGTTGGGCATCGAGCTCGGCTTCACCCTTCAGCATGGAGTAAAGCCGCTGGATAGTGGTGACGCAGACCCTGCCGACGGAATCGAGTTTGTTCGATTGCAAGTGCTGGACGTTATAAAGCTCGGTGAACTTGCGATGTTCTTCGGGCGTCGAAAACTGCTCGAATTCCTTCTTGGCCTGCCTGCCGAGCGTTGAACGGTCCGTCAGGAACAGAATCCTCCGCGCCCCTGCGTGTTTGATGAGACGGTAGCAAGAATTGCAGGCCGTAAATGTTTTGCCGCCGCCGCTGGCCATTTGGATAAGGGCGCGCGGACGGCCCTCAGCCAAAGATTTTTCGAGTCCCTTGATGGCGCGGACTTGGGCAGGCCAGAGATTCTCTTCGATGAGCAGCGGCAAATGTTTGAGGCGCGCGCGAAGAGTTGAGCCCGGAGTTTTCGCTTCCTCCATGAGCCAATCCGCGAATGTCTCAGGCCGATGGAAAGAGAAAACCGGACGACTGCGAGCATCGGGCTCCATCAGATTTGTGAAACGTGTTTCGATCCCAGTGCTTTGGTAACAGAATGGGAGCGGCTTTCGGTAGGGCTTCAACTCATCGGGCAGGCCGACGCTGTACTTCTCGGTCTGAATTTCGTGGCTTGTCAGTGTTTCGCCCTCTTTTTTTGCTTCTACGACTCCGGCGGGCGCACCATCGACGTAGAGCAAGTAATCCGCCTCGCCATAACCGGACTTTAATGGGAATTCCCGGATTGCGACTCCGCGCCCCGCGCTGACGTTTGCTTCATCGCGGGATTGGACGATCCAGCCGGCATCGGCGAGGAGTTTGTCGATTGTCTCTCTTGCTCGGGCTTCAGGTGTATCGGGCATGGGTTCGGACTACAGATTATACAGCCTGCAAGGTGTGTACTCACGCGTGAATACGTGGACAGGACCTACCAGGCATGTTAAAATAATAATAGCGCCTCGGCTGGACGAGCAGCCCGCCCTTAGTATAGGCGGGTGAGGGGATGTTCGGCCCTCCATCGAGATTGGCAGGCAGCTCGGATTCTCAGCGGGACGCGCCTGAATTTGGGGGATTGAGGGCCGTAAGTCCTTTAGATGCCACTCTTACAAATATAAAGGACTTAAAGTCCTTTGTTTGCCACTCTTACGCAAAATGGGGGAGGGGGGTCGGAAAGGGTAACCCTTGTATAACCACCGATCCGGGCGGCGCATGCTGGGTGAGGCGTAAGTCTTTACGCGCCATCACATACGAGATAGTGAGGACGTAAGTCCTTAGGCGCCTTCACATACGAAAAGTAGGGGGGTAGGGGGTACACCAGAGAGTTCGTAAGTGATTGAAAATAAAGGGAACGAATTGCGGTTGTCATCCCGAGCGAGGTCGTTTTCACGACCGACGAGGGATCTCACCCGATGACCGGCTGGAGGCGAGAGGCGGAGAGAAATTCTCCGCAAGGCGGAGAGAAAGAGTGTCCTCGTCACAAGGCGACGAGAGATTCCTCACCCGTCCTGCAAGAGCAGGACGGGATTCGGAACGACAACGTGGGCGCGAGGATAAGTGGGATTCCTCCTCCCTTCGGTCGTCGGAATGACAGCATGGAGCGGGGAGGGCGCAAGGAGAAGAGAGATTCTTCGCTTCGCTCAGAATCACAGACGTTAGGTAAGGCAGGGGCTACCGGAGATTGCCGTTGGGATAGAACAGCACCTTCTCCGCGCGGCCGCCCTGCAACAGCGTGAACGCGTCGGCGAAGCGGTCCAGCGCGAAACGTTCCTTGAAGAGCGGCTCGAGGTTCAGCCGGCCGGACTTGAGCAGCGCGGTCATCTGCACCCAGGTCTCGAACATTTTTCGGCCGTAGATGCCCTGCACCGTGGCGCCTTTGAAGATGACGTCGGTGACGAGATCGAATGTGACCGGCTGCGAAGCGAGGCCCAGCAGCGATGCGCGCCCGCCGTTGCGCAGCATCTGGAAGCCCTGGCGGATCGCGGTGGCGTTGCCGCTCATTTCGAGTAGGACGTCCACGCCGGCGCCGTCGGTGGCCGCGCGCACGTGAGCGACGACGTCGCCTTGTGACGGGTCGAGCGCTTCGTCCGCGCCCATTTTCTTGGCGATTGCGCGCCGGTGCGGGGTCACTTCGGTCGCGAAGATGGTGCCGCAGCCGCAGGCTTTGGCCACGGCGATGGCCATCAGGCCGATGGGCCCGCAGCCGGTGACGGCCACGGTTTGGCCGGCGATTTCTCCGGCCAGTACGGTGTGTACGGCGTTGCCGAGGGGATCCATGATCGCGCCGTAGTGCTCCGGGATGGCGGGATCGATTTTCCAGATGTTGCTGGCCGGTATCCGCACGTATTCCGCGAAGCATCCATCCAGATCAATTCCAATAATTTTCACGTTTTGGCAGAGGTGCGTTTGCCCCGCGCGGCACGCTCGGCACGTTCCGTCCGCGATGTGCATCTCCGCGCTGACGAAGTCTCCCGCCTTCACCGCGGTCACTTCCTCGCCCACTCGCTCCACGGTGCCGCAGAACTCGTGGCCGAACGTCATCGGCGGGTGGATGCGCGACGCCGACCACGTGTCCCACCCGTAGATGTGCAGGTCAGTGCCGCAGATGGACGCCGCGCGCACCCGCACGAGTACGTCCCGCGGCCCGATGGTCGGCACGCTGACCGCCTCTAGCTGCGCGCCACTGCCGGCGCGCACCTTGCGCAGGGCCTTCATCGTGCCAGTGGGGGCGGGCATCAAGGGTTACCAGAGGGCTCGCGGCCGATGAGGCGGAGGAATTCAGGATCGTCGTGGACGCAGGCGAGGTCGGGATCCTGGGACCACCAATCCATGTTCGAATAGCCAGCCGCGCGCGCCTTTCGAAGCATATCGAGAGTTTCGGATTTTTTCAGCAGGATGCCGTAGGTGCAGGCGGCGTTGTAGAGCGTGTTGCCGTCGTCGGGGCGGAGGGCGACGGCGATTTCGAGATGGCGCGTGGATTCATCGGCGTCACCCGTGGAAGCGAGGACGTTGGCGAGAAGAATTCGGGCGCGAACGTCTTCGGGGACGAGTTCCAACTGTTTTCGGAGCGCCAGCATCATTTTTTCGCGGAGGCGATCGGCGTCAATTTTGCGGCCGACGCGCAAGAGGGAAAGCGTGTAAGGAACGTACACGTTGTAATCATCCCCGTTGGATTCGATGGCGCGATCGACAAGGGCGACGGCTTCTTCGAAACGCCCGGCGGAAAAATACGCGCGGCCGAGAATATTCCAGGAGCCTTCGCAATCCGGTTTGCGTTCGATGGCGCGGCGCGCGGAGAGCGCGGCTTCATCGTATTTTTTCTGAGCGAAAAAGATGCGGGCGCGCGCGACAAGCACCTCGGGGAGATCGGGCGCGAGCGCGGTGGCGCGGTCGCAGGCGGCCAGGCCGCGCTCGATCCATTTGGGACTCTGCTCGCGGAGCTCGTAGATGAGGCCGCAGAGATGGGCGATGCCGGCGTGCGCGAGGGCGAAATTCGAATCGAGCTTGATGGCTTGTTCGAACATCTGGAGCGCGTAATTGACGTCCTGGCGGCGCGTATAGGCGCGGCCGCGAAGGAAGAAATCATAGGCCTGGAGATTTTCGGTCGGTTTTTTGCCGATGGTTTTGTCTTCCTGCGGAGTGAGCGTGATGCGGAGCGCCTGGGCGATGCTGCGCGCGATTTCGTCCTGAATGGCGAAAACGTCCTCGAGCTGGCGGTCATAGCGCTCGGCCCAGATGGAGTGGCGCGTGGCGGCTTCGACGAGCTGGGCGGTGATTCGAACTCGATTGCCTGCGCGGCGAATCGAGCCTTCGAGGACGTAGGAGGCGCCCAACTGCTGGCCGACTTGCGGCGCGGTAACGGATTTATCGCGGAAGGCGAGCATTTCCGAGCGGGGGAAGATGACGATCTGACTGATCTTGGAAAGTTCGGTGATGATGTCTTCGGTGATGCCGTCGCGGAAGTATTCGTCTTCCTTCGCGCCGCTCTGGTTTTCGAAGTAGAGAACGGCGACGGATTTTTGTGGTGCGACGGCGGGAAATTTTTGCGAGTCCGAACTCGAAGCCGTTTTTTCCGCGGAGGGGCGGCGGCTGGAATCGATGTCGCGTTTAAGACGTTTCAAGTCCGCGCGAAGTTCCGCGGCACTCTGACAGCGGAGGTCGCGATCTTTTTCGAGGGCCTTGTTCAAGATGGCGTCGAGAGCTTCAGGAAGACGAGCATTCAGCGACGTCGCGGGTTTCGGGGTCACGTTCAGGATGCCGTTGAAAATTACGGCTGTGGTCGAGCCGGTAAAGGGGACGACGCCGGTGGCCATTTCGTAGAGGGCGACGCCGAGCGAGAAGAGATCCGAGCGCGCGTCCAGTTCTTCCCCGCGGGCCTGTTCGGGCGACATGTAGGCGACGGTGCCCACCGAGCTGCCCGGACTGGTGAGATCGGCCTCACCGGGGAGTTCGACGCGGGTGGGGCCTGCGGTGGCGCCGACGGACTCGGCGGTATGGTGGCGCGCTCCAGACAGCTTGGCGAGGCCGAAATCGAGGATTTTGACCTGGCCACGCTCGGTGAGAAAAATATTGGCGGGCTTGATGTCACGATGGACGATGCCCTTGGCGTGTGCAGCGTCGAGGCCGTCGGCAACCTGGATGCCGATGTCGATGAGTTCACTGGTGTCAAGCGCGCGGCCCTCGAGGCGGTGCTTGAGCGTCTGGCCCTCGAGTAGCTCCATGGCGATGAAGGGGCGGCCCTCGAACTCGTCAATGTCGTGAATCGTGCAGATGTTGGGATGATTGAGCGCGGAAGCGGAACGAGCTTCGCGGCGGAAGCGTTCGATGGCCTGGGGATCGTGAGAGATATCGTCCGGCAAGAATTTCAGCGCGACATTGCGGCCCAAGCGAGTGTCCTTGGCTTTGAAGACGACGCCCATGCCACCGCCACCCACTTTTTCAAGAATCTTGAAGTGGGAGATGGTGCGTTCGAGAGGACTGGGTTCGCTGGACATCGTGCCGAACTCCTGACAAGGCTCGCGCGTAGCTGCCGACGAGCATTCACACGTTTGAACAACAAGGCGAGCTGACCGGTCATCGAACGGGGACTCGATTGAGGCCAGAACGGAAGCAGCCGCCTAAAACTAAGAGATGTACTTTCATTCATTTCGAAGAATCTGTCAACGCTGCGGGGCGCGTGGTAGTGGGGCAATCTCCGATAAGCCGTGCGGGCTCAATGGGTCGACGCAACACTTGCGCGAAGTTTACTCGCAGGAGTCTGGAAACCTAAGATTTTTCGCGGACGCTGATTTAGACGCAGCGCGATCTTGTTCACCGCTACGCTGCTTTGTGCCCGGCGAATCATCGACCGAATGGATGAAAGCAAACCTGACTTTGCGGAGCAGTCCTATGTGGACAAAGCGATTCAGGAGGCGGCTTTCATCCTTGAACGCATCGACCACCGTTGGCCGGAGAAACAGGTGGCGGATGTCGTGCGTAGTGTGCAAGTTTCCGGATAGCCGGTAGTGACTCAGTTTGAATCGCTGTCACCGCTGTAGTAGAGCATGGGGCGATTATTTGTGGACACGGCTTTCCAGTGCGGACATTCACGACGTGACCCGCCAGGGAGGAACTCTGGCAAGGATCCGATGCTCGCGCTCCGGCGCAACTATTCGTGCCGCAGGGTGACCATGGGATCGACTCGCATCGCACGGCGCGCGGGGACGTAGGCGGCTAGAGTTGCGACTGTAAATAGGAGGAGCGCCACAGCGGTGAAGGTGGTTGGGTCGGCAGCGTGGATGCCGAAGAGGAGATTCGAGAGGAAACGGCCGAGACCGAGCGCGAGGGGAACGCCGACTGCTAACCCTATGAGGACGAGGCGCGCAGACTCGGTGAGGATGAGACGCATGACGTTGGCAGGCGACGCTCCGAGAGTGATGCGGATTCCGATCTCATGCGTCCGGCGGGAAACGGAATAGGAGATCACGCCGAAAATTCCGGCTGCCGCGAGAACGAGAGCCATCACGGCGAACGAGCCGAGCAGCCATGTACGAAAACGCGGCTGCGCGACGGAAGTATCGATGAGGTCAGACATGGAGACGACGTCGGTGACGGGCAAGTCTTTATCGACCTCGTGCACTTCCTGGCGAATGGTGGCGGCGACACTTCCCACGTTGAGTTCGCTGCGCACGACCAGTTCGGCTCCCCAAAATGGCGACTGATTGAATGGAACGTACATCATGGGGCCGGGATCCTGGCCGATGGACACATCGCGAACGTCTCGCACGATGCCAACAATCTGCCGCGGAACGACGGGATTGGGCGGAAAGCTGAAGACGAGCTGTTTGCCGATGGGGTCCTCGTTCGCGAAGAAGCGGTGCGCAAAGGTTTCACTGATGATGGTGACGCGCGGGGCGGACGAAACGTCCTGCTCGTTGAATGCGCGGCCGCGAAGAAGCGCTATTCCCATGACATGGAAATATGCGGGGCTGACAGAGACGAAATCTGCGCTTTCGGGAGTGCCTTTCGGCAACGCCGCATGGTCCATGATCTCAAAGGGGAGATTGGCGGAGCCTTGCCTGTTGAGCGGGAGAGGCACGGCGATGGCGCAATCGCGCATGCCCGGCTGAGATTGCAAGCGGCGAAGCAGTTCATCGGAGAACGCGGCCCACTGCTCGGGCTTCGAATACTGGAATTGGGGCAGCTGGATGTCCGCTTTCACGACGTGCGTGACGCGGAAGCCGGGGTTCACGGAGGTGAGCGCAGCGAAGCTGCGAAGGAGAACGCCGGCAGCGACGAGGAGCACCATGGCCAGGGCGACTTCGGCGGCAGCGAGAAAACCGCGGGCGAAGCGGCGAGCCCCAGGTTCGCTCGAATGGGCGGCGCCTTCTTTGAGAGTGGCTTGCACGTTGGACCTTACGGCAAAAAAAGCGGGCGCGAGTCCGAAGAGGAAGCTCGCGAGAAGCGCAAGCTCCAGAGCGAAGAACATAACAGACGCGTCGACGCGAATGGCATGGATTTGAGGAAGGTTTTCGGGGAGGAATGGGGTGAGCGCGTGCACACCCCAATAGGCGAGCAGGACTCCCGCAGCGCCTCCGAGCAAGCCGAGGACAGCGCTTTCGGTGAGGAGTTGGCGGACGACGCGAGCGCGTCCTGCGCCAAGCGCGATGCGGAGAGCGATTTCCTTGCCGCGCGAGGTGGCGCGAGCGAGGAGAAGGTTTGAGATATTCGCGCAAGCGATCAGGAGCACGAGGCCGACGGCTCCGAAAAGGACGAGAAGCGCGGTCCTTACGTCGCCCACAATGACGCGCTGAAGCGGCTTGAGACGAATGACCCACCCGGAATTTTCAGCGGGAAATTTCTTGGCGAGGCGCGCGGCGACGACGTCCATTTCAGACTGCGCTTGCGCGACGGAAACGCCAGGGTTCAGACGTCCGATGACGGCGAGCCAGCGCAGGCCCTGACGCGGGATCCATGGCGCGAAGAGCGGGTCCTGCGCGACGGGAATCCAGAATTGGATTCGCCGGGGCGAGAAGATGACGCTGGGTTCGCCAGGTATCACGCCGACGATCGTGTACGGACGATGATCGAGGCTGACCGATGAGCCGATCACGTTCGGATCCGCGGCGAAGCGGTCGCGCCAAACGGTTTCACTGAGGATGACCACGGGCGGAGCGCCTTGTTTGTTGTCTTCGGTCATGAAGGCGCGGCCGACAACCGGCTTCGTGTCCAAGAGCGCGAAGAGTTCCGGCGTGACGTCGCCAGTATCGACGGCGGCCGGTTCTCCCCGGCCGGTAAGCGTGAGCTCGTGCGTTGTGAAGGCGGCGAGTTCGCTGAAGACGTGGTTTTGCGCACGAATCTCGATGAAATTGTCGTAGGGCGCGCCCGCCGATGAGATTCCGTTTTGCGGTTTCGCTTCAGACAAGAAGACCAACTGGCCGGGATGCGGGAACGGCAGTGGTTTCAACAGCACGGCGTACACGATGCTGAAAATCGCGGTGTTCGCACCGATGCCGAGTGCGAGCGTCAGCACCACGACGGCGGTGAATCCGGGATTTTTGTGTAGCATGCGCAGGCAGTAGCGGATGTCCTGCCGGAAGTGGTCCCACCAGACCGCGCGGCCAGATTCGTAGAAGCGTTCCCGAGCGTGCGTCACGTTGCCGAAAGCCCGGCGAGCGGCATGATGGGCAGCTTCATCGCTTAGCCCGTGTTCCCGCAAGCGTTCTGTCTCCAACTGTATGTGGGCCTCGATTTCGGCGCCGAAGTCGCTGGCCCTCCGCTTGCGTCGGAACATGGCTAACTCCCCTCAGACTCTAGAATGCGCCCGATGGCTGCCGTCAGCCGGTTCCACTTCGTGGTTTCTTTCACCAGTTGCCTTCGACCTGCAGGCGTCAGTGAATAAAATCGGGCTTTGCGATTAGTTGTGGAGATTCCCCACTTCGCGGAAATCCAGCCGCGTTCCTCAAGCCGCTGGAGCGCAGGATAAAGGGCTCCGTGCTCGACCAGGAACTCTTCATCCGACGTCTGTTGGATGGCGCGTGCGATTCCTTGGCCGTGCTGCGATCCAAAAATGAGGGTTCGCAAGATCAGCAGGTCCAAAGTGCCTTGCAGCAATTCCAATCGGTCTTGCGTTTCTTGGGTAGACATATAACCCGAGCATACGAATGCCTGGGTAAGATGTCAACCAAAAAGCAGAGGGGAGTGACATCCAGAAGCTGGTCCTTCCTGGCCGCCGGTTAAAGGCCTCTGGACGGATTGTGCCCGGATTACGGCGCACTCGGAATTAATCCATGTGCCTGATAAACGCGCTAACCGGAAGCTGACGCTCCAAAGACCAAGGGAGCTGTTCAGACCGACTGGCCGGCTGAAGCGGCTGCGGCCGGCATCTTCGAGGGGCGGCGGGAGAGGAGGGGCAGGATGAGGGAGCACAATATCACGACCGTGATGACGTTGATGGCCGGGGCGTACTTGCCCAGATTCTGGTGCACGCGCGCGATCATGATGGGGGAAGGAATGGCGGCGAGTCCCCAAGCCAGTAGAAGAATTCCATAGATTCCTCCCATAGATTTCGAGCCAAAGAAATCGGCAGTGTAGGAGGGCATGGTGCCGAATCCGCCGCCGTAACACAGACCGATCAAGGCAAAGGAGACGCTGCAAAGCGTCCAATCGTGAATCCGCGGGAGCAGGAAAAAGATGAGGGCTTGGATGGCGTAGAGAAGGAAATAGACGCGGGCGCGGGGAAGTGGGCCAGTCTCCGATAAGCCACTACACAGACACTGGAGTTCGAGGTCATTTTCAACACACTCCAGACCCTCCGTGGTAACGCCTAACACGCTCTATTCATGATGACCGCTGGGGGATGGTGGGGTGGTAGTAGAGTGGGATAGAAGGGAGATGTGCTCGTGTTTATCCGAGGGCCGTTTTCGTCGGAGCATGCTGGGGAACTGGCGTCTCTTTCCCTATCGGGGGTTTTGATATTGCCTCTCC
This sequence comes from Terriglobia bacterium, assembly GCA_041497315.1. Lineage (GTDB taxonomy): Bacteria > Acidobacteriota > Terriglobia > Acidiferrales > UBA7541 > JBGQGH01. The sequence goes on along the minus strand of JBGQGH010000001.1, from coordinate 2,037 downwards.
TCCGCAGAGTCTTCTCGAGAGCTGATCGCAATAAGTTTTGACTCCAACGCATTTCGCCGCGACACCAAGTCAGATAGCTCCTGCTCCGGGATATCGATGTCGGGGTTCCGCCCGCCATCCAAGTGTACCTTCTTTCTATACACTGCTAAAGCTTCCTGGAATTTCGCAATGAGACTCAACTCGGCTACTTTTATTCTTAAGTCCTCTTGGATTATCGCAACGTCGGAGATCATGTGCACCACGCGAGCATGCTGGTTAACGACTTCCGCTGGAACTGACCACCATTGATGCGGTTCTTCATCCTCAGTCGTCAGCTCATAAATCGAGAGGTCAACGTCATTGAAGTTTAACAAGACTAACAGCAATGTGTTTTCGCGCGCGGTTTCCGCGCCTGAGTCTGAGGGAAGATTGGACAACATCACGTTTCCGCTTCCTAGAAATCCGTTGTGCAATATTACTTCGGCTAGGTCCAATGTCGTGTGATGGTAGAGTCTCATCTCAAGTGATTCTGAGGATCGCCGGTCAGACCAGTCTTGCAGGATCTGGAATAGCATCGCTGGCGACGACATCTCCAGCATGTAGGCACTGTTCGTAGGCGTTGTACATGCCCTCGAAAATCGGCTCCCAGGAAGTTGACAGAGCGTAATCACGCGCCTTGGTGCGCATCGAGGAAACCAAGTCCGGCTGGGTCAGCAAGAACTCTGTGCAGGCGACAAATTCATCGAAGTTGTCGGCGACATATCCGGTTCTGCCATTTTGTACCGTGTACTTCGGCCCTCCGCGCGCCGTGACCACAGCAGGAACCCCTGAAGCGAGCGCCTCGAGTACGACAAGCCCGAAAGTGTCGGTTTCGGACGGGAAGACCAGCAGATCCAGGTTGGCGTATGCACGGGACAGTTCTCTGCCTGTGAGCACGCCGGTGAATTCAGCGTGGGTCATATTCTTTCGAAGCCAGCCCTCCTCCGCACCACCGCCCACGATCACCATCCGAAATTCCCGGTGGCCTCTGGCGAGGAGCGCCTGCTCGAGCCGCGCGAGGGTGCGCACGTTCTTTTCCGCAGTGAGGCGTCCCACATAGCCCAGCCTGAACGGGCCTCCTTTGCGATCGCGGAACGCCGGGCTAAAAATCGCGGTATCGACGCTGTGGGGCATCGGAGAGCAAGGCTTGCCGGTAGCTCTCTCCAGCAATTCGACTACTTCCGGGTTCGGCGCAAATAGAAGCCGGGGAATATGGTAGAAGCGCGCGGCAGCCCGGAAGCTCCAACGCTCAACAGCGTTGAGGATTGGAGTGGACAACGCCTTCGGACAGAATGACATCCGCGCCGCCAGACGGGTCCGAGCATACAGATGGAGATTCGTTTGCCAAGAGGCGGCGAGCGGGATGTGAAGCTTGTGGGCAAGCAGCGCCCCGAGAGAGCCCAGATCGCTCGGCCCGGTGATATGGATCACGTCAGGATTGAATTCGCGGAGCAAAGGTTTCAAATGCCGATAATGCTTGAAGAAAAGAAGGTCGTATTTGTGGTCCCGGTCGAGCGGGAGGCTGAGCTTGCTCCGTCGAAGTTGTATTCTGGTGAGCGACCCTTGCGTCACGATCTCATTGTGCGGGCCGGCGTGGACAATGAGAAACGGAAGCCCATGGCGTTTCGCGAACGCGGCGAACTGCCGGCTGGTATTCGCGACGCCGTCTATCTCGTGGTAGGCGTCCGGAAACAACGCAACTCGCAACGCTTGGGCGTTCACATCAGGGCCTCATCGGCAGCGTCGGGGGAGGGACGCAAACCTTCCTCGCGTCCCAGGACTTCCATCAAGGCCCTTCGCAGCGCGGCGTTGTCCAGAGCACGTACGGCGGAAACAGCATACTTGATAAAGGCTGGGGGAGCTTTCCAGTACGTGGAGAGCGGCCGGACCGCGTTGGTGGCCGGGTCGGGATGGAAGACACGGTCGTCCCAGCGCCGGGAGCCTGCCGGGAATTCCGGGTAATCGCGAAACACGTCAACGACCTCCTGCGCGAGGCGCACGCTCGAGGGTTCCGAATAC